>JAZOCL010000059.1:0-6313 GCA_045596485.1 Clostridia bacterium
TTTTGCAAGGTGATCATAACTACCTTTGCCATTCAAATACTCTTGTACCAATTTTAATTTAAATTCACAACTATATTTTGCCACGAAAAAACCGACCTCCCAATCGTTAGATTTTTGGTCTAACTTTTGGGGGTCGGTTCAATGCTCAGGCTCGTTTTGTGCAGTTTATACGAGATAGGTGTCTTTGGTGAGTGTTTTAAATTTTTCTAGAGCAGCCTTTGCTGAGGAAGCGTCTTTAAAAACACCGAAGACGGTAGAGCCGCTACCGCTCATTAGGGAATATGCAGCACCCATATCAAGCATTATCCTTTTATATTCTTCGATTTCAGGATATTCCTTTGTGGTAACGGTTTCAAGGACATTTCCGCAGGAGGCTGCCAGAAGGTCAAGGTTACCGCTTTCAAGAGCTTCGACAACCCTTTTGGTATTGGGATGAACTGTTGTGTTATCAAGGATGAGATTTTTGAAAACATAGGCGGTGGACACAAAAACAGGAGGCTTTGCCAAAAGAATGTGTGTATTTTTGAGAGGGGATATGGGGGTCAGTTTTTCGCCGATTCCTTCGGCAAGCATACAGCCACCATAAAGAAAGAATGGTACATCTGCGCCCAAATGCATTGCCATAAGGGCAAGCTCTTCGGGTGAAATGGGATTGTCAAAGGCGTTATTCAGCCCTTTCAGTGTTCCTGCAGCGTCTGATGAGCCACCGCCGAGACCGGCGCCCGAAGGGATTTTTTTGTCAAGATGAATTCTTGCTGATGCGCATATGCCGGTTTTTTCGAAAAACAGCCTTGCTGCCTTTACGATTAAGTTGCGGTCATCGGTGGGAACATCAGGGTCGTTTGAGGTAAGAATAATTTCATTTCCGTCCTCAAGCTCAAAGCTGATAGTGTCAAAAAGTCCCACCTCCTGCATAATCATTGAGAGATTATGATAGCCGTCCTCACGTCGGTTCACAACATCAAGTGAAAGATTGATTTTTGCAGGGCATTTGATTTGAAAAAATTTTTTCATAGCTTTCTCCGTTTGATTTAAGTGAGTGATATATTAAACGAGAAATCCGCACAGGCAGATTTCTCGTTGGTGTTTATTCTTCAGTTTTGTCGGCTTCAGAAGTAGCCGCAGTTTCCTCTTCAGGAGATGTAGTATCTGCAGTGACAGTCTCAGGAGTGGCTATGGGTTTTGCAAACAGAGCGTTGAACTCATCATCATTAATTTTTTCTTTTTCAAGAAGAAGAGCAACAGTTGCTTCAACCTTGTCTGCCTGTTCTTTGAGAATCTCTTTGCAGCGGGCATAGCATTCGTCAATGATACGCTTGATTTCGGCATCAATCTTTGCTGCAATGTCTTCGCTATAGTTTTGGGTGTGACCGAAGTCACGACCGATGAAAACTTCGTCGTTGCTGCTTGCAAAGCTTCGTGTGCCCAGAGCCTCGCTCATACCGTATTTCACAACCATATTCTTTGCGATTGAGGTCGCACGCTCAATGTCGTTTGAAGCCCCTGTGCAGATGTCTTCAAGAAACAGCTCTTCAGCAACACGACCGCCAAGGAGAGAAATGATTGTTTCAAGCATTTCGGTCTTTGACATATGGGAGGAATCATCTCTGGGGAGCGACATAGTATAGCCTGCGGCTCTGCCTCGGGGGATGATTGAAATTTGCTGAACTCTGTCCTGAGTGGGCAGCAATTTTTGAACAACAGCGTGACCTGCTTCGTGATAAGCGGTAATTTTTTTATCCTTTTCGGTGATTTTTCGGGTTTTCTTTTCGGGACCCGCAAGAACCTTCATAATGGATTCTTCAAGGTCGAACATAGTGATTTCCTTTGCACCGAATCTTGCTGCACGGAGCGCTGCTTCGTTCATAAGGTTTTCGAGGTCGGCGCCTGTGAAGCCAACAGTTTCTTTTGCAAGAACATCAAGCTCAACATCGGCTGCAAAGGGCTTGCCCTTTGCGTGAACCTTGAGAATGGCTTCTCTGCCCTTTACGTCGGGAACGTCAACCAAAACCTGACGGTCGAAGCGTCCGGGACGGAGAAGTGCGCTGTCAAGAATGTCGGGACGGTTTGTTGCTGCAATTACGATTACGCCTTCGTTCACACCGAAGCCGTCCATTTCAACCAGAAGCTGGTTGAGTGTCTGTTCTCTTTCGTCGTGACCGCCGCCGAGACCAGCGCCTCTCTGACGACCTACGGCGTCAATTTCGTCAATAAAGATAATGGCGGGAGCACACTTCTTTGCCTGTTCAAAAAGGTCACGGACACGTGAAGCACCAACACCCACAAACATTTCAACAAAGTCTGAGCCTGAGATTGAAAAGAAGGGAACACCTGCTTCACCGGCAACAGCTTTGGCAAGAAGGGTTTTACCAGTTCCGGGAGGACCTACAAGCAGAACGCCTTTGGGAATTCTCGCTCCAAGCTCGCGGAATCTCTGGGGATTCTTGAGAAAATCAACAATCTCCTGAAGCTCTTCTTTTTCTTCGTCCTCGCCTGCCACGTCATCAAAGGTCTTTTTGTTTTTATCGTTTGTTGAGGCTTTTGCGTGGGACTTGCCAAAGGACATAACGCCGCCCTTGCCGCCGCCCTGGGACTGTCTCATAAAGATTACCCAGAAAACAATCATAATTACAATGAGACCCAGAGAGGGCAGAATGCTGAGCCACCATGGGGGTGACACAGGCTCGGGAGTATCTATCTTTAAAGTGCCTGCGGCAATCTGTCGGTCGATTTCGTCGCCAACGCTGAGATAAAGCACGGTGTAGCCCGGGGTTGAAACCTCAATCTGAGTACCGTCGCTCAGGGTTGCGTATACAATCGGGTCCACAACCTGCATTTCGGCAACCTTTTCGTCTTCAATCATAGTCAAAAGGTCAGAATATACGTATTTTGTTGTGGTTTCGGGCATTGATGTCATAACAAAAATGGTGAGAATTATCAAGAACAGAACCACATAGAAACCTAATCCTCGTAAGTATTTTTTCAAGGGATCGCCTCCTAAAATTAAATTTGATGTGAACTGCCGCAAGGGGATGCGGAGACATTTTCGTATTTAAGTAACAATACATATATCATCTTACCATAAATTTCTTTTAAAAACAATACTTAAAAAATAATTTTCACAAAAATGTAACATTCATAGTATTGACAAATTTTGCGCTAACAATTACAATTATATATTAGATGCAAAACATTCTGGCGGACAAGCTCCGCAAAATTAAGCTTAGGAGAATGAATATGGCAAATAATAAAAAATCAAATAAATCTAACAAAAAAGCTATTTGGTCGTGGATAGCCGGGGGTGTTGCTGCTGCAGCTGCAATTGCGCTTTTTGTAATCGGTGCAACCGGCGGCTTCAAAACAGGCGAAGAAAGCTTCACCACAAGCGGCGAAGCAAACGGCTCTCAGCAGAATCAGGTGGCATCAAACTCAAGTGACAAGCAGGAGGAAAATGTTATGACAGAAAATGTGAAGGTATTGGTTGAAATGGAAAACGGCGGCGAGTTCGTGCTTGAGCTTTATCCCGAATACGCACCCCAGACGGTTCAGAACTTTGTGGATTTGGTTACAGACGGATTTTATGACGGCGTGGGCTTCCATAGAGTTGTTGACGGATTTATGGCTCAGGGCGGTGACCCAGAAGGCACAGGAATGGGCGGCAGCGGCGTTGAAATTCCCGGTGAATTTGCTTCAAACGGCTTTGAGGGCAACACGCTGTCACATACAAGAGGCGTGATTTCAATGGCACGCAGCCAGCATCCCGACAGCGCATCGAGCCAGTTCTTTATCTGCTATGACGATGCATCTTTCCTTGACGGAAGCTATGCGGCATTCGGTAAGGTTATCGAGGGCATGGAGGTTGTTGACGCATTTTTGGATGTTGAAAGAACCTACAACTCTATGGGCGAGCTTGCATCACCAGTTGAACCCATCGTGATGAAGAGCGTAACAATTGTTGAATAATGTTTTTTGGGAGGGTTTTGTGCCCTCCCGAAGATTTAGTCAAAGACAGGAGAGAAAGCAATGAATCTGGAAGGAAAGAAAATAAACTTTTTGGGCGACAGCATTACTGAAGGCGTGGGAACCTCGTCTATTGAGGCGGGATACCCCGAGCTTATCAAAAAAATGGTAAAGCTGCGAGAAATCAGCAATTATGGCATTGGCGGTACAAGAATTGCAAATCAGCAGAAGCAAGAGATTGAAGTTGACGCGCTGTCCTTTTGTCAGCGTTATGATCAGATGGATAGGGATGCAGATATAGTGGTTGTGTTTGGCGGAACAAATGATTACGGTCATGGTGACGCACCATTTGGCGAGTTTTCAGACAGAACACCCGATACCTTTTACGGTGCCTGCCATTTTCTGATGAAGGCACTGCTTGAACAGCATCCCGGCAAGCAGGTAGTTTTTATGACACCAATGCACCGCAGCAACGGATACGACAAAAAAACCGGCAGAGAACAGAGCCTGAGAGATTATGTTCACGCCATCAAGGAGGTTGCGGAGTATTATTCAATCCCTGTTCTCGATTTGTTTGCTAACCTTGGCGTTTGTCCTGATGTCCCCGTTCAGAAGGAGATGTTTTGTCCCGACGGACTTCATCCCAACGATGAGGGAAATGTTCTCATTGCGAAAAAGCTGAAAATGTTTCTTGAGAGTTTATAAGGAGCGAGATTATGAAAAAGCTAATTTCTTTAATACTTGCACTTGCAATTTTTTGCAGCATGACTGTGTTTGCACATCCTTTTTCGGATGTGGCGGGGCATTGGGCAGAGGTAGAAATTGAAGAGGCATATCAGAACAAGTCGGTGAACGGCAATCCTGACGGAAGCTTTCGTCCCGACAGAAGCATTTCAAGAGCGGAATTTTTGAAGATGCTTACAGCCCTTGTATGCACAAAGGCAGAAACCTATGTTCCTTCGAGCTATGCAGACGGAACACATTGGGCGTCGATGTACTATAACTTTGCTTTAGAAAATATTTATTCCCCTCTTGGTGAAGAATCAAAGGTGGGCGGGATTATCCCGGGGAAAATGAGTGCCGAGAGCTTTGATTTGCCCATTGAAAGATGGGAAATGTCTTATCTGGTCAGCGAATATATAAAGAATGTTTGCAATGTAGTGGGTGGAGATCAGGGCAAAACCTTTACCGATGCTGAGCCCACCGAAAAAGCATATCCTGCGGGGGTTGTTGAAAGAATTAAAAATGCGTTTTATCTTGGAATTATGACAGGGGACGAAAATGGAAATATTAATCCAGGAAAGAATGGAACCCGTGCCGAGGCGGTTGTGATTGTGAACCGTGTGGGTGATCTTATTCAGGGATTGATTGACAGGTCAAACCAAAAGATGGAGGATTATGAGCAGCAGATTGAGGCGTCTCTAAAGACCTACGAAGAAATCCCCGAAGGACATCCTGTTGTGACCATAATGATGGAAAACGGCAAAAAGTTTATGATTGAGCTTTATCCCGAATATGCTCCCCAGACGGTTGCAAATTTTGTGGCATTGGTTAAGGATGGCTTTTATGATGGACTCACCTTCCACAGAGTTGTTGAGGGCTTTGTGGCTCAGGGCGGAGACCCCGAGGGTGACGGCACAGGCGGAAGCGGAAGCAACATTTTTGGTGAGTTTGCGGCAAACGGCTATGAACAAAATACCCTTAGCCATACAAAGGGCGTGATTTCAATGGCACGTAGCCAGCATCCCGACAGCGCATCGAGCCAGTTCTTTATATGCTATGACGATGCATCGTTCCTTGACGGAAATTACGCAGCATTCGGAAAGGTTATCTACGGAATGAATGTTGTCGAGGAGTTTGTGAAGGTTAAAAAAACTCTGAATTCTTTAGGGGAAATGGCTGTTCCTGTTGAACCATTGGTAATCAGAAAAGCCACAGTTAATATGGGAAAATAAAATTTGGATGAGCCCAGCATTGCAATTTGTAATGCTGGGCCGTGTTTTAATACCTAAAGTCACCAACAAAAAAGGGGATGTTAAAATAGTCCGGACCGCAAAAAGTCGGGGAAATCAAAGGATGTAGGACTTTACCTAGCATAAAATCAATTGATAATGTTGAAAAATTGCATCAAAGATGCAATTTTTCTGCTTTCTTGAGACTTTTTGCTACACACAAACTTCGCCACTCGGTGTACACCAGTACACCTTCGGGTACCCCAAAGCCGCGGCTTTGTCTCAGTTTGTGCGTTCCGAATCAATTTTACCTATCCCCAAATTGTAGGGCTGTTTAAAAACATCGTTTTTAAACAGCCCCTTTAGTTTTTGTAATGGATTTATTTCATATCCTTGATAGC
>JAZOCL010000060.1:0-6166 GCA_045596485.1 Clostridia bacterium
TCACTCGAAAGAGTGTGAAAATGGTTTGCCTGTATTCCAAACTCGCTCATGTCGGTTCACCGACCGAGCTAAGGAGGAATATGCGCAAGCACATATTCCTCCTTAGCATCATGTCGGCTCACCGACCTCGCTAAGTGGGAATATTCATTTCATTCATATTCCTCCTTAGCTCAGTCGGTAGAGCGCATGACTGTTAATCATGATGTCGCTGGTTCAAGCCCAGCAGGGGGAGCCACATGGCTCCGTGGTCAAGCGGTCAAGACACCGCCCTTTCACGGCGGTAACAGGGGTTCGATTCCCCTCGGAGTCACCAGAAAAAAGCATCGACTTTGTCGGTGCTTTTTTCAATGAATTGCCTTACGGCACCAATTTAAATCTTGCGATTTCATGAATTGAGCCTACGGCTCATGAATTGTATCTATCGGTGCATTAAAAGGCAATTCAATTCATGTTGCGATAGCAACAATTCATGGTGAAACCAATTCATGACAACGGAGTTGTCAAATCATTAAAGCTAAAATATCTCTATGGTTTGGCTTTCCAAAAAAGAAACGACAACTTTCCACAAGAAAGTTGTCGTTTCTTTTTGTACTCTTATCTATTCACTATTCTCTATTCTCTCTTCACTCTTCTCTAAAATTGTCATTTCCAGTGAAGAGGTAAGGTGCTTGCATCTATTACGAAAGTGAAAGCCAGAACAAAGACATCCTTTGGATGTCTTTGTTCATTGGCGTCTCTTTGTCAATAGTTGGAGTAAAAAACTTGTGTGGTATGAAGATCAATACTGTCAAAACAAAGTCTTGCAAAATTTTGCCGAAGTTGAGATTTTCGGCTGTTATACCCGATTTGTTTTATAGTCTGAAGCAAATTATTTCTCTGCCGTCCGACTCACCGAATTTTGTTGCTCTTTTATTTGAAATACTGATAGATGTAGCATTTAAGCATACCGTTGTATACCTTGCGGCGTTTGTCGGCAAAGGTGCCGAAAAGAGGCTCGAACCTTTCGTGTGAGGTGAGAATAAACTTTTTCGCTTGCGGATATTCGCCAAACTTTCTGCCCATTGTGCGGTAAAGTTTTTCACATAGCTTTGCATCAAGAAGTCTTTCGCCGTAGGGCGGGTTGCAGATGATAACACCTTTATCCTTGAAGGGAGTGAGCTTTGCCATATCGCAGACGCTGAACTTTATTTTGTCGGCAACGCCTGCATTTTCGGCATTCTTTTTTGCAATTGCAATTGCCTTGGGGTCAATATCAGATGCATAAATCAACGTTTTTGTGTCGGGACGTGCATTGTCCTTGGCTTCATCACGGGCGTCCTTCCACATCTCCTTTGGAATATGATTGCGCCAGGTTTCGGCAACAAATCTGCGCTTTATTCCGGGCGCAATGCCGCAGGCATAGAGTGCAGCCTCGATGGGGAGCGTTCCGCTTCCGCAGAAGGGGTCAAGAAAAATTCTGTCACCCCGCCAAAAGCTCAGGTCAATCATTGAGTATGCCAGGGTTTCGCGCATAGGGGCAAGTACACTTTTTTCACGGTAGCCGCGTTTATAGAGATTTTCTCCGCTGGTGTCAATATAGATTGTAGCAACATCCTTAATGAGTGAAAATTGAATGGGATAAAGCGGTCCCGTCTCTTCAAAGCGTGTTATTCCATAGTGGGCAGAAAGTCGGTCTACTATGGCTTTTTTGATGATTTTTTGACAGTCAGGAACGCTGTGTAGAGCTGATTTCAGGGAGTGACCCTTCACGGGGAAGGCAGCATCAGCCTCAATAATACTTTCCCAGTTGATTCTCTTCACTTTTTCAAAGAGCTCATCAAAGGTGGTTGCCTTGAACTCGGCAATTCTTATCGTTATACGTTCTGCACTGCGCAGATTTATATTTGCAAGACATATGGCTTCAGCATCGCCCTCAAAGGTAACGCTGCCGTCTTTAACTTCGGTTGTTTCGTAGCCCAGATGTCTTACTTCATTTGCGACAATTTGTTCTGTTCCCAAAAGTGTGGGAATTGTAAGTAATAGCTTTTTCATTATGCAAATATCACCTTTCGGAGAAAAATTAAACTTATTATATCACTAGGGTGAAATATAGTCAAATGAAAAATTGCTTTATATCCTGAAATAACGGAAAGAGAGAAAGTTAAAGAAGGTAGCTATAACTCATTTTTCTGTGGATTTTTTTATAAAACTGCAGAGATGTCCTTGTTGGCTAAATGACGCAAAATGCCGATAGCAATCGTTCTGCGCTGACAGAGGCTAGAGCCGAGAGGGCTTCTCTGTAGTCCGTAGTATCTATTAGATAGGTGTTTAGAAAAAAATCTAAACTTATGCTGCTATAAGTGTCATATATGGAATCAAAGTTGGGCGAAAGAAATAATCGTTGCAACGGAATCTGTGTAAATTTGTAAAACAAATTTACACACAAAGCTATGCTTTGAACGGAAAACAATGATACATCATTGTTTTTCTACAGATATCTGTTATAATGAAGGTATCTTAGGAAAAAACGTTAAACACGTTTTTTCTCGTCAAAATGTTATTTTGACGAGGAAATTGCGATGCAATTTCCCGATACTTCATTGCAACGAGGTTCTAGAAAATTGTTTTTTAAACAATTTTCGAAGTAGCAAATGCTTTGCTACACTGAAACAGCGTGATAACGCTGTTTCACTAGAGAACACTCGTTATAGCAGCACTGCCTATTTTGTATGCAGTGCTGTTTTTATGCTAATTTTCAACAAAAAAATTATTCCACAGAAGATAAAGTTATAGGGAGAAGGTAGGTGTTCTGTTAAAATAGATATGTTACAATAAAAAAAGACAACAACCTAAAAAAGTGATATAATAGTTTTCACCACAAAAACAAAAAATCACGAAAGAAGGTTGTTGCATAATGAGTATAACATATACAACGGCAAGACGCAAGAAAATTTGTGAATATGCATTGAAATATGGAAAGATGAAAGCGTATGAGCTTTATGGAGCAAGTAGACCGAGTATCGACAGGTGGTTAAAAAGATATGATGGAACAAAAGCTTCGCTGAAAGATTATTCACGTAGACCAAAAAGCCATCCGAATCAGAGTACAGCGGAAGAAGTGAAGTTGATAGTAGATTTATGGCACAAAAACAAGGAATTTGGATTAGATTATCTGTATGGGAAATTAAAAAGAGAACACGGATATACAAGATGCAGAGAAACTGTATTCAATGTGTTGCGCAGAGAGAAATTAATCTTTAAACCTGAAAAGAAAAAACGCAAAAAAGCGAATAAAGAGTATCACGGAGCAACAGTACCGGGAGAAAAAATACAGATGGATATTAAATACGTTCCGACAGAATGTGTGCCTGAATTTTTAAGAGAACAAGGAGAAAAGTTTTACCAGTATACAATGATAGATGAGGCAACGAGTTTAAGGTATTTGTATTGGTATAATAGCAAAGATGGTTGTAATGCAGTTGATTTCGTAAAACGAGCAAGAAAATATTTACCGTTTGAAATAAAGATGATACAAACAGATAATGGCAGAGAGTTTACCAACAGATATGTAAATACAAAAGCTATTTCAATGTTAGATAGGTATCTTTTAAGAGAAGGAATAGAACACAAATTAACTAAACCTGCAACGCCGTGGCATAATGGAAGAGTTGAACGCAGCCATAGAACAGATGATAAATTCTTTTATTCACATCTTGGCTTCTACAGTTTGGAAGACCTTAGAGCACAAGGTAAAGTATGGTTGAGAAAATATCAAAATATGTATCAGCGAAAATATGATTATCTTTCACCGATGGAAGTATGGAAAGAATACAAAACAACAGGTAAACACCCCATATACAAGGATAAAGCAAATTCCTCGGAATGTAAATAGCAAGATGAATGCTACGCACTATTGACATTCCTCCTAATTTGCTTTTGTGGTTAGCTATGGGGTTTAAGGAAAACTATATATTATTTTTTGCTGTTGATGTAACATATGTTTGACAACTACAGAAATAAAAAGTTATAGGAGAAGGTAGGAGACCTTGACATCAATATCTTTGTGTGATATAATAATTCGGCTATGTTAAATCGGGGTGTTAGCGGTACCTTGTAACCCACAATCCGCTGCAGTGGGGATGAAAACTTGAGCTGAGGGGCAAAATTCGTCTTGTCTGCCTTAATTTTGGTCGGCGTTGACGATTCGGTCCTGCGCAATTGAAACCTGTGAACCACGTCAGGGCAGGAATGCAGCAGCGTTAAGCAGTTCTTTTTGATGTGCCGCAGGGGTGCCGGGTTTGAGCATACCGGTTAAGTAACGGAGGTATTTTTGCTTCAAACTCAAGCACATAGCTTTTATTATGTAATTTACGTTACTATGAGGTGAAACAAATGGCAGAGAAATATCAGGCGCTTTACCGAAAATGGAGGCCCTTGGTTTTTGAAGATGTTGTGGGTCAGGATCATGTGTCCGAAACCTTGAAAAACGGAATAAAAACAGGGCGTATTGCTCATGCATATTTGTTTTGCGGAACAAGAGGAACAGGCAAGACGTCTTCTGCAAAGATTTTTTCACGTGCGGTTAACTGCACAAATTCTCAGGACGGAAATCCATGCAACGAGTGTGAAACCTGCAAAGGAATTCTCTACGGAAGTATTCTTGACGTATATGAGATGGACGCTGCCAGCAACAGCGGTATTGACAACATCCGCGAAATACGTGATGAGGTAATTTACAGCCCAACAGGGTGTAAATTCAAGGTTTATATCATCGACGAGGCACATATGCTCACAACCGAAGCCTTCAATGCCCTTCTTAAAACCCTTGAAGAGCCTCCGGGACACGTTATATTTATTCTGGCAACCACCGAACCTCACAAAATTCCTGCAACAATTCACTCACGTTGCCAGAGGTTTGACTTCAGGCGAATTGGTCTTGAAGACATCGAAAGACGGCTGAACAAAATTGTAAAAGCAGAAGAAATTTCAATTACTCCCGATGCTCTTGAGCTTGTAGCAGAGCTTGCCGACGGTTCAATGCGTGACGGGCTCAGTATTCTTGACCAATGTGTTGCTTTTGCAAAGGACGAGCTGCGATATGATGATGTTGTTGACATTGTTGGAGTTGCCGACCGAAGAGTTTTGTTCTCCATTGCAGACAGCATTGCAAATTTTGATTCAAAATCGGCGCTCAACGATGCAGACAGTTTTCTGAAAAAAGGCAAAGAAGCTCCCGACTTCATTGAAGAAATGATTGCTCATTTCAGAGCTCTGATGATTTGCAAGTCAACAAATACCCCAAACGACATACTGGAAAAAACAGATGAAGTAATTGAAAAATATATAGCACAGTCAGAAAAATACTCGGTTGACAGACTGATTTCAATAATTTCTCTTTTGGGTGACTTTTTGCTTCAGGCAAAAAAGATGTCGGCTCCGAGTGTTGCGGTTGAAATGGCGATTGTCAAGCTTTGTTCACCCGAAAAGGGCGGAAGTATAGCAGAGCTTGAAGTAAGGCTCGAAAAGCTCGAAAAAGAGCTTGGAGCAGTTAAATCAAGCGGTGTGACCATCAAAAAATCAGCTTCAAAGGCGAAGAGTGCAGAAACATTGGCAAAGGAGCTGCCAAAGGAAACTTCACCCCATATTGATAAGGCAGCAAGCTGGACAAAATGGCGTGAAGCACTCAATGCAATCAAAACCGAAAGCAAGAGTCTTTACACATTTTTGTTCAATGCTAAAGCTCTTTACTTTGGGGATGAAATTGAGCTTGTGCTCACTGGAGATTTGGCTTTTGAAAAAATTAATACACCGGAAGGCAAACAATATCTTTCGGGCTTGTTTTCAAAAATTCAGGGGACAGCACTTCGGGTTGTTGTTTCAAAGCCCGGAAGTCTCAAACCCCGTGACGGACAAGGCGCAAGCGTCCTGGACATTGCCGAAAAAAAGGAGCTTTTTGGCGATAAAATGACGGTTGTTGAAGAATAAACAGAAAACTCATATAGAAAGGATTTGATTAATATGGCAAAAGGCGGATTTCCGAGAGGCGGTGGAATGCCCATGGGCGGCGCAAATATGAACCAGATGCTCAAGCAGGCAAAAAAGATGCAGGAGCAGATGATGAAGATGCAGGAAGAAATGGAAGAAAAGGTTTATGAGGTTTCTTCGGGCGGCGGTGCTGTTACCGTGG
>JAZOCL010000061.1:0-18296 GCA_045596485.1 Clostridia bacterium
CTTGCTGTTCTTTTTATTCTTTCAGGTGTCAGCTGAGGAAGAACAGTAATCATTAAAATAATGAAAATATAAAAAATCATCATAGCTCCATAAACAGAGGTTCTGTCAGAAAGAACTGCAAAGGTTTTTGTAAGTGAAAACAGCCAGTTAAAAACTTCTTTGTTTCCAAAAAAATAAAATCCCGAAGAAATTAGGGCAAACAAGGCTGCCGCCGAAATGTTTGATATATAATATTGATGATGATATAAATCCTCATAACATCCCAACAGAAGATAGCCGTTGTACATAAAATAAAGTATAAACAAGAATATAAAAACCATTCCCACAGCATTCCTTGATGAAGAAATATAAGAATTTATATCAAGAAAAGTAACTCCTGCCGAAAAAATTACAACCGGCAAAATCAGCTCCAAAAGCCTTCTCCATAAAACACTCAAAATAATTTTCATAATATTTTAATATCCTCTTTTTTCTTTATTTTTATCCTTTTTAAAAGCTAAGGAATCAAAGTTACAACAAAAATTATAAACAAATTAAGTCCGCCGAAGCAAAGCAGTGACAAAATATCATTTATATTAGGAATAACAAACCCAAAAATATCTGCCAGCGAAAATGCCCATCTCATAGTACTCTCTTGCACAAAAAGGGACAAAAGAAAAATTATAACAAGCATTATAATCAAAGAAAGGATATGATAAAACGAATATTCAAGACCGTCATTTATTTCTTCAAAATTCTGCCTGAAGATCTTTCCGTTATACATACAAAAGAGAAAAATTAAAAAAATTCCAACAACCTTCATAGCTCCGCTGTTTTCTGCAAGGTTCGTATGTATATAAAAATAATTAAAAATAATTGAAGTAAAAATACAGCTTACAAGCATTCTAAAAAAACTTTTTATAATATAGGTCATAATTATCTTCCTTTCTTCTGTTAACCTTGCTGATTGACAGATTTTCAACTCCCGATATATAATCAATAGAATGATTAAGAGTTAATGTATATATCATTTTTATACCCCAAAAAGATGTTCTATTAAAATTTTTATTCCTATTATTATAAGAACTGCACCGCCAAAAATTTCAGCCCTTTCGCGAAGGATTTTTCCTACGGTTTTTCCTATATAAACACCAATTATACTCAAAACCAAGGTTATAACACAAATCAGAGCAGCTGATATAAATATATTTATATTTTTTAATGCCGTAAAGGTAATTCCAACCGCCAACGCATCAATGCTTGTGGCAACAGCCTGCATAAAAAGCTCTTTTGTTGTAATAATTTTACACTCATTTTTTTCGGGATTCTTTATTTTTTTTCTTGCTTCTCTTATCATACTAAAACCTATATATGAAAGAATGAAAAATGCAATCCAATGGTCGATTGATTTTATCAAATTTTCAAGCAAAATTCCTGCAAAAAAACCTATTGTAGGCATAATTCCCTGAGCAACACCGAAAAACAATCCAATTTTAAGAGCATTCTTAAATTTTACCTTTTCCATACACATACCGTTTGAAACTGAAACAGAAAAAGCATCCATAGCAAGACTTATTCCTGCCAGAATCACGGTAAAAATCAATCCTGATGACATATTTTTCCTCTTTTATTTCTTTATTTTATTGGCTCTTCTGGGAAACTGAGCAGGTGTTTCTTTTACCTTTTCAATTATAACAATCTTTCTGACAATATCAGACTGAGGAATTTTTACTTCCTTTACTTCTGATATTTTTCCGCCCAGGGACCCTATCATTGCCTTTGCTTCTTCAATTTCTTCATCAACCTCAAACTGCTTGAAGGCTGCAAAAGCTCCCCCCACCTTCACAAAAGGCAAGCAGTATTCACAAAGAATCTTCAAGTTTGCAACAGCACGGGATACAGCATAATCAAATTTTTCACGGTATTTTTTTTCCTTTCCTGCATCCTCTGCTCTCATATGAACAAATTCTGCTTTTTTAAAGGAAAGCATTTTTGAAACCTCTTTTAAAAAATTTATTCTTTTATTGAGAGAATCCATAAAAGTAATATCCAAATCATCTCTTACAATTTTTATAGGAACTCCCGGAAAGCCAGCACCTGTTCCCACATCAATTACCTTTGCATTTTCTTTGAAAGCAACTGCTTCAATAGGAGCAATACTGTCCAAAAAATGCTTTACTGAAATACCCTCCGGATCGGTAACTGCAGTAAGATTCATTTTTTCATTCCACTCAACCAGAAGATTAGAAAAATCTTCAAACTTTTTTATTTTTTCTTCATTTATATTAAAGGAAAGCTCCAAAATACCATTTTCAAATATTTTTCTATCCATTATAAACTCCAAATTAAAAGAGAGTACAACTGAAGCAGCACTCTCTTTCTTGATTTTAAATTTTATTATGCCTGAGGAGCGTCTACGGGACAAGCGCCTGCACAGCTGCCGCAATCAATGCAAGCATCAGCATCAATAACATACTTGCCATCACCCTCAGAAATCGCATCAACGGGGCATTCGCCAACGCAAGCACCACACATAATGCAATCATCACTAATTGTATAAGCCATTTTTTTCACCTCTTATTCAAGTGTAATTAATGTAATGCAGAGGCACTACAAAATTATAATATATTATTTTTTTTCATTTGTCAATCTTTAAATTAAAATCCTTTACTTTATTTATAAAAATTTCTCTATATAAAAAGCGGACAAGAAGGAAGTTTTCAACATTATCCACTTGATAACTTTTTATCCATATGTGAAAAAAATTTTTTTAAATTTTTGATGTGGATTGATGTGGATAATTTTTTTCTTTATCAACAGAAAACCAAGCAGCAGTTTTTAAAGTAAAAATAATACTTTCAGGAGTTATTCACATTATAAACAATACCTACTATAACTACAACTATAAAATAAATTATATATTATTATATATGAATAAAATTTCCTTCGGAAATTATCATCAACATTTTCTATTTTTTTTATCCGAAAGTTTTATTAACTTTGAAGGAGTTTTTTCATTATAGTATTCATTAAAGACCCTTTATAATAAAAAATTTAATAAAAAAAATTATTCTAAAGGTTTCAAACCCTTAAAAACAAAAAAATCATCCCATAAATCGCAAAAAATTATTGATTTTATTACCCACATATGATATAATATAATCGGCTGAAAAGGATAATTATTTTACCGAAGAAAGGGATTTTATAAAAATGAATGTAATTTGCAACAAAAATATTCTTAACGAAGCAATAAGCTCTGTTTCAAGGGCTGTTTCAAGCCACTCAAACTTTCCTATTCTTGAAGGAATTCTGATAAGAGCTGACCTTGACGGCAGCATTACCTTTGTTTCAAATGATATGGAAATGGGAATTGAAGCAAAAATTGAAGCTCGTGTAATAAAGCCGGGTCAGACTGTTCTCAATGCAAAAATGATTGGAAGCATTATAAAAAACCTTCCTTTGGATGAAGTATATATAGAAACAAATGAGATCAATTTCTGCACAATCAAAAGCGGAAATTCAAAATTTGAAATTATGGGTCTCAATCCCAACGATTTTCCTGAGCTTCCAAGCGTTGACCACGATTATTCAATAAAGGTAAAAAGCAATTCTCTCAAAGAGATGATAACAAAAACAATCTTTTGTACCTCTCTCAGCGAAAACAGACCTGTTCTCAAGGGATGCCTTGTTGAAATTGAAGGTGAAACAATAAAAATGATTGCAACCGACGGCTTCAAGCTTGCGGTGAGAACCTATCATCTTGATTCTGTTTATCAAAGTAAAAAGTTTATTGTTCCTGCAAAAACTCTGGGAGAAATCGCAAAGATAATTAAAGACGACGAAAGTCTTGTTGAAATCAATTGTACATCAAAAAATGCAGTTTTCATTTTTGAAAATTACAAAATTGTTACACGTCTCATCGAGGGAGAATATGTAAAATACGAAAGTGCAATTTACACAGATGCAGAAATTGAGCTTGAATGTCCTCTTTATGAGCTTTTTGACTGTGTTTACCGTGCATCTCTCATTATAAACGGAAATGCAAACGACGCACCTGTAAAGCTGAAGATTATGGAAGACAATATCAATGTTTCCTGCGAAACAATTGTGGGCAACGTTGACGATAACATTAGAGTTGAAACAGGAACGGCAAATCTTGAAATAGGCTTCTTTAATGAATATCTTCTTGATGTTCTGAGAGCCTGCGACGACGAAACCGTTACAATCAGATTTAAGAAAAATATAAATCCGATGATTATAACACCCACTAAAGGAGACGAATATCTTTATCTTCTTCTTCCCAGAAAGCTCAGATAATGATTGTAAAGGATATAAGATTTCGAAATTTCAGAAATTACGAAAGTCAAAAAATTGAATTTCACGAAAAACTGAATATAATTTACGGTAACAATGCTCAGGGAAAAACAAATATTCTCGAAGGAATTTATCTTTTTTCTCTGGGAAAGTCAAACAGAGCCTCACGGGATTTTGAGATGATAAAATTTGGTGAGGAATTTACCGAGATTTCAATGAATTTTGTTTCAAAAAAAACAGAGAGTCTCGGTGAAATAAGAATTGATACAAAAAAAAGAAAAAAAATTCTTATAAACGAAATTCCCGTCAAAAAAAACAGCGACCTTGTGGGAAGGTTTAATGTAGTTTTTTTCGGTCCCGAATATCTCAGTCTTATTCGCGAAGGTCCTAAAAAACGGCGAAAAAACATTGACATTATGATAAGTCAGCTGAAAACAGGATATATGAGTGCTCTTTCGGACTATAAAAAGCTTATTGACCAGAAAAATGTAATTTTGAAGGATGAAAAACCTGACAAGCTTCTGCTTTCGGTTCTTAACGAAAGAATTATATCTCTTTCGGAATATATAATAAAAATAAGGTTTGAATATATAAAAAAGATTGAAAAATCTGCAAGGCTTATTCAGCTTGATATTTCCGAAGGAAAAGAAAATCTCGAAATGAAATATATATCCTGTGGTTTGAACATTGATGGAAATATAATTTCAAATCTCAAGGATGTTCTCAAAGAAAGATTTGAAGAAATGTTTCAAAGAGAAATGAAATACCGTGAAGCGATATTTGGTCCTCACCGTGATGATATTGAATTTAAAATAAACGGCAAGGATTTGAAGCTTTTCGGGTCACAGGGTCAGCAAAAGACAGCTGTTCTTGTTCAAAAAATAGCTGAGGTTGAGCTTTTTTATCAGGAGATGGGAGAATATCCCGTGCTTCTTCTTGACGATATAATGAGCGAGCTTGACAGCACAAGACAGGATTATGTTCTCAACAAGCTGCAGAATATGCAGATTTTCATTACCTGCACCGACAGAGAAAAATTTATTAATACCGAGTCGGGAAGATTTATAAAAATAGATAAAGGAAGTGTTTTGGAATGTACCTCCATTTAGGCTGTGACACGGTTGTAAATACCAAGGACATTATTTCAATTCTTGACCTTGAAAGCACTTCAATTTCAAAATATTCAAAGGAGTTTTTGAAGATTGTAGAAGAAGAAGGCTTTGTGAGAAACGTTTCGGAGGAAATACCAAAATCCTTTGTAATATGCGAAGAAAAAGGACAGTCCGTTATTTATATAACAAACATTTCAACAAAGGCTCTGGCAGGAAGAATAAAGAGGTTTGAAGAAAAATAAAGTTAAAATTAATGATTTCTAAAGGAAAAACAGTTTTTGAAATTCCAAAAAACTACCCGAAAGTTATGGGGTCAGAAAGGTAAAAGGTAAAGGTTATGTCAGAAAGTATCACAAATGTACCCGTTGAAAATTCTTATGACGAGAGTAATATTCAGGTTCTTGAAGGGCTCGAGGCGGTTCGAAAGAGACCCGGTATGTATATAGGTACAACAACATCAAGGGGTCTTCATCATCTTGTTTATGAAATTGTGGACAACTCGATTGACGAAGCACTGGCGGGATATTGCAAAGAAATTCAGGTAACCATCAAGGAGGATAACTCCATTACCGTCCGCGACGACGGCCGCGGAATTCCTGTGGGAATTCAGGCACAGACAGGTCTTCCTGCGGTTGAGGTTGTTTTCACCGTTCTTCACGCAGGCGGAAAATTCGGCGGTGGCGGATACAAGGTGTCGGGCGGTCTCCACGGTGTTGGTGCCTCTGTTGTTAATGCTCTTTCTGAATACCTTGAGGTAGAAATTTGTGACGGAACTCACGTTCATTATCAGAAATATCACCGAGGAACAAAGCTTGACGAGCTTAAAATAATAGGTGATACAGACAAGACAGGAACATTTGTTCATTTCAAGCCTGACAGCGAGATTTTTGAAGAGCTCATATATGATTATGATATTCTTCTCAAGAGGCTTCGTGAACAGGCATTTCTTAATGCAGGTGTGAAGATTGTTTTGAAGGATGAGCGTCCAAATGACAAGGGAGTTCAAAGAGAAGAGGTTCTTCATTATGAGGGCGGGATAAAGGAGTATGTTGAGTACCTCAACCGCCACAAAACCCCTATTCACGAGGGAGTTATATACGTAAATTCAATCCGTGAAAATTCCGAAGCGGAGATTGCAATTCAGTATAACGATGGTTATACTGAGGATATAATGAGCTTTGCCAACAACATCAACACAACCGAGGGCGGAACTCACGAAACAGGCTTCAAGGCGGCTCTGACAAAGGTTATTAATGATTATGCGAGAAAATATAAGATTCTGAAGGAAAACGAGGAAAACCTCAAGGGAGAGGATACCCGTGAGGGTATCGCCTGCGTAATTTCTGTCAAGGTAACCGAGGCGCAGTTTGAGGGTCAGACAAAAACAAAGCTGGGAAACAGCGAAATCAGAACAATCGTTGAGAAAATGGTAAATGAAAAGCTCAGCGAATTCTTTGAAGAAAATCCTGCCGTTGCAAGAATTGTTGTTGAAAAGGCAATGACAGCTTCACGTGCAAGAGAGGCAGCAAAGAGAGCAAGAGACAACACCAGAAGAAAATCGGCTCTTGAAAGCAGCACTCTCCCCGGCAAGCTGGCTGACTGTTCATCACGAGATACCGAATTTACAGAAATTTATATTGTCGAGGGTGATTCTGCGGGAGGCAGCGCAAAGCAGGGACGTGACAGACGTTTTCAGGCTATTCTTCCGCTTTGGGGAAAAATGCTCAACGTTGAAAAGTCCAGAATTGACAAGGTATTTTCAAACGAGAAGCTCCTTCCTGTTATAACCGCAATAGGTGCGGGAATAGGCAACGACTTTGACGTTTCAAAGATAAGATACGGAAAGGTTGTAATTATGGCCGATGCCGACGTTGACGGTGCTCATATAAGAACACTTCTTTTGACCTTCTTCTTCAGATATATGGAGCCCCTTATAAGAGAGGGTCATGTGTATATTGCTCAGCCGCCTCTTTATAAGGTATACAAGGGAAAAAAAGTGATTTATGCATACAACGACGAGGATTTGAAGGAAGCTCTTGAGCAGATTCCTGATGCATCAATCCAGAGATATAAGGGTCTTGGTGAAATGAACCCCGAGCAGCTTTGGGAGACAACAATGGACCCCGAAAAGAGAATTATGCTCCGCGTTGACCTTGAGGATGCACGCCGTGCTGATGAAATATTTACGGTTCTTATGGGAGACAAGGTTGAGCCCAGACGTGAATTTATTGAGGAACACTCAAAGTCGGTTGTTAATCTGGATATTTAGTAGAATTATTATTTCAGGTGATTTGTAATGAGCAAAGCAGATATAATTTTTGTAAATATGTGCCGTGACATAATCGAAAACGGCTGGTCTGACAAAGGAACAAACGTCCGTCCCAGATGGGAGGATGGCACTCCTGCCCACACCATAAAAAAATTCGGTGTGGTGAACAGATATAATCTGGCGGAGGAATTTCCCATTCTTACCCTTCGTCCCACATATCTGAAAAGTGCCATTGACGAAATTCTTTGGATATGGCAGAAAAAATCAAACAACATTAAGGATTTGAAGCCCAAAATATGGGACAGCTGGGCAGACGAGGATGGCTCAATCGGCAAGGCATACGGCTATCAGATGGGAATAAAGCACAAATATCCTGAAGGTGAGTTCGACCAGGTTGACAGAGTTCTTTTTGATTTGAAAAACAACCCTCACAGCCGCAGAATTATAACAAACATTTATGTTCACCAGGACCTTAGCGAAATGAATCTTTATCCCTGTGCATACAGTATGACCTTCAACGTAACAGGAAACCGTCTCAATGCCATACTCAATCAGCGTTCGCAGGATATTCTGGCGGCAAACGGCTGGAATGTTTCGCAGTATGCAGCTCTTGTGCATATGTTTGCTCAGGTAAGCGGTCTGGAGGTGGGCGAATTTGTTCATGTGATTGCAGATGCCCATATTTATGACAGACACGTTCCCATAATAAAGGAGCTTATTGAAAGAGAGCAGTTTGAAGCACCAAAGCTTGTGATAAACAAGGATGTAAAGAGCTTTTATGACTTCACTGTGGACGATTTTGTTCTTGAAAACTACAAAACAGGAGAACAGATAAAGAACATTCCTGTTGCCGTTTAAGAGGTGACCGATTTATGAATATTATTGCAGCAGCAGATTTAAACTGGGGAATAGGAAGAAACGGAGACCTTCTTGACCACATCCCCGAGGATATGAGATTTTTCAGAGAAAAAACAGCAGGCTCGGCAGTTATAATGGGAAAGAATACCTTTTTGTCCTTTCCAAATCAAAAGCCATTGCCAAAGAGGATGAATATTGTTCTTACAAGTGACAAGACCTTTGCACCTGAGGGTGTAACTGTGTGCAGCTCTATTGAAAACGCCATCAAAAGAGCAAAGGAAGAATATTCTGACGAAAAAATATTCTTTATCGGCGGTGAAGCGGTATACCGAGAAGCGGTGAAGTATGCAGATGTTGCTTATATTACAAAAATCGAAAAGGAATATGAAGCCGACAGATTCTTGGTGAACTTTGACGAGCTTGAGGATTGGTATGTAGCAAGCGAAGAAATGCTCAAAACAGAAAAGGGTATTTATATAGCCTTTGTGACCTACAAAAAAGAAATATAATAAAAAGGGCTGATGTAGCCCTTTTTGTGCGTAATAAAAGAAAGAAAAAGCCCGAAAGAAAGGATCCGGGAAAATGATTGAAGTTAAAAACCTTACCAAAATGTATAAAATATATGACAAGCCGGGGGACCGCATAAAAGAGACACTTTTTCCAAAAAAATATGAAGGAAAAATTCAGCAGTTTTTTGCCCTGAGAGACGTTAGCTTTTCAATCGAAAAGGGCGAAACCGTGGGCATTATTGGTAAAAACGGCTCAGGAAAGTCGACTCTCCTTAAAATTCTTACGGGGGTTATAAACCAGACTTCGGGAGCAAAGATAATGGACGGAACTGTTTCGGCACTTCTGGAGCTTGGTGCAGGCTTTAACCCTGAATATACGGGAATTGAAAATATCTACCTCAACGGAACCATTATGGGAATAAAAAAAGAAGAGGTGGAAGAAAAAATTGATGAAATCGCAGAATTTGCCGAAATCGGTGACTTTATAAACCGTCCCGTGAAGAACTATTCAAGCGGTATGTTTGTGCGCCTTGCCTTTGCTGTTGCCATCAACACCGACCCCGACATCCTTATTGTTGACGAGGCTCTGGCGGTGGGCGACTATCGGTTTCAGGCAAAATGCTACAACAAGTTTGAGGAGCTGAAGGAAAAGGGAAAAACAATTCTGTTTGTCAGCCACGACGTTGACGCAGTGCGCCGCTTCTGCACCCGTGCTCTCTGGCTGGACAACGGAAAGCTCATAATGGACGGCGACGTTAACGAGGTTACTTCAAAATATATGGAGTTTATCACAAGCAACGAAGTCGATGCCGAAGCCTGTGTGATGGGGCTTAACAAAAAAACAGAGGAGCTTCTTGAGCAGGAGAAGGAATTCAACGAAATCAACCGCTTCGGTTCAAAAATCGGTTGCATAAAAAATGTGAGAGTATCAAAGGGCGACCGTGAAACCGAGGTATTTATGACAGGAGACACCGTCACTGTTGAAACCGTTGTGGTTGTGCCTCAGGATGCCGACCTTTCAACCACAGGGCTTGCAATTTCGCTCAAGGACAAAAACGGCGTAGACCTTATGGTTGCGGCACTTCACGACTATGATATGCGGTTTAAGCACACAGGTAGAAACATCGTAAAGATAACCTTTCCTGCATATCTAAATGTTGGTGAATATACCCTGACAACGGGGCTTGAAATGAGAGACACACTGCCCATTTCATATTATGACTACATTGAGGGTGCAGCATATATAAAGATTATGTGTGACAGAGAGTATTTCGGTGTTCTGAAGGTTCCTTCGGAAATCACCTTGGGAGAATAAACTATGGATAATTTGAACAATGCTCAAAAAACGGCTGAAGAGCTTCAGCAGAAAATCCGTCAGCTTCAGGAAGAAAACAAAAGGCTTGAGGAACGGATAGAGGCTGACCGCAATGCAATAATGCAGATTCAGTTTGAGGCTCATCAGCACAAGCAGGAGGAGCTTGACCTTCACGAAACCTATGTCTGGAGAACAGGTCTCAAAATTGAAAAGCTGCTCCAAAAGACGGGTATTTCATTTATCCGTTCGCTGCTTGACCTTTCGGATTACAAGAGGATGGGGCTTATGCTGACCTTGCGCAAGGGTCTTAACGAGGCTCTCAACCGTGAAAACGTGACCTACAAAAAGCGCAGACGTCTTCAGCTTTGTGCGGCAAAGTTTAATCGCTACAAGGCGGAGCGCGACAAAGCTATGGGCGGTCTTTCGTCCAAAATTGAAGTTCCCGAAAAAAAGGGGCTGGTGTCTGTTGTTCTGCCTGTTTATAACGGCGGCTCGGTTCTTTCAAAGTCGATTGATTCGGTCCTCAGCCAGACCTACAAAAATCTTGAGTTGATTATTGTGAATGACGGCTCTACCGACAACAGCCTTGAGGTCGCAAGATATTTTGCACAACGTGACAGCCGTGTAAAGATTATAAATCAGGAGAACAAAAAGCTGCCATCGGCACTTTCGGCAGGCTTCCGAATCGCAAAGGGCGAGTTTTTGACCTGGACCAGTGCCGACAACATTATGCTTCCTGACTGCTTGAAGGTTCTTGCAGAGGATTTGGAGAGAAAGCCCGATGTGGCAATGGTTTATGGCAACATCCGTCTCATCAATAAGGACGGAAAGATAAAAAGAGGACATTTCTGGTTTGAAAAGCCGCTGTTTTCGGGCAATGTCTGCTTTCCAAAAACAGCTGAATGTCTCAATACCTTTGCCAACAACACAATCGGGGCGGCGTTTATGTACCGCCGAAAAGCGGCATTTATTCTTGAGGACTATTCAAAATACAAAACAAATCTCGAGGATTATGACTATTGGATGCGGATGAATTCTCTGCTTTCAATAGAGCATACAGATGAAGAAAAGCCAATCTACCTTTACAGAATTCACGACGAATCCCTCACCGCTCACGACAAGGAGCTGGGAATCACCAAAAACCGTTATAAGCTTATGGTTCTTGACGATTTCAGACGTGATTTTTATATGTCGGCGCTGGTGTGGGTTACAGAAACAGAGGACGAAAGCAACCCTCATTATCTTGAATTTGTGAAGGCAATAGAAAATGCAGGGCATATGCTCTTCAGTCGTGAAGAGGCAAATTCAATCACCTTCCCCGATGAATATTCCTGCGTGTGCTACGCATATTTCGGCAAGGGCGAAAACGCATCACTTGAAGGGCTCAAGCCAAGGCTTTCGGGCTCGGTGCTTGTTTCTGACGGGACATATGCTGCCGAGGGCTTTGATATGCTTGTGACCTGTAATCCCGAGGCAAAGCTCACCGACCAAGGTGATTTCAGGGGATGGTTCAGAGCCGAAAACGGAAAAAGGGTTTTTGACCTTGCGGATACAAAAATCAAGAACAAAATCCTTTACGGACTGGAAAAAATGATTGACGAGCCCAACGCTTATGAAAGAAAAATTTCAATTATAATCTGCACATATATGCGCGGTGAAAAGCTCATTGACGCAATCTGGTCGGTAATCCGCCAGTCTATGAGCAAAAAGGAATACGAAATAATTATTGTTGATAATGCCCCCCTGACCTCGGGAATAAAAGAGGCTGTTGATGATTTCAGCGAAAAATACAAAGAGTATGAGGGCTTTATCCGTTATATGGCAGTTCCCCAAAAGGGTCTTTCATATGCCCGAAACGGCGGAATGTGGAACGCCAAGGGTGAATATCTTTTGTTCCTTGACGATGATGTTCTGGCGGACTATTATCTTCTTGAAGAAATTTACACAGGCTTCAAGTATCACCCCAATGTGGGAATTGTGGGAGGTCAGGTTATTCTTGACAGACCCTTCCCCACACCAAAGGTGCTGCGAAAGGGCTGGGAAAGCCTTTGGAGCCAGTTCAAGATTTCAGGCAATGCCTTTCGTGAGGTAAGCCAGCAGTTCGAGTTTCCCTACGGTGCCGACTATGGTGTTCGGCGCTCGGCAATCTGGCGTGTGGGGGGATTTCGCATGTGCTACGGCAGAGTGGGCAACGACTTTGCAGGGGGCGAGGAAACCGCTCTCGCCTTTAAGATGCTCCAGACGGGCTACGGCGTGGGGCTTCAGCCCAGAGCCAAGGTTCTTCACCGCGTTGACCATTCTCGCTTTACCCATGAGCACGTGAAAAAGACAATCAGAGCCGGGGTTCTCACAAGCTACAGATTTTTTTGCGACCTTCACACCAATATCGGATGGACAAAGAGATATGCAAAGAGCCAGATAAAAATTACCAACAAAGAAATTAGTATTCTCACCAAAAAGAAAGCCGACAGCCTTGATATATTCTACAAAAAGAGTTATCTCGATGCCTGGACACGGCTTCTGGAATATATGGACGAAATCAATTCGGAAGGCAGGAAAGCATAAATGTTTAGCTATTTGAAAAAATTGATTTTCGGGGTTCGTGAGCCCGAGGAAAAGCCGCTGAACCTTTATCAGTACAAGTTTTTGAGATACAAGGAAGAGAGGGATTCAAAATATCCCCTTGACCTGACAAAGGTACACGTTCCTCAGGTAAAGGATTTGATTTCGGTGGTTCTGCCCGTTTATAACGGCGGTGACATCCTTGCGGATTCCATTGAGTCGGTGCTTTGCCAGACCTACACCAACTTTGAGCTTATTATAATAAACGACGGCTCCAAGGACGACACCCTTGAGATTGCAAGAAGCTTTGCCGAAAGGGACAGCAGAATCCGTGTTCTCACCCAGGAGAACAAAAAAATTCCCAGAACCCTTTCAAGGGGCTTCCGTGAGGCAAAGGGCGAGTTTTTGACCTGGACCAGTGCCGACAACGTGATGGATGCCGACTTCCTTGAAAAAATGGTGGGCGAGCTGAAGGAAAACCCAAAAACAGCAATGGTTTGGGGCAATATGCGCCTTATCAATGCAAAGGGAAAGAAGTATTCAAAGCACGGCTGGTTTGAATATCCCATCGGCAGCGGAAACGTAATCTTTCCCCACAATGCCTTTGAGCTGAACACATATGCAAACAACACCATAGGTGCTGCATTTATGTATAGAAAGTCGGCAGCAGAAATTTTGGGCTGCTATTCAAGCTACAAGCACACCCTTGAGGACTATGACTACTGGATGCGGATGAATTCGTTGCTCACACTCCGTCATACCTCATTTGTGAAGCCAGTGTATTCATATCGCTGGCATGACGGCTCCCTGACCGCAAAGGACAAGGAGCTGGGAATTACCAAAAACCGCTACAAGCTGATGGTTTTTGATGATTTCAGACGTGACTTTTATCTCACACCTCTGCTTTGGTATGTGAAATCGGACGAAAAAAATCTTGATGTTGCCAAAAGGTTCAAGACGCAGCTTGAAAAGGCAGGGCATATCATCCTTGTAAAAGAGGACTTTGCGGAGCTGTTCTTCGGCGGCAGCACATCAAATTTGGTTTTTGCAAGCTTCGGCGGCGGTGACAGCGACGTAACACTTCCGAAGGATGCCGTGAAGGTGGGAATAAATACCGACAAAAAAGAGGGCTTTGATTTTACGGCGGCTCTTCCCGAATACAGCAGCAATGGCTTTGAGGGATATATTCTGGACGACATTGAAACAATGTTCTCCTTCATTGATGCCAAAGCCAAAAACGATATGCTCTATGGTCTTGAGGGAAGAATTCAGCGCGAGGAAGAATACAAAAAGAAGCTTTCAGTGGTGCTTTGCACACATAAAATGTCAGAAACCCTGACTGCTTGTATGGATGCACTTTGCAATCAGGATGCAAGCCCTGAGGATTTTGAAATTATTTTTGTAAACAACAATATCCGTGAAACTGCTCTCAAGGAGTATGTTCAGGAGATGTGCAAAAAGCATCCCGACCTGACAATCAACTACATAACTGCACCCCAAAAAGGGCTTTCCTTTGCGAGAAACTGCGGTATGTGGGCAGCGCAGGGAGAGGTTATTCTCTATGTTGATGACGACTCAATAGCAAACCGCAGCGTGGTGAGAGAAACTATAAAATCCTTTGAAGGGCGTCCAAAGCTTGGAACCTGCGGCGGTCAGGTTGTGCTGACGGTTCCCGACGAAGCAAAGGAGCTTGTGAATGACAAAACAATAGGGCTCTGGAGCAACCTGCAGATTGAAGGAAAGGGCTTCCGCTATGCAAAGGACTACGGCGAGTTTCCCTATGGCGCAAACTTTGCCGTACGCAGAGACTGTCTGCGGATGATTGGCGGATTCAGATGCAATTATGGCAGAGTGGGCAACAACTATGCAGGCGGTGAAGAAACACTGGTTTGCTTTATGATGGGCGAAATACAGATGAAGGTGGGTCTTAATGCTGACTCAATTGTTGAGCACCGTGTTGACCCCGACAGATTTAATATGAAGCATATCGAAAAAACTGCATATTCGGGCATAATGACCCAGCATCGGCTGAGACGTGATTTATATGCTCCCCAGGACTGGAACGATGTGAATGTCCGTGAGCGTGCGGTGAAGGCAGAGAAGGCGGCAAAGGCAGAGCCTGCAGGCAGCGCTACTCAAGTGCTTTATGCAGCAACGGCAAAGGCGTTTCGTGATGTTCTGGTGGCGAGACAAAACGACTATGAATTTTTGACAAAAAACAAAAGTAAGTAGATATTGGAGAAACTGAATTATGTTCAAAAAAATGCAATGGAAAATAGTTGTAATTTTTGTGGCATTGGTTCTTGCTATTATGATTATCGTGGGAGCATATATGTTCAACAGTATTGTGAATATGTATACAAGCTCCTTCAATGAGCAGATGGACAAGGTTATGTCGGGGGAATTCACCGTTGCCATGACAAATGTTTTAAACTCCAACCTTTCGGGTACAGAAAGGGTTGACAGGATAAATACGGTTATTTCGGCATACTCCAGCCAACTGGGGCTTTCGGAGCAGCGCCAATGTGCAGTGCTAAACGCATCCGATGCCTCAAGAATTGTGTCCACGGGCACGGGCGCAGAGACCCTTGAAAAAACACCTAACATTATAAAGGCAATGTCGGGAGAGGTGGGAAAAAGCAGCCGCTTTACCTCGAGCTATATGGATTATGCATATTTTGTTTCGGGCAGAGACGCCGATTTTATAATCTATGTGAAGGACAACAAGCAGGGCGTGAACGTGCTCACACAGAATATGCTGTATATCATTATTCAGGCACTGCTCTTCGGAGCGCTTGCCTCAATTCTTTTGGGGTTCTTTCTTTCAAAGACCATAACAAACCCCATTTCGGTGCTGACCGAAAAAGCAGAGGACTTTGCTGAGGGTAATTTTGATTCCAACCTTGAGGTTTTCTCTCAGGACGAAATCGGAACCCTGGTTGAAACCTTTAACTATATGGGCGGAGTTATGAAAAACGCCATCAACGAGGTTGCAGGTGAAAAGCACAAGCTTGAAGTTATTCTTGAAAATATCAACAACGGCATTATTGCCTTTAATAAAAATCAGGAAATAATCTCAATCAACAGTGCAGCAAAAAATATGCTGAACATTGATGAAACAAAAGGAATTTTGTTTGACAGCTTTTTTGAGGGGCTCAACTCAAATGTGTGTATGGCGGAGTTTTTGTATCTGCCCAGATTCAGAGCCGAGAGCCGTGAAATTGAAATAAACAACAAGCACATAAAGGCATATTTTGTTCCCTTCAGAATGGATAACGACCGCATTGCAGGCGTGGTTTGCGTGTTCACCGACATTACAGAGGAGTTCAACCTTGACAGATCCCGAAAAAAGTTTGTGGCAGAGGTTTCTCACGAGCTGAAAACACCCCTCACAACAATCGGAACATACACCGAAACTCTCATTGACAGCTATCCTGTAGACAGCGAAACAGAGCTTTTGTTTTTGAAAACCATCCAGAACGAGACCATAAAAATGGCAAATCTGGTAAAAAATCTTCTTACCCTTTCAAAGTTCGATGCCCAGAGCGTTCAGCTGAACCTTGAAGCCTTTGATTTGGGAGAGATGCTCCGTGAGGTGGTTGAGACCTTTCGTATGGAAGCAGAGCACAAGGAGCAGGAGCTTTTGTTCAACGTTGTCAATGAAATGCCAATGGTTTATGCAGACAGGTTTCAGATTGAGCGTGCGGTGAAAAACATAATTTCAAATTCAATGAAGTATACACCCGAAAAAGGTTCAATTAAGGTTTTCACGGGCTTTGTGAACAATGAGCTTTATATCAAAATCGAGGATAACGGAATCGGCGTTCCCGAGGGAGACATTCCTCACATATTCGAAAGGTTCTACCGAGTTGACAAGGCGCGCTCACGTGAGCAGGGCGGCACAGGACTTGGACTTGCCATTGCCAAGGAGATTATCGAAAATCACAAGGGCAGCATCAGTATGGAGAGCAAGCAGGGCGTGTTTACAAGAGTCACAATCAAGCTGCCAATCAATGCTGCATAAATTTTTGTACTGCAGAGAGTCTTTCTTTGCAGTACTTTTTTCAAAAAAATAAGTATGTTAACAAAATGAAACAAAATATAAATATTTTTGTCATTGACTAAAGAACAGTTTTGGGGTATACTGAGTAATACTTGGTGCTGATGAAAGGAGAGAACTGCACAAATGGCAAGCGAAAAACAGACCATAAAGTCGGTTTCAAAAAACAAAAAAGCTTTCCACGATTATTTTGTGGACGATACCTTTGAAGCAGGAATTTCTTTGTTCGGCACAGAGGTAAAATCCATCCGTGAAGGAAGAGTCAATCTGAAGGACAGCTATGTTTCGGTGAAAACAGGCGAAGCGGTGCTCATTGGTATGCACATTTCGCCTTACGAAAAGGGCAACATCTTCAACCGTGACCCCTTGCGATCGAGAAAGCTTCTGCTCCACCGCAGAGAAATCAACAAGCTCATCGGTCTCACCCAGCAGCAGGGCTACACCCTGATTCCGCTGGAGGTATACTTCAAGGGTCCCCACGTGAAGATTGCGCTTGGGCTTTGCCGAGGCAAAAAGAATTATGACAAGCGTGATGCAATGGCAGAGCGTGATGCAAAGCGAAGGATGGACCGTGCAATCAAGGAGTATAACAGATAAGGTTTTTGAATTTTAAATTATATATGGGGGCGTAATGGTTTCGACGGGGGTTTTGAAGTACTTGGAGCGAGCCGCAGCGGTCACTGCGTCAAAAAGACCAAACTTAAATTAAACGCTAATAAGAATTTAGCTTACGCTGCCTAAATAACAGGCGCTGTCCGCTTTCTGTAACCGCAACAGAAAGATTGGGCATCATCACTTGCGGTGAACGTGAACCCGAAAAGCTTTGATTGGGTCATGACCTTATGAAGCTACCTGAGTTTAAAGTTTGTTTGTGGACTTTAATCTTGGGGAATTTTAACCACAAACTACGCTCGTAGCGCCGGGTATGAATAGATTTTCGGACAGGGGTTCAATTCCCCTCGCCTCCACCATAAAGAAACGACAATTTTCGACAGGAAGTTGTCGTTTCTTTTTGTACTATTCACTTTTCACTATGCTCTCTTCACTCTTCTTTAAAATTGTCGTTTCCAGATAAGAGATAAGAGAGAATAGTGAATAGAAAAGGTGGTTTTGCTCCGCAAAACAAAATTTATAGATTATCACTATAACGGATATCTGTAGAAAAACAATGATGTATCATTGTTTTCCGTTCAAAGCATAGCTTTGTTTGTAAATTTGTTTTACAAATTTACACAGATTCCGTTGCAACGAGGTCCTCGAAAATTATTTTGAAAAATAATTTTCACAACAGCAAAGTATTTGCTGTTATGAAATAGCG
>JAZOCL010000062.1:0-2960 GCA_045596485.1 Clostridia bacterium
ATCGGTCTCTTCAGCACCTGCTTCTGAGAATACATGGCAAGCTGAAGCTGTCTTTTTTCAACGAGCTTTTGTGCCGCATTCCGAAGTCTTGACCCCAGCATTCCGAATTTTTCGGCAAGCTCATCTGCCGAAGGAACTGCAAGCTCTGCTGCCGCAGACGGAGTTGGAGCTCTCAGGTCTGCAACAAAATCAGCAATGGTAAAGTCGGTTTCGTGACCCACAGCTGAAATGATGGGAGTTTCACTTTTAAAAATAGCCCTTGCCAGAACTTCTTCGTTAAATGCCCACAAATCCTCAACAGAGCCGCCGCCTCTACCGATAATCAGTACATCTGCCGCTTTTTCACGGTTAAAATACTCTATCGCCTCACACACGCTTTGGGCAGCACCCTCACCCTGAACAAGAACGGGATAAAGACAAATATCCGCATACGGAAAACGCCTTGAAAGTATGTTGATTATATCTCGCACAGCAGCACCCGTAGGAGCAGTTGCAATACCTACACGCTTCGGGAAGGTTGGAATAGTCTTCTTTGCACTTTGCGAGAAAAGACCTTCAGCCTCAAGCTTTTTCTTCAGCTTTTCAAATTGCTCGTGAAGACTACCCTTACCATCCCGAACCATTGAATTTATATAAAGCTGATACTGACCGTCACGTTCATAAACGCCCACTCTGCCCTCGGCAACAACCTGCATACCGTTTTCGGGTCTGAAGTCCAATCCCATTGCAGCAGTTCTGAACATAACCGCACGTAAAACACCGGTCTCGTCTTTGAGGGACATATACATATGTCCCGATGTATGGTGCTTGAAGTTTGATATTTCTCCTTTGATTCTGATGTCATTGAGCGCCGGAATCTGATTGAAAATATCCTTCACAAACAGATTAAGCTGACTAACCGTCAAAGTCATTCTTTCATACATAAATTAAATCCACCTTGCTCCAATTTCACACACTCCCACTGCATTGTCCGTGCTAAGTTCAGGCTCCGCAAAATAAACTCCGGGCATATCCGAAAATTCATTTCTGAGCATTTTTGAAGAAGACACTCCTCCAATCATAAGAATGTTTTCGACGTCAAACTTTTCTTTTGCTGCAATCACAGAAGTCCTGACCGACTCTGCAATGCACTTCATTACACAAAAAGCCGCTTCGGTCGGTTCCATACCGTTTTCAATCAATCTGCTGTATCTGGTTTCTTCACCCGAGAAATTTATAAAAGTATCATTGACACAGGTTTTCACCTTTGGTTTCTTACCCTCAAAATTTACGGCAGAATAATCCAGATACCTTCCGCAGGGAAAATCCATTCCCAGCTTCACACCAATTCTGTCAATAAACTGACCTGCAGGGAGGTCTTTTGTTCCGCCTACTATCTCACATTCAAAGCGGTTGTCCGCCTTTTTCACCAGCAAAAGCTCCGTTGTGCCTCCTGACAGATGATATGTAAGAAAAGTCTTTTCACATATATCATATTTTTTGCAAGAATAAATTGCCGCCATAATATGACCGTCCTGATGTGAGGTTTCGAGATATTCTGCCCCGAGAACATCGGCAACCACCTTTGCAAAGGACTGCCCTGCCATAAATACAGGCATATAAGACCCCTCAACAGACCTGGGCTTTACACTCACAGCAACCCTTATATCCTGAAAATCTGTAACCCTGACGTTTGCCTTCAATTCATCAAAAAGAACGGGAAGATTTTTCATATGCTGAAACACAGCTTCGGACTGTCTGAGTCCACACTCCCCTGCCTTTACGTCAAGCATCTTCTTAAAATGAAACATACGGTCACCGCATTTAGCAGCGACCGATGTTGTGTAACAACTGGTATCAATTCCCAGAACCAAACTATTCTCTTTCATTTGCGGCACCTACATTCCGCTGATTTTTCCCAAAATTCCGTTCACAAAGGGAGCTGCTTCGTCGCCGTCGTACTTTTTCGCAAGAGCAACCGCCTCATTGACAGAAACCACCGACGGAATATCTTCGCAGAACAAAATCTCATAAACCGCAAGTCTGAGAACCGCAATGCTGACACAGGACATTCTTTCTGTCTTCCAGTCCTTTGAAACCCCGTCAATCATTTTGTCAATTTCCTCAACGTTTGAGGCAACACCCCTGACAATACGCTCTATATATTCCTGCTGAGCTCCGGGGTTATATTCTTCGATAAAATCCTGAAGTATTGTCTCAATTTCTTCAGGCTGGAATTTGTATTCAAAGAGCAGCACGAAGGCATACTCTCTGGCTCTTGTTCTGTTCATATTTTACCTCAACTTTTAAAATCTTCTGTAAATTTATTTTCTGAATTATTACTCGGTTTCTGTTTCGGCTTCGTCTTTCTCTGCCTCTTCGGCTACAATCTCAACCTCTGCCGCCTTTGCAGTATTCACACCTTCGATGTTTACGTTCACCGCAACAACATTGAGACCTGTCATTGCCTCAACCTCGCTTTTTGCTTTTTCCTGAATTTCCCAGGCAACATCGGGAATCTTCACTCCGTATTCAACAACCACAAACATATCAATCTTTACGTCTTTTTCTGTGATTGCAACCTTCACGCCCTTTGCAGGGTTCTTCTTGCCCAGAAGCTCCGCAAAGCCTCCTGTCAGCGAGCCTGCCATTTCGCACACACCTTCAATGCTTTTTGCAGCAATTGATGCTATTGTTGCAACAACCTCTGTTGATATGCAAACGTTACCCTCTGAGTCTATATTTGTATTAACATTAATTTCTTCTGCAGCCATTTTGAAATACCTTACCTTTCTGCCAAGCTCCAAACAGAGCAAGGCTAATAAATGCAGTTATTTAAAGTATAACATATTATATCCTATTTTACAATTGTTTTTTTAAATTTTTTATGCACCCAGCTTAAACACAATTCCGGTCAGAGCACCTATGCTGATATAAAGCAAGGGATGCTTTTTGAGCTTGAACACCATAAACACAAGCAC
>JAZOCL010000063.1:0-3585 GCA_045596485.1 Clostridia bacterium
CTCTCTGTTGCAAAAGCAAACACCGGAACACCCTTTGTCACAAGAGAGATTGTTCCGTGCTTCAGCTCACCTGCCGCATAGCTTTCGCAATGAATATACGAAATTTCCTTCATTTTGAGGGCTGCCTCACAGCAAAGAGCATAGTCCTGACCTCTGCCAATAAAAAATATACTTCGGTTATCCTTATACTTTTTTGCAATTTCAAAGCAGCGGTTTCTGCCCTCAAGCACTTTTTCGATTGCCTGTGGAATTCTCTCAACAAGCTCATTGCAAAGTCTGTGTGCTTCGCTCTCGTCAAGCTTTTCCAATGCAAAGCCCAATCTGATTGCAAAAAGGTACAGCATCGCAAGCTGAGCAGAATACGCCTTTGTGCTTGCCACGGCAATCTCCGTACCTGCACGTGTAAAAAGCACACTGTGTGCTTCTTCAGCAACTGTTGACCCCTCAACATTCACAATTCCCAGAGTATATACCCCACGCTCATTCGCAAGCCTCAGAGCCGCAACTGTATCTGCCGTCTCGCCTGACTGTGAAATAACAATCACCATATCCTTTTTGCTCAAAACAGGGTCCTGATACCTGAACTCCGAAGCAAGTGTCACCGTCACAGGCACTCTTGCCATTTTTTCGATTGCAATTTTGCCTATGAGCCCTGCGTGCATTGCCGTTCCGCAGGCAACAATGTGAATTCTTTCAAAGGCTTTGAGTCTTTCCGTCGAAAGCTTTTCGGACAGAAAGCAGGGCAAACCGTCAGCCAAATTTTCCTTCACCGTTTTTCCAATGACCTGAGGCTCTTCAAAAATTTCCTTCAGCATATAATGAGGAAAATCCTTCATTGAAGCCGCCTCCGCATTCCACAAAACCTCACGGAACTCCGCCTCAAGCACCTTATTATCCGCTCCCAAAACCGTTATTTTTCCACGGTCAACCAAAGCAATCTCACCTTCTTCAAGACGTCTGATTTTTTTGGTATATTTCAACACGGCTGATGCATCGGATGCCACAAAATTCCCGTTGTCAGAAGATGCCAGAAGCAGCGGATTGTCTTTTCTGAAGGCATAAACCCGATTTTCAAAATCCCGAAAAACCGCTGCAATCGCATAAGAGCCTTCAAGAATATCCTGAGCCTTTCTGATTGCCTCCACAGGGTCACCCTCATAAAATCTGTCGATAAGCTTTGCCGCTACCTCGGTATCAGTTTCGGACTCAAATCTATAGCCCTTTTTCAAAAGCTTCTCTTTGATTTTCGCATAATTCTCAATTATCCCATTGTGAACGATATAAACCCTATCCGTTCCGTGAGGATGAGAATTTATGTCAGAGGGTTCTCCGTGGGTCGCCCATCGTGTATGCCCTATTCCGCAACAAATCTCTGCTTTATCGCACAAAGCAGCTGTCTTTGATTTCAGCACCTCAATTCTGCCTTTGCTCTTTCGGGTTTCCAGCTCACCCTTTTCAAAAAAAGCAATTCCTGCAGAGTCATAACCTCTGTATTCAAGGGCGGTCAGCCCTTCCAAAAGCTTTGGCACAGCCTTTTCTGCGCCTGTATAACCAATAATTCCGCACATAAAACAAGTTCTCCTTTTTGTCAATCCAAGAGCCAAAACACACAGGAACAAAACCGTTCTCTTGTCTGTGCAGGCTCTGAAACCCGCGGGACAAGTCCGGATTTATTGGATTAATATTAAATTTTCACCCTTTAAATGCACTTTTGTCGATTTGTATGCATTTTTACGACAGGGGTATCTGCCGAAGAAGTACCCGCCGAAAACTTCGAATTTCTTCTTACCTCGTCACCGCACAAGCCTTTGCGCGGTCTGGCGCTAAACAGTCAAGCCACAAAAAGCGGCACTGTCTTGAAGCAGCAAAATATTTCCGTGTCCCACGATATGCATTTTTTGCACACCCAAAAAGTCCTTTGCCATATATATTGTAGCTAAACCTTCTCCACAATATTCTCTTGACTTTTAAAAATTGAATTTTCTTTCAGTAAGCCTCTCACTCTTGAAAGAGGATAAACAGTGCAGTTTTTACCGATGACCGTTCCGGGACAAAGAACGCTGTTGCAGCCAACCTCTGTGAAGTCACCTACCATTGCACCAAATTTTTTGAGACCTGTCTCAATTTTTTCGTCGCCGTTTTTAATGGTAACCAAAGTCTTGTCACTTTTCACGTTTGAAGTGACAGCACCTGCGCCGAGATGTGACTTGAAGCCGAGAACAGAGTCTCCCACATAGTTGAAATGGGGTATCTGAACACTGTCAAAGATTATACAGTTTTTCATCTCGGTGGAATTTCCCACCACACAGCTTTTGCCGACAATAACTCCGCCGCGGATAAAAGCGCAATGTCTCACCTCGGCTTCTTCATCGATTATGCAAGGAGCTGCAATGTATGCAGAGGGATAAATCTTTGCCGATTTTGCAATCCAGACGTTTTCTGTAACCTCTTCAAATCTCTCCTTATCAAGAGTTTTTCCCAGCTCAATCACAAACTCCTTGATTCTGCCCAAAGCCTGCCAGGGATATTCACAAGACTCCAACAGCGGTGCCGCAATTGTCTTTGAAAGGTCAAAAAGCTCGATTGTTTTCATTTTCTCACCCCCTCTCATAATTATATTTTATATTATTTTTATAGTTTTGACAATAGTGTTGCAAAATATCTATATTTTTCATAAAATCAGGGCACAGCTTATGCGTGCCCCCATTTCATCCTATTCATATTCCACCGAAAGAAGGTTGAGGCCCTTTCCCGGCAGAGTTTCGCCCGCTGATTCACGGTTCCTTGTTTCAAAAACCTCGCTGATTGACTCTATGCTCCGCTTGCCAAGTCCGACCTCAAGGATTGTTCCTGCCATAATCCGAACCATATTATAAAGAAATCCGCTGCCTGTGACAGCAAACACAATTTCATCGCCAAACCGCTCTACACCAACGCTGTAAATTGTTCTGACCGTAGATTTTTTGAATCTTTTCACCGACGAAAATCCACGAAAATCGTGCTCACCCAAAAACTCCCTTGCTGCCTTCTTCATAGCCTCCACATCAATTTTTTCAGCTACTGTATACATAAATCTGTGTTCAAACACATTGGGAACAGATCTGTTCCAAATGCGGTATGCATAGGTCTTGCGCTTTGCATTGAGCCGTGCGTGAAACCTTTCATCTGCCTCACAAAGCTCGGTCACCGCAATATCTTCGGGAAGATACCTATTGAGATATTCCTTGATTTCGTCTGCAGAATAGGCCGCAGCAATCTTAAAGCTTGCGATCTGACCCTTGGCGTGAACACCCTTGTCGGTTCTGCCTGAGCCGTGAATTTCAACCGAGTGTCCCATCATTTTCCCAAGAACTGACTCCAGCTTTTCCTGAATTGTGTTTTTTGTGTTCCCCTGCCTTTGCCAGCCGTTATATTTTGTCCCGTCGTACTGAACGGTAATCTTATAATTTTTCATATCCTTCACCACAGTTTTCCAAACACAACTTTACCTTTTCGGTGTTTTCTTCGCAATATTCAACTTCGGATGAATACATCCTTGCCGCATCAAGCATTTCGTCAAGGCTCTCACATTCTGAACAAATTGCC
>JAZOCL010000064.1:0-10045 GCA_045596485.1 Clostridia bacterium
GGACAGCATTTTTTGTTGACTAAAAATTTATAACCTTACTTCGGTATTTTACATTGAGCACAAGTCCCACCGCAATAAGGTTGGTGAGCAGCGACGAGCCGCCATAGCTGAAGAAGGGCAACGGAATACCCGTAACCGGCATAATTCCGATACACATTCCCACATTCTCAACCACGTGGAAGGTAAACATCGCCGCAACACCCAGACATATATACATACCCAGATTGTTTCTGGCATTCATCCCGATAATAATACATCTTACGATAATTGCAACAAGCAGGGCAATTACAACCAAAGCCCCTACAAAGCCCAGCTCCTCACAAACCACCGAAAAAATAAAGTCGGTGTGTCTTTCGGGCAAGAAATTGCTGTGCTGGCTTCCGCCCTGATACAAGCCGCTCCCGAAAAGCTGACCCGAACCGATTGCCATTTTTGACTGTGCAACCTGATAGCCTGTTCCCGAAGGGTCGTTTTCGGGATTGAAAAGGTTAATAATTCTCTCCTTTTGATAATCCTCCAGAACAAAGAACCAGGCAACAGGCACAGCCGCTGCGACCGCCGCAACTCCTGCGGTAATATACTTCCAGCTTATTTTTGCCACAAAAAGCACGGTAATCATAATGCAACCAAAAACCACAGCCGTTCCGAAGTCAGGCTGAAGCAGAATAAGTCCGATGAGAATTCCTGCATGAACAAGCAAAAAAAACACATTTCTTGGACGGTTAATCAGGTAATCCACTTCTGACAGATGCTTCGAAAATGTAATGATAAAAGCAATCTTCACAACCTCGGCAGGCTGAATTCCAATGGGTCCGAATCTGAACCAGCTTCGAGCACCATTGTCATATGTTCCGATACCGGGAATCAGTACCAGAATCAAGAGCACAATGGAACCCAGATACAAATACCCCGAAATGCTCGCCAGATATTCATAGTCAAGAACCATCAGCACGCCCATAATCGCGATACCCAAAATAAGAGCACCCAGTTGAACTGCCACATAACGACCAACCGTTGGCGCCGCACTGGAAATCATCACAATTCCGAAAACAGATGCCGCAAGAGTCAAAGAGAACAGCCAGAAATCAAAATTCTTTTTGAAGTCCTTATGCTTGTTCAGGTTGTCACTTTGCAATAACACTTTTTTCACTCCTTGAAGCTCAGCGCAACACCGTCGCCTATTGGCAGAAGCGCCGTGCTGAAGCGTTTATTTTCTTTAAGCATTTCGAGATATTTTCTGAGCCTGCGCACAATAGTTATCTTTCTTCGCACAACCAGCTCGTCTGTTGCAGTCATTCCTTTATACAGCACGTTGTCCGAAATAAGAACTCCGCCCTTTTTCAAAAGTCTTTCGCAATGGGCAAAAAACTCCATATACTGACCCTTTGCCGCATCAACAAAAATCACGTCAAAAATTTCCTCACCCGGCATTTCTTCAAGAATCTGCCGTGCGTCGCCTTTGATAAGCGTCACCTTGTCGCAAACCCCTGCACGCTTGAAATTTTTTTCAGCTTCTGCCGCCATCTCCCCCGACAGCTCAACAGTAACAACCTCACCGCCGCAGGCTTTTGTCATTCTGATTGCGGAATATCCGATAGCCGTTCCCAGCTCAAGAATTTTCTTTGCTCCCGCAATCTTCAGGAGTACCTCCACAAGCCTGATACTCTCGGGCTGCGAAATGGGAACATCGTTTTCCTTTGCAAACCGTTCCATTTCAGCAATATGCCCCGTCCGCTCAGGTATGGTATCTCGCAAATAGCGTATTATATATTCATAATTTATATTATCTTCTTCAATCCAAGCCTTCATTCCGTCAAAGCTCTCCTTTTTTCAAAAGACCCATATCAGTTGCCCTGAAGTTCCTCCACAACCTGCATATGCTCTTCGCCTGTGCGTGAGAAAACATTTTCGCTACCATCGGCACGAGCAGCAAAATACAGATAATCCGTATCTGCAGGATAAAGCACCGCCTTCACCGAATTCACACCGGGCGACGCAATGGGTCCAATCGGCAATCCCTTGTTTATATATGTGTTATATGGAGATTTAATTCGTATATCCGAATTGCTGAGAATGGGTTTTCGTTCCTTAATGATATACTGCACCGTAGCACAGGAGCTGAGGGTCATATCCCTTTCCATTCTGTTATAAAAAACCGATGCAACTGTGCCGCGTTCTGAATCGTTTGCCGCCTCACGCTCAACAACCGATGCAAAGGTCACAACCTGGTCCAGAGTATATTCAGTTTCTGCCTCGTTGTATACAGGCAGAATATAAGTTTCAAAAGCCTCAAGCATTTTTATAATAATATCCCTCTCCGTCTCCCACAGAGCAAACTCATAGGTGGCAGGAAAGAGATAGCCTTCAAGGCGGTTTTTCTCACGGCTTATACCCGAGAGGAACTCAAAGTCAAAATCGCCCTTTTCAAGCTCATCCAGAAACTTTTGTTTATCAACCAGCCCTTCCTTCTCCAAAGTTTCAGCAATCTGCCACGCCTCATAGCCTTCAGGAATAAGAACCGTAACAGTTTCGTCGAAGCTGAGGTCAGGCGCGTGAGTAAGCTCGTTTGCAATGCCTCCGTAGCTCAGGCTCTTTCCCAAAAGATGTCCTCCCTGCTGAAAAACATAATCATCCCTTGATGCCTTAACCTGAAGTCTGAACAAAAAGGGGTAATCAATAATCCCCTCATCCTTGAGAATTTGTGAAATATCGGCAAGAGTCGCCCCCTGAGGAACAGTAACCATAACCTCTATTCCGCGTCCGGGAAGTATTCCGAACACATCAACAAAAACCGTACATAACCAGACAAAAACCGCAAGTCCTGCAAAAATCAAGCCCCACACAACGGGAGATTTCTTTTTGAAAATATTCATCATCCGTTTTTTCATAACAAATCAACCTATGTTTATAATTAAATACTTCACCACAACAACCACAATGCTGAACAGAACCGGCATACTGAACAGACTTGTCATCACAAGTCCGTCTGCTCTGAAGTTTTTATTCAAAGGAACACGATTCTTCCTTGTGAGAAGCAGCACAAAAAATCCAACAAAGCCAATGATTGCCGCAGCAAATACAGCCCACAGACAGTTCGCAATATATGGCAAAATAAATCCGCTGAGAAGCAGCGCCGTAAGATTGCTGAACCCGTGATAAACCATTGCAGCATAAAGAGAGTTGCATTTCAGCATCACAACCGATGCCACAATTCCCATAAACAAAAAGCCCAAAACCTCATTCAGCCTCATATGCAGGAGCGCAAAAATCAGGCTTGTAAAAAATATGGCTGCCACGGTATTGCTCTTGTTATATGCCGAAAAGATAATTCCTCTCATCCAGAATTCCTCCAGAACCGAAGGAATCAGCACCACAGCAAAGAAGCCCCAAAACACCTCTGCACCGTTTAACGCCACAGGGATAGCCTCCTCGGTCTGCCGCCCCAAAAGGGTCTCAAGATAAATTGTAGGGACGTTCAGAAGAATCATCACAAACTGACCGCAAACACCGAGAGCCGCCGCAAGCAACAACAAATAAGGCTTGCAGGGATTCAGCCCGAACTCACGCTTCACGTCCTGTCCGTCGCTGCTCCACACAGACCTTGCATAAACCATTATGGGCACACCGATAGCCAGCAGCTCCACAAGGGCAATCAGAATATATTCGTGAGGAGGGTTTTTCATAAAGCTGACAATTGCATCCACCGCAATTTGTGCCGCAAACTGTGCCAGCACAACCCAAAAAATCATCCACCGAACATTCCGTATTTGCTTTCTCAGTTCATACTTCTTCTCATTCATAGAATCATTCCCGATTTCGCCGTTAAAAAACTTAAATTCGGGGGTGCTGCATCTGGTCAAGTATCTCCTGACCCGCACCCTCCTTGAACCAATCTGCAATTCTTGCGCCAAAGAGCATCGAAGCTCCTGCGCCTCTTGCAGTTATAATATTTCCGTCAATTGCAACAAAGGATAAATCAACCTCTGCACCCTCAAGGTGTTCCTCAAAGCCGGGATAGCACACTGCCTTTTTGCCCTTAAGAATTCCCAGCTGACCCAAAATCATGGGCGCAGCACAAATTGCTGCAACCAATTTGCCGTTTTCGGCACAGAATTCCACCGCACTGATAACTCTTTCATCTGCCTGAAGATTTGTTGTTCCTGGCATACCTCCTGGAAGAATAACCCCGTCAATCGCATCAAAATCAAGGTCATCTGCATTCATATCAGCCTCAATAGCAACACCGTGACTTCCCGTGACCTGCTTTTCGCCAATTGTTACGGTTTTTGCCTCAATACCTGCCCTGCGCAAAACATCAAGGCAGCCAATTGCCTCGGTTTCTTCAAATCCGTTTGCAAGAAACATATATACCATTTTTATTTTCTCCTTTATCTTGATTTCAGAACCTCAATCACAAATCTTGGAAGTGCTGCAAATCTTCCAATTCTTGACGGATTCTTCATCAGTCTGTACGCCCACTCAAGATTGAGCTTAATAAAGATTTCGGGTGCTCTCTTTGCCGTTCCTGCAAAAACATCCAGCGTTCCGCCAACACCCATACAAAGATTGACCTTCAGGCAATCCTTATATTTTGCAATCCATTTTTCCTGCTTGGGTGCTCCCAGACACACCAGAAGCAGCTTCGCTCCCGAATTGTTAATCTCCTCAACAATTTTCGCCTCGTCTTCAGGCTTAAAGTATCCGTTATGACAGCCTACAATCGAAATACCGGGGTATTTTTTTTCCATTTTTGCCTTTGCACTCTCTGCAACACCGGGCTTTGCGCCAAAAAGAAATACTCCGTCCCCGGTTTTTGCCATTTTCTCAAGAAGAGCACACACAAGGTCAAAGCCTGCCACCCTTTCAGGAACAGGGTCTTTAAGGATTTTCGATGCATAAACCACACCAATTCCGTCTGCAGTACAAAGGTCTGCCGAGTTGAGAATACTCTTTAGCTCCGCATCCTCCTTAGCGCACATAATTATTTCAGGATTTGGGGTGAAGATTGCCGAAGCACCTTCAGTTTTCAGCAGCTCTTCAGCCTTTGCCACAGCATCCTCAAAGGTGATGCTGTTTACATTCACTCCCAAAATCTCTATGGTTTTTTCTGACATCCCTATCCGTCCTTTCAGAACTCAAATTTAGTCCAGGCTCCAGTCAATGGGCGTGCTGTCCACCGACGTCAAAAACTCGTTTGCACCCAAAAAGTGTCCGCATCCAAAAAATCCGTTATATGCCGACAGCGGGCTCGGATGGGCAGATTCGAAAATCCTGTGTACGGGATTTGTTATCAGCTTCTTTTTCTGGCGTGCATTAGCACCCCAGAGCAAAAACGCCATAGGCTTTTCACGCTGATTCAAAAGCTCAATCACACGGTCGGTGAAGAACTCCCAGCCCATATTTTTGTGGCTGTTTGCCTCACCTGCCCGAACCGTGAGAACCGCATTGAGAAGTAACACTCCCTGCTCCGCCCATGAGGTCAGCTGACCGTGGGAGGGAACAGGCGTTCCGAGCTCGTCGTGAATCTCCTTGAAAATATTTTTCAAGGAAGGCGGTGCTTCTATTCCCTTTTTAACCGAAAAAGACAGTCCGTGAGCTTGTCTCGGTCCATGATAAGGGTCCTGTCCGATAACAACCACCTTCACATCGCTGTACGAAGTAAGCTTTAGCGCATTAAAAATATCATACATATCGGGATAAACCGTGTGGGTTTTATATTCCTTTGCAAGAAAGGCACGGAGCTTTTTGTAATACTCCTTGTCAAACTCACCTTTCAGCTGTTCGTCCCATTCGTTTCCTATATTAACCACCAAAGCTCACCTCATTTCGCAAAATATTTTATTGCATTTTAACGTGCGTGACGCTTAATTTTCTTTGTTGTTGTCTTTTCAAATTCAGTATCACGGAAGTGAATTCTCTTTACCTGCTTCATAGGAGGCAGAGTATCGTTAAGAGCCTGAACATCCTTCTTGATTCTCTCCTGTTGGTCGGGAGTCTCGGTATAGATTTCGGCACATATAACATCATCCTCGCCGTAAACAACAACCTCATTAACACCCTCAACCTTCTGAAGAATAACAGTCTCGATTTCTTCGGGATAAACGTTCTTGCCATTGCTGAGAATGATAATATTCTTGATTCTGCCCGTGATATGAACAAAACCGTTTTCATCCATTGTTCCGATGTCACCTGTTCTAAACCAGCCGTCAACAAAAGCCGCTTCTGTTGCTTCGGGATTGTTATAATAACCCATCATAACGTGGTCACCCTTAACAATGATTTCGCCCTCGCCGTCCTCGTTGGGGTTGTAAATTTTAACCTCTGTGTTGGGAACAGGAACACCTGCTGCACCGAAGAGATACTTCTTGTTTCTGTCCAACGAAACAATGGGCGAGCACTCTGTAATTCCGTAGCCGTTGATGAGCGAGATTCCCAAATTCTCAAAGCCCTTTGCATATTTAAGGTCAAGGGGTGCACCGCCTGCGATGATCATTTCAAGATTGCCTCCAAAGCCGTTCTTAACCGACTGGAATAGCACCCTTCTCAGGTCAATGCCAACCTTACGGAGGCAGTTGCTCACAGCAATAAGAGCTTTTAAAAGCTTTTCCTTCTTCTGCTTTCTCACAGTTCTCCAAAGGCTCTTATAGAAGGTCTCAACAAACAGCGGAACAACGCTGATGTGATAAGGCTTAGCCTTCTGAATATCCTTGAGAACATTCTTTAGATTGCTGTTTATATAAACAGGGTAGCCTCTGTGAATCTGACACAATACCCCTGCCATAAATCCAAATGTATGATGAATGGGCAGAACCAGAACAGTTCCTGCAGGCTCAAGAAAGTTGCGGCAGCTGTTTTCCATATCAAAAGCAAGATTTCTCTGGTTCAGCATAACACCCTTGGGCTCGCCTGTTGTGCCCGAGGTATAAATGATTGTACAAAGAGCCTTCACATCAATCTCATTCTTTTCAAATTCATCATTGCCGCCGTCAATCATTTCACAGCCCTTTGAGATAATATCTCCAAAGTCAGCCATTGGAATATAGTGCTCAACCGTGGGCATATCCTCTTTTGATTCATCAATAATCTTATTCTTTGACTCTGCATAAACGAAGGCCTTTGCTCCGCAGCTCTTTATAAGGTTTGCAACCTCCTTTGCGCCCAGCTCCTTGTCAATTGGAACAATCACGTTTGAGCCATTTGTTGCAGCAAAATATGTGATAATCCATTCATAGCTGTTTTCGCCCATAACCGCAATCTTGTCGCCGTTCTTCAGACCAAGACTGAAGAAATATGTACCCAGAGCACATATATCGTTCTTCATCTGAACAAAATCAACGGTAACATCCTCACCGCCTCGCTCAAATGTGAAAGCAGGAGCATTTCCATAGTTTTCAGCCGCATAGTCAATGAGGTGCTTCAGATTCTCAATGTGAGGGGCATCGTAGAGTGGGTATTCTTTAATCATAAAAAACACAACCTTTCAAAATTAATATATAAATTCTTCATCATTAGCAGTTTCTTTTTATTCGGTTTTGGGCAACAGCCTTTTAATGGTTCTGTTGGCAACAAAGTTTTTGAGCAGCCCCGAAAATCCCGGGAACACAGCCACCGCAAGAATAATATAACAGGTCCAGTAGCCCACCGAGCCTCCCGCAAGAGGAACCTTGAGACCAAACCAAATCATTGCAAAATTAACAGCAAGAGTCACTGCAATCGTCAAAATGCTTGAAGGCAACGCCGCAACCGCCAGCAGGAAGGAATTTTTGAAAATATCCTTCAGCCTCAGCTTGAAGGTCACCGTAAGGGGATAAATGTAAATATGCATTATGGTATATGCCAGAAGCACAAACATCACAATATATTTCACAAGCTCAAGCGGTCCCTCTTCTGCCGAGTAGAACAAAAACGCATAAACAGAAAGTCCGAATACCAGAACATCTGCAATCCAAATCACAATAGTCTGTTTGAAGTTACTGAATATCTGTTCTTTAAAGTCACTCCAGGGAAAGGCGTGCTCCTCACGGGAGTAGTTGCGCAGAACATAGGTGTAGCCTGCTGTAACAGGTCCCATACCCCAAAGTGCCGACACAACCAGCGAAATCACAAATCTCACCAGTATGTCAAAAATCGCCGTATATGCCACAACCATTGCTGCATCCTGAGTGGGATTTTCGATCTGCAGAGCCATTTCAAGATAGGGTCTCAGCAGATTCACAACGTGGGACGAAATAAGTCCCGAAAGAAACATCATCACAACGAAGGTTGGGATTGATGCAAGCATATAAAAAAGCGTTGCCTGACATATATTCCAGAACTTTCTGCCGTAGATTTCAAAAAACAGCACCAAGGGCGACTTTTTTTCGCTTCTTCCTTTTTCAACGCCCTTGCCCTCCTTGGCAAGAATTCCTTTTATCAAAGCCATAAATCATTCCCTCCCAAACCTTTATTCAACAAAAACGTACTGCCGAATCTGCTCCAAAAGCTTTTCGCCAATACCTTCGGCATTTAAAACATCGTCAACTGTTCTGAAACCGCCCATCTTCTCGCGGGCAGCGATAATACTCCTCGCCTTACTTTCACCGATTCCCGGAAGCGTATCAAGCTCCCCCAGAGTGGCGTTATTAAGATTTATTTTTTCCGCCTCGGCAATTATATCCAACCCGACATTTTCGATGTTGTTTTTCTCAAGCAGCTCTGTCTCTTCTATAACAACGGCTTCGGCAGTTTTCTCGGTCAACTCTTTTCCAACGGTGAAGTTATACGCCAGAACCGAAACTGCGACAAGAATAACAATAACAGGCAGAAACATCAGCCTTGAGTATATCTGATTTTCTTTCAAAATTTTCTCCTGCTTTCGCATAAAACCTTCAAGATTTTTCTCTTTTTCCAAAACCTCCACGCCTGCTATCACCTCGGCTTTCTCGAAAACAGCCTACAACTATCCTATTTTAATTATATAATTATATCATATTATTTTCGCAAATACAACCTTTTTCGCAAAAGTTTAGCAAAGCACCAACCCCTGTAACACAAAAAAGCCGCATCAAACCGCCAACGTTCGATACGACTTCTTTATACTGTGTAAAAAATTTTACGCCTCTTTCTTTACAACTTCTTTTCCGTTGTAATATCCGCAAGCCTTGCAGACTCTGTGAGGCATCTTGTAATCTCCGCACTGGGGACATTCAACCATACCGGGGATCAGGAGCTTCCAGTTAGCTCTTCTCTTATCTCTTCTAGCCTTAGAAGTTTTTCTCTTTGGAACTGCCATAGTTAAATACACCTCTTTCCAATCATAATAATTTGAACAAGGAGCAATCCTTGCATAATCTACAAAAGTCCATCCAGAATATCAAATCTGGGGTCTGTGGGTCTTGTGTCACAGCTGCATTCTCCCTCATTGAGGTTTTGTCCGCAATTTGCACACAGCCCTTTGCAATCCTCGCTGCACAAGCACTTGAAGGGCAGATTCACAACAACATTGTTTGTGACAATCTCATCAATATCAACTGCCGTACCCTTGAGAATTACCGCATCAGGATTTCGGTCATCCTCAACTCTGGTGTCCTCTTTTTTGAATACCTCTTCAAATGAACAATCAAAATCCGATTCGAAGCTTTCGCAACATCTGTCACAAACAAACTCCAGCCTACAGGAAGCCGTTGCCGAAAGTTCAATGCTTCCGCCGATGTTGGCAAACTCACCGACCACCCGAACAGGTGTCAAAAATTTTGCAGCCTGCTCTGTTTTTCCAACGAAATCAAGCTCAACATCGAGTGGAAGCTTTCTTCCGTCAGCATTCAGAATAGGTAACAAATCAATCTTCATTTTCATTTTCCTTCAAAAAGAAATGTGGTGGGCACAATAGGGCTCGATCCTATGACCCTCTGCTTGTAAGGCAGATGCTCTCCCAGCTGAGCTATGCGCCCATATACTTTCCAAAGCCTGTGAAAACAAAGCACTTCCGCTGTCAAAAATGCTCATCTGACAATGTCCGCAGAAGGCGTTTTTTAACCAGCTTGATTATTATACACAATTCTTCCCC
>JAZOCL010000065.1:0-6929 GCA_045596485.1 Clostridia bacterium
CAGAAGGCGTTGCCCCTGTCATCAGCTTTCCGGTTTCGTCATAGACATTGGTAACAAAAATCGGCAGGTCACAGTTTTCTTTAGCTGCAAGCACCGCAGCCTTGGTTTCAAGGCTGTCGTTCATTGTTTCAATAAAAATAAGGTCTGCACCGCACCTTGCCGCAACTTTCACATTGGCAGCAAAAATCTCCACCGCAGCTTCAAAATCAAGGTCTCCCAAGGGCTTCAAAAGTCTGCCTGTGGGACCCATATCAAAAGCAACAAACGCACATTCTCTGCCTTCTGCAGCCTTTTTCACGCAAGCTATTCCCTCTTTGATAAGCTCCTCGTAATTTTCGTATTTGTCACAGTTTACTCCAAAAGTGTTTGATGCAACTATGTTGCAGCCTGCGTCAAAATACATACTGTGAAGCTGCTCAATTCTTTCGGGATGTTCTATATTCCAAAGTTCCGGCGGAGTTCCTGCAGGAAGACCCATTCCCTGAAGAACAGTTCCCGTTCCGCCGTCACAGTATAGTCTTTTTGTTTTTATCAGTTCTCTAAGATTGTTCATTTTTTATCCCCATTATTGCTGTTACCGACTTCCCGGGGGACATCAGCAGCATTTTGTTTATTGTAATACCCAAAAGCCTTTGGGCGTTTAAAAGGTTGAGAATTCTCGGCTGAAGCTCAAGCGACAAATCTCCAAAACCCGGACTAAACCGCGGACGACACAAAAGCTCACCCTTCACAAGCTCCTCGGTTTTGTCTGCCACCGCTTCTGCCATCGAAGAGGCAAGTGCGTCGGTTATGAAAAACCTCGCAGGAGAAATTTGCGAGAGCTTGTTGAGTAGTCTGTCAACCCCATGCCCCAGCGTTGTCGCAAAAACAAAAGCCTCCCTGCAGCCCTGAAGATTTTTGATAAGTGTTTCACTTTTAAACTCGCCAAAGCCGCAATCCAAACAATTTTCATCAAGATACGAAACACTTGTGCGAACAGCCGAAAACTTGCAGCTTGCAGCCTCCTTCAGTTCAGCAAGACATTCATCAATCTGCTCCATTTCAAAACCCTTTGAGGTGTGAAGCCTCCTTGCAGTTTCACCTTCATTCAGGCTTATATCATCAACCGAAATAACTCTGTAATCTATTGGAATCATTTTTAACCTATAATCTCCGAAACATTATTCTGTATTGCCGCAGCCACATCGGGCTTGTTCATTGAATAGATATGTACTGCGTTCACACCATTGGCAAAAAGGTCAATTATCTGCTCGGTTGCATAGGCAATCCCTGCCTGCTTCATCGCTTCGGAATTTTCGCCGTAACGGTCAACAAGCCTCAAAAATCTCTGTGGCAGAGTGTTGCCTGAAATAGAGCAGATTCTCTTTATCTGCGCCGCATTGGTCACCGGCATAATTCCCGCAACAACAGGAACATCAACCCCAGTACGGTAAAGACGGTACATAAAGTTATACAGTATATTATTGTCAAAAAACATCTGTGTAGTCAAAAACTCGCAGCCGCTTTCTATCTTTTTCTTCAAATTATCTATATCCTCAATGCTGTTTTTGCTTTCGGGATGATTTTCGGGATAGCAGGCACCGCCTATGCAGAAGCCGCCAAAGTCACGGATTTCTTCTGCAAGCTCACTTGCATAGTGATATTCCATATTTTCAGGAACGCCCTCTTTGGGCATATCACCACGAAGGGCAAGAATATTTTCAATCCTTTTATCACGCAGCCTATGCAGAAGTCCTTCTATCTGATTTCGTGTTGATGAAATACAGCTGAGATGCGCAATCGGGGTAACGCCAAGCGCCATAATCGCCTCCGCAATATCGGCGGTATATTGTGAAGTTCCGCCGCCTGCACCATATGTAACGCTCATAAAGCCGGGCTTCAGCTTTGCAATTTCTGTTGCAGCATTCATAACACTTTCAAAATTGTCGCTTGTTTTTGGCGGAAACACCTCAAATGAAAGACTGGGTTTTTCGCCTTTGATAATGTCAATAACCTTCACGTTATCACCTTCAAAAAATATTATTTAACATTATACTACTCTTTACAATTGATTGCAAGCTTTTTTTACATCCACAGGCTGTGGGCTTATCTGTATTATTCTTTAATATCGTAAAGAAAAAAGCAAGCAAATATTTTTTCGCTTGCTTTTGCAGTTAATAATGTTTTATTTTACATAATCGAATTCAACGCCGTACATATGGACGGTATCTCCTTCTTTTATGCCCTTTTCTTCGAGCATATCAATTATTCCGCTCTTTCGGAGAGCACGCTGGAAGTACTGAAGAGACTCATAATCATCAAAGTTGGTAGAGCCAACAATTTTTCTGACATACATACCCTCAACAACATAAATTCCGTCCTCAACCGAAACCTCAATACTGTCATCGTTTCTAACTTCATCAAGGTCAAGATAATCATAATCATCATCTTCCTCCTCGGGAAGCTCGGCAAGCATACGGCTTGTGTAGTTGATTACATCGTCAATACCCTGACGTGTTGCGGCCGAAATTGCAAACACTGTGTAGCCCTCTTCTTCCATCTGCGCCTTGAACTTATTAAAATTCTCGTCAAAGGTTGGAATATCCATTTTGTTTGCAACAATAACCTGAGGCTTGTCCGCCAGCTTTTCGCTGTATTTCACCAGCTCTTCGTTGATTATATGCACATCCTCAATGGGGTCACGACCTTCGCAGCCCGAAACATCAACAAGATGAAGAAGAATTCGGGTACGCTCAACGTGACGCAAAAATGCATGACCGAGACCAACGCCTTCGTGGGCGCCCTCAATTATACCGGGAATATCTGCAACCACAAAGCTGCTGCCTTCACCCACACGCACAACCCCTAAATTGGGTATAAGGGTAGTAAAATGATAGTTTGCAATCTTCGGTCTTGCTTCGCTGATGATTGACAAAAAGGTTGACTTGCCCACATTTGGAAAGCCCAAAAGTCCAACATCCGCAATGAGCTTCAGCTCAAGAGTGATTTCACGTTCGTCACCGGGGAGACCGGCTTTTGCAAACTTGGGTGTCTGGCGTGTTGCGGTGGCAAAATGAGAGTTACCCCAGCCGCCACTGCCGCCCCTGGCAATAACAAAGCTCTCGCCGTCGGCTTTCAGGTCACATATCACCTTTCCCGATTCAGTATCACGGATAATGGTTCCGCAGGGAACCTTGATATAGAGGTCTTCACCATTTTTGCCGCTTCGTCTGCCGTCACGACCGTTGCCACCCGCTTCTGCCACATATTTTTTCTTATAGCGAAAGTCAAGCAGCGTGCTGATATCCTTGCAGGCTATAGCCACAATGTTGCCGCCTTTGCCGCCGTCACCGCCGTCAGGTCCGCCTGCTGCAATATATTTTTCGCGGTGAAAGGTAACAGCGCCGTCACCGCCCTTGCCTGCCTGAATGAATATTCTGGATGTATCTATAAACATAAATCATCATCCTTTCAAGAACAATTTCCTATTACAAAATAAAGTGCACGCAATGCGTGCACTTTATGCTTAGTCTTATTGGCAATTACTGAACGATTTCATAAACAGAAACCTGCTTCTTGTCCTTACCCTTACGTTCGAACTTAACCTGACCGTTTACCAATGCAAACAAAGTATCATCACTGCCCTTGCCTACGTTGATTCCGGGGTAAATCTTTGTTCCGCGCTGTCTAACAAGGATGTTGCCTGCCAGAACGTGCTGACCATCACCCTTCTTGGCGCCAAGTCGTTTGGACTCAGAATCTCTGCCGTTTTTAGTACTGCCGACACCTTTCTTATGAGCCATTGTGTTCACCTCTCTTAAAAAAATCAATATAAAAATAATTCTTAGCCGTTAATCTTTGTGATTTCAAGCTTTGTATAAGGCTGTCTGTGACCCTGCTTTTTATGATAGCCCTTCTTTGCCTTGTACTTGTAAACGATAATCTTCTTTTCCTTACCGTTCTTTACAGCAGTAGCTGCAACAGTTGCGCCCTCAACGTAAGGCGCACCAACCTTCACGTCTGCACCGTCACCAACAACAAGAACCTTGTCGATTGTAACTGCAGCACCTTCTTGAGCGTCAAGCTTTTCAACAAAGACTACATCACCTTCAGCAACCTTGTACTGCTTGCCGCCTGTTTCGATAATTGCGTACATAATTCGTAATCCCTCCTATTACCCAAGACTCGCCGAAATTCCGGGTGTCAGAACAAATCTGAGCTTCACAAATAAACCCTTCTCGCGCGGTTACTGCGATATTGTACCACAGATTTTTTTGCTTGTCAACAGAATTTTTCAATTTCTTTTCCCGAATTAAAAAATATTTCTGTTCGGTGGATATTAACCTCGTCAAACTCCTGAAAGCCCAAGAACTCACAAAGCTTCGCAATCACAATGTCAGGCTTGATGTTGGCTGAGCCTCCTGCTGAAAAAACAGTATTGAGCCCGATATTCCTTCCGTTCACTTCGTCAATCTGCCATTCAAGGATAAAATCACGGAGATTTATCTCCTTCTCTCCTTTTTTGGTTTTCTTCATTGCAGGAATATTTTCCTGCACAAAAAAGCCTTCAACCGCCGACCTTTCAACATCCTTGGGAGCCGATAAATCAATTTTGTATCTTGCCGACACTATATCGTTTGCCGATACCTCGGGTCTTGACACTCTGAGAATTTTTATATCAGGGGGCAGGGTTTTGTTGAGAGCCTCGCCAATCATTTTTGGCGTTGCGCTTTCTTCAAAGTCGATATCCACAAACTCAGTCTCGCTGGTAACCCCCAAAGCAAGGGGCAGCGAAAAGGTTATAAGCTGATGAGGGTTAAAGCCCTGACTGTACCGAACGGGAAGATTGGCACGGTGTATTGCGCGTGTAAAGGTTCTGAGCAGGTCAAGATGCGAAATGTATTTGCCCATTCCCTTTTTGGAAAATTTAATACGCCACTTACTCAAAGCAAACACCTCCCCCAAAGCTTGCTGCACCACAGCCTGCACACTTTTCACGGCAGGAGGGCGTTGTCTGTTCGGTGTAAGCCTTGTCATGCTCCTTCATCAGGAATTCTTTCTTTACACCAATATCAATATGCTCCCAAGGTAATACCTCGCTGTGTTCAATTCTTCTGTAGGCATAGAATTCGGGGTCAATTCCGCATTCGCTGAACGCCTCAAGCCACTTTTCGTATTTAAAGTGTTCATCCCATCCGTCAAAGCGGCAGCCCTTTTTGTGCGCCGAAATCAAAACATCCGCCAGCCGTCGGTCACCCTTGGCAAAAACCGCCTCCAAAAAGCTCACATTGCTCTGGTGCCAGTTGTACGTGACGTTTCGGGTCTTGATGCGCTGTTTGAGCAGATTCTGTTTTTCAATAAGAGTCTCCATTCTGTCCTGTGGCTCCCATTGGAAGGGGGTGAAGGGCTTTGGAACAAAGCTTGATGTGCTGACGGTAACCGTCACCGAGCGACCCTTGCGGATTTCCTTCGGTATCTGATAAAACACGCCGATAACCTTTTCGGCAAGCTCTGCAATGCCTTCCACATCCTCAAGGGTTTCTGTGGGAAGTCCAATCATAAAATAAAGCTTAATTCTGTTATATCCGCCGTCAAAGGCAATTCCTGCAGTTCTGAGAAGGTCTTCTTCCTTTACATTTTTGTTTATCACATCGCGAAGCCTTTGAGTCCCTGCCTCAGGCGCAAAGGTGAGACCGCTCTTTTTCACCGCCTGAACCTTTTCCATCAGTTCCATAGAAAAGTTGTCCACACGGAGCGACGGCAGCGACAAATTAATTCGTTTGTCAACTGTTATGGGAAGCAGTCTGTCAATAAGCTCCTGAAGACAGGTATAGTCACTTGTACTCAAAGATGAAAGCGACATTTCCTCGTAGCCTGTATTGTCAATGAGCTTTTGAGCTGTTTCAACCAGCTTTTCAACCGAGTGCTCACGCACAGGACGGTAAAGATACCCTGCCTGGCAAAACCTGCAGCCACGAATGCAGCCACGGAACACCTCAAGGGTAATCCGGTCGTGAACAATATCCATAAACGGAACAATCATTTTGTCCAAAATATAGCTGTTGTCCAGCTCCTTCAGTATGCGTTTTTTAATTGTTTTCGGAACACCCTCACGGTTTGGAGTGATTGACTTCACCGTACCATTTTCGTTATATTCCACGTTATAGAAGGCAGGAACATAAATTCCCTCGATTTTTGCAATCCGTTCAAGATACTTGACCCTTTCCTCGCCTGACGCCTTCCATTCCTTATATACATCAAGAATCTCGCTGTTTACCTCTTCGCCCTCGCCAAGAATAAAAAAGTCAACAAACTCTGCCAGAGGCTCACCGTTATAGGCACAGGGACCTCCTGCACAAACAAAGGGCACACCCTCTCCACGGTCAGCGTACTTCAGGGGAATTCCCGCAAGGTCCAGCATATTGATTACGTTTGAATAGCTCATTTCGTACTGCAACGTAAAGCCCACAATATCAAATTCCGCAACAGGAACGTGACTTTCAAGAGAAAGCAGCGGAATTCCGTCCTTTCGAAGCTCCTCTTCCATATCAACCCAAGGAGCAAAAACTCTTTCGCAGGCTGTATCCTCACGCTCGTTCATCATATGATAAAGAATTTTCATTCCCAGGTGCGACATTCCCACCTCATACACATCAGGAAAACAAAAAGCAAACTTTATCATCTCGGAAAAATTCTTTTTGTGAACGCTGTTGAACTCGTTGCCTACATACCTGGCAGGCTTTTGAATTCTTTTCAGCGCTGCTTCAAATTTAAGTTTATATGAATCCATAACTTCTACCCTTCAAAAACATATTTCTAAAGATTATAATACTATAAAACTGTCAGTTTTTCAAGCATAAACCGCAAATTCTCCGAATATAATTAATAATAAATATTAAGATCAATTGAAAGGACAAACACCGTTATGGCTGTAGAATACCGTGAGTACA
>JAZOCL010000066.1:0-6245 GCA_045596485.1 Clostridia bacterium
TCAAGATGCTTTGTTCATTCTCGGCTTTAATTTGTTTTTCGATATTTTTAAGTTCATTCCTTGTGTCCTTTATTGCAGCACCAAGTGCTTCGTCTTCGCCTTCAGCAAAAATCAGGTACAATTTTTTCAGTTTTTCGCTAACTTTTCTTTTTCTTTTCTCAAGAACTTCAAGGATAGAGGCTGAGGTTGTTTTTATCGAGCTCTTTTTACCTTTCTTTACCCCGATTGAAAATAAATCCTCTTTAACAATTTCTTCTAGTTCTGCCGCCCATACGCCTTCATTTGTGCACTTAGGATTTTTCACCATATGAGGTTTGCTTTTATCTCTTGAATAACACACAATTTTGTAGCCTGCGTTTCCCCAGCGATGATACCGCATTTTTGCACCGCAGCAGCTGCAGCGAACAAGTCCTGTCAAAAGATTTGCACCCTCAACATACTTTTTTCCCGAGCGCTCCATCTTCATATGCATTGCCTTTTCATACGTTTCCAACGAAATAATGGGTTCGTGTCTTCCCTTGAACTCCTCGCCGTTATAGCAGATATAGCCTGCATAGGTCTTTCGGTTCAAAATCTGACGTGCATGCTTTTCGTAGCTTAGTCCCAGCATACGTGCAATGGAATTTGTTGAATAACCGCCAAGGTAAAGCTCAAAAACTTTTTTTACCGTTTCGGCGTCGCCGTTGGGAACAAGGACGCCTTTTTCAGCATTGTAGTCATATCCGAAGGGCACCCTTCCGCCGCCCATCCAATACCCCTCCTTGATTCGCTCCTTCATTCCCATACTTGTTCTTTCACGGATATTTTCGCGTTCAAGCTGTGCAAATGCCGACAAAATTCCCAGCATCAGTCTTCCCAAAGGCGTTGAGGTGTCCATACTCTCATTAAGAGAAATAAAATCAACACCATTGGGATTGAACACATCCTCAATTAGATACAGGGTATCCTTCTGACTTCTCGAAAGTCTGTCAAGCTTGTAAACAATAACACAGCTAACCTTTCCGCCTTTTATGTCATCAATCAGGCGCTTCAGCTCTGGACGGTCAATATTGCTGCCGCTGAAGCCTCCGTCAATATAGTATTCATACTTTTTTATCGACTTCGAAACACAATAGGCTGTGAGCATTTCCTTCTGAGCATCAATGGAATATCCCTCTTCACGCTGCGCATCGGTTGAAACTCTGATATAAATCGCTGCATACTTATCCATCCAAATCAGCTTTGTTCTCCTTATGAGAAGGTTTCCTTCTCATTCTTGCATTTATTCTTTCGATTGTTCCCGTAATAAGCTCGTTCTCAACAACAATATTTTCAGAAAAAGCTCCGTGAACCTTCTTTCCGTTTATAAATCTTGTGATTTTCATTGCAAACACCTCCTGAAAATATTATTGACCGAAAATCTGCATAAAAAAACAGCCTTTCATTTGAAAAGCTGTTTCTAACTTAAATTCCAAAAAGTTTTTTTGCGTTTTCGCTAAGAATCTGACGGTTCACATCCTCGCCAAGCTCAAATGAGAAAAAGGTTTCAAGCTCGTTTTTTGCGGACCACATAGGATAGTCTGTTCCAAAAAGAACCCTATCTGTTCCGTAACGTAAAATAAGCTCTTTAAAGTTGCAATCGTTTTCAAATCCAAAACTGGAAGAACAGTCAACATAAAAGTTCGAAAGTCCTGCATATTTTTCGCAAGCCTCGTTCCACACCGACCACCCACCAAAATGTGCACCGATTACCGTAAGCCCCGGATATGCCTTCAAAATCGGCAAAACACGGTTGGGGTTTGAGTTATCATAGCGATAGTCACCTGTGTGCATTAGAATGGGTAAATTTTTCTTTTCACAGCATTCATAGATTTTCAGAAGATTACCCGCATCAACCTGAAAGCCCTGAATGTCGGGATGAAGCTTTATGCCCTTGAGCCCAAGCTCCATAAGATACTCAATATCACCCTCTATATCCTCACTGTCAGGATGCATAGTCCCAAGCCCCGTCAAAAAACCTTCGCCAGAGGCAACCTCTCCAGCAATAAACTCATTTATGCACTTTACCTGATGAGCCGTGGTTGCAACCGACTGAACGATTGCATGATCAACCCCAACCTCACGAAATAATTCGTTCAAGTTCCTTACCGTTCCGTCGCCAAAGGAATTTGCACCGTAAAATTTGTCCGTTGCCGCAACCGCTCTTTGAGCAATCTTTTCAGGATAGATGTGGCAATGAGCATCAATTACATAATAACCGTTTACCATTATGCTGTCACCACGCTGTCAGCCTTCTGAAGTCCAAGCTTCACAACTGCATCTTCACGCATTTTATATTTCAGAATTTTGCCTGCTGCATTCATGGGGAACTCCTTCACAAAGTCAATATATCTGGGAACCTTGTGCTTTGCCATATGAGCAAGAATATATTCCTTCATCTCCTGCTCGGTTACAGACTCTCCGTCCTTCAAAATGATGCAAGCCATAATTTCTTCACCGTACTGCTCATCGGGAACACCGATAACCTGAACATCGCTTACTGACGGATGAGTATAGATGAACTCCTCAATTTCTTTGGGGTAAATATTTTCACCACCACGGATAATCATATCCTTGAGACGGCCTGTAATCTTGTAGTTTCCTTCAGGGGTACGGCAGGCAAGGTCACCTGTATGAAGCCAGCCGTCCTTGTCGATTGCAGCTGCCGTTGCTTTGGGCATTTTGTAATAGCCCTTCATAATGTTGTATCCACGTGCAACAAATTCGCCTGTAACACCGTCAGGACAGTCTTCACCTGTTTCGGGGTTGACAATCTTACATTCAATTTCGGGAAGCGCACGTCCCACAGTTGAAACACGAACCTCCAGCGGATCATCTGTGGAGCTCATTGTGCAACCGGGTGATGCTTCGGTCTGACCATAAACAATTGTGATTTCACGCATATTCATTTTGTTTACAACGTCCTGCATTGCAGATATTGGACAGGGACTTCCTGCCATAATGCCTGTTCGCATATATGAAAAATCTGTCTTTTCAAAGTCTTCGTGCTCAAGCATTGCAATAAACATTGTGGGAACGCCGTGAAATGCTGTAATATGCTCACGGTCTATGCAGGCAAGTGAAGGCTTTGGCGAGAAGTACGGCAGCGGGAACAAGGTTGCACCGTGGGTCATTGAGGCGGTCATGGCAAGAACCATACCGAAGCAATGGAACATAGGCACCTGAATCATCATTCTGTCCGCTGTTGAAAGGTCCATACGGTCGCCGATGCACTTACCGTTGTTAACAACATTGTAATGGGTCAGCATTACGCCCTTGGGGAAACCTGTTGTACCTGAAGTATACTGCATATTGCATACGTCATCCTTTTCAACTGCTGCCGCCATGCGGTAAACAGTTTCAACAGGAACCTTTGACGCCATTGCAACAGCATCTTCCCATTCAATGCAGCCCTTCTGCTTGAAGCCAACAGTAATAACGTTGCGCAGAAAGGGAAGTCTCTTTGCGTGGAGCTGTTCACCAGGCTTGAGAGTTTCAAGCTCAGGGCAAAGCTCTGCAATAATCTGCGAATAATTTGAGTCACGGTAGCCGTCAACCATAACAAGAGTATGGGTGTCGGACTGCTTAAACAGATATTCTGCTTCGTGAATTTTGTAAGCTGTATTAACCGTAACCAGAACGGCGCCGATTTTTGTTGCCGCCCAAAAGGCTATATACCACTGGGGTACGTTGGTTGCCCAGACAGCAACGTGGGTTCCTGCCTTTACTCCCATTGCAACAAGGGCACGTGCAAATTCGTCAACATCGTCACGGAATTCGCTGTAGGTTCTGGTATAGTCAAGGGTTGTATATTTGAAAGCATACTGGTCAGGGAATTCTTCAACCATACGGTCGAGAACCTGCGGGAAGGTGCAGTCAATCAAAAGTTCCTTTTTCCAGACATACTTTCCTGTATGTGCTTCGTTTGAGTAAAGTGTTGAAACATTCTTTGCAGGGTCGCTGAACTGCTTCATATAGTTTACAAACTGCGCAAAGATAATTTCCATATCATCAAGCTCTTCACACCAGTCGGGATGCCATTCAAGAGAAATAAATCCGTCATAGTTAACCGAGCGGAGTGCTGCCATCATCTCACCGATGGGAAGCTCACCTTCGCCCATAAGACAGAATTCTGTGCCGTTTTCGGTCTTCTGAGCATCCTTGATGTGAACGTGACGAACATAAGCACCAAGGTTTGTGATTGTGGTCTCTGCCTGCTCGCCACAAACAAAGTAAGGCGAATACATATCCCATATTGCCGCAAGAGCATCGCTTGCAAAATCAATCAGAACCTCACGGAGTGCCGCAGTATCACAAAAAATTCCTGATGTTTCAATCAGAAGCGAAACATTGTTTGCTTCGGCTCTGGGAACAACTTCAGAAAGAATTTCCTTAACTGCAGCAATTGCATTCTCCTTCTCCACATCCTTGCCGATTGCTTTGATTCTGACGTTGGGAATATGAAGATTTGTTGCAATCTTGATGCATTCGTTGATTTCAGCCAAGGCTTCTGCTTTTTTTAAGATGTCAGCACAGTCACAAAGAGTGTCAATGCAAGGGATTGTAAGCTTGAGCTCATAAAGACGTCTTACCGTTGCAGCTGCTGCATAATTATAAAAAGCCCCGTCTTTTTCGGTAAACAAAGGATTCTGAATGTTGTGAAGCTCAACGCCTTCGAACTTCATATCTTTTGCTATGTCACAAAAATCTTCAAAGGAACGACCATGCCAGCCTTTTGTTGAAAACGATAATTTCATTCCTTACGCCTCCTCATATACAATCTTGTTTACTGCACCGAGATACGCTTTTATGCTTGCACCAATGATGTCTGTTGAAATACCGCTGCCCGAATAAAGGCGTCCGCCCTCACGAAGCTTAACAATTGCAGAGCCCATAGCTTCACGACCTTCGGTTACTGACTGAATCTGAAAATCATCCAGCTCGTAGTGATTGCCTGTTATCTGTTCAATCGCACGGAAAGCCGCATCAATGGGACCGTCACCCATAGAAACACCTTCGACCTCACCGGTGTCTGCTTTGAGAAGCTTTATCTGTGCAGATGCTGTGATTATGTTGCCTGTATTGATTACATAGCTGATGAGCTTGTATGTAGCAGGAACCTGAAGAGCGACTGCCGCAACAATGGCATCGAGCTCTTTTGCTCCTACCTTCTCTTTCTTTACTGCAAGCTTTTTGAATTCTTCAAAAACCTTCTCACAGTCCTCATCGCTCAGGTCATAGCCCAGCTTATGGGTGAGAGCGGTAACTGCCGAAAGGTCATCGCTCTTGTCAAGATAAATGCCACTGGTCTCCATATGCTCTGCAGTATCAGAAGACATATCAGTATCTGTTTCGCCCAGGATTCTTGAAATCTGGCGTATAATGCGGTTAAGCTCTGTATACTTGATTTCGCTTGAAATACCGCAGTTGTTGCCGCAATTTTTGATTGTTTCGGCAAATCTTTCGAGAGATACAGCACCCTTTGAAACAGCAGTTTTAACTGTGTCTGCGCTGTCACGAACGGTCATAACAGCAGCAGCGTTTGCCATACCGTTTTTGTTTTCACAGGATACGCCCAGCTTCACCTTTTTGAGCTCGGGGATTTTTGTGCACAAATCATCCACAAAGCCTGCAAACTCATCAGGCATCATTTCACCTGCGGTGTCGCACAGGGTAATCAAGGTTGCACCCTTTTCCATTGCGGTATTGATTGCGTTAACGAGAACTTTTTCTTCTGCACGGGTTGCATCAAGAGCGCAGAATTCAACATCGTCGCAGGCAGCTTTTGCCTTTGTAATCATTTCGGCAATAAGCTCAATCATTTTGGGTGGCTTTTTATGACAGGTATATTCCATACCAACAGGAGAAATGGGCAGCTCAATACGAACACGTGGGTTCTTTGCAGCCGACAGAGCCTCAAGGGCATAATCCACGCCCTCTGTGCTCATACCCGCCGCAACAGAAATAATGCTGCTCTCAACAAATGAAGAAATTGTGCGGACAAGTAGAATATCGCTCTTTTTGTTTTCAATTGAGGGTAGCTCAATTGCGTTAACATTTAGCTTTTCAAGCTGTCTTACGATTTCTATTTTTTCTTTGAAGCTCAAAGCTGCATTGCGGCAGAGAGTCATATCCGCTACATTAACATTTTTCATTTCTTGTTTCCTCCTAGATTTAAATCTGTTAAATCAATGCCGTAGAAAACGTCGATACGCCGTTTTTCGCAG
>JAZOCL010000067.1:0-2367 GCA_045596485.1 Clostridia bacterium
CGTTGTATTCTTTCACTATATGCTGAATAAGGAATTACCTTAATTCCCATTTTAGTTGCAATCTCGAATGCGCTTATCGGCACACAGTTGATGTCAAACTTTTCATACATATTCACAACACTTACTTTGATTTCTTCTAATCTTTCATCAGATAATCTTAATGCCAATAGTTCATTCCTCCCCAAAAATTGCATTGATAAGTTCTTTCTTTTCTTGTTCTGTGAGCGACCCTGAATTTCTTGCTATAATTCTTTTGATACCCGGAAAACTAAATTCACCGCTTTCAATTCCAAGCAAGTAATCGGATGTTGTACTTAGTGCTGTTGCTATATTTGCCAATACATCAGGCTTTGGCTCTCTTTCCCCGGAGATATATCTCGATATTACAGCCTCTGTCACTCCTATCCTTGTTGCAAGTTCTCTTTGTGTTATTCCTCGTTTTTGTAAAGATTCAGTTATTCTTAAACCTAATTCTTTTCCCATAGACGACACTCCTTTCTTTCACCGTTTATATAACGGCTAATTATAATATAACACATACTTGCCATTTTGTCAAGTCTTTTTGCCAAAAAAGTTTTATGTAATTTTTTATTAACATATTTTATCGCTGTATCTAACATTTTTCTAGCACTTTTCTAGCGAAAACCCAAAAAAATGCATCAAAAAGCGGCAATACGAAAGATGCGAGAACAGCAAAGGCTTTGAAGGATTTTAACCCCTCAAAGCCTTGATTTTATGCGGTTTTTATCGCTTTTTAAGTTCCTTTAACTTCCGCTAATTTACTCTATCTAAAAAGACTGTATAGGAGCTCGAAATGCGTTTGTCGGTTACTCCGGCACGTGGGTTCGAATCCCACCCGCACCGGCAAAAAACAAACAGGGCTTGAAATTTTCCAAGTCCTGTTTGTAGGTTTAAGCTTATTTTTCCTCGGGGAGAATGACTTCCCTGCCGCCCATATAGGGTCTCAGTACCTCAGGAACGGTAATGCTGCCGTCTGCATTCTGGTAGTTTTCGAGGATTGCGGCAACAGTTCTGCCGATTGCAACACCCGAACCATTGAGTGTGTGAACAAGCTGAGCCTTATCCTTCACGTTGTTCTTGAACTTGATATTGGCACGTCTTGCCTGGAAGTCTTCAAAGTTGCTGCAGGAAGAAATTTCAACAAAGCGGTTGTAGCTGGGCATCCATACTTCAATATCATACTTCATTGCAGCTGTGAAGCCAAGGTCGCCGATACAGATTTTAACAACTCTGTAAGGCAGCTTCAAGAGCTTGAGAACAGATTCTGCATCGTTTACAAGGCTTTCCAGCTCTTCGTATGAGTTTTCGGGGTTTGCAAATTTCACAAGCTCAACCTTATTGAACTGGTGCTGACGGATAAGACCTCTTGTGTCTCTGCCGGCACTTCCTGCTTCGGCTCTGAAGCAGGCTGTGTATGCACAGTACTTGATGGGAAGCTTGCTACCGTCAAGGATTTCGTCTCTGTGCATATTGGTTACGGGAACCTCAGCCGTGGGAACCAGGAAGTAGTCTGTGTTTGCAACCTTGAAGGCATCCTCCTCAAACTTGGGAAGCTGACCTGTGCCCACCATACTGTTCCTGTGAACCATAAAGGGCGGGAAGATTTCCTTGTAGCCGTTCTGATTTGTGTGTGTGTCAAGATAGAAGTTGATTACCGCTCTTTCAAGCTGTGCGCCTGCGCCCTGATATACGGTAAATCTTGCACCTGTGATTTTTGCAGCTGTTGCAGGGTCCAAAATTCCCAGCTCTTCGCCCAAATCCCAATGCGCCTTGGGCTCAAAATCAAACTGTGTGGGCTCCATAAAGCGTCTCACTTCAATGTTATCCTCATCTGTGTCGCCTTCGGGAACTGTTGGGTTGGCAATGTTGGGAATTGTATACATAATTGTCTCAATTTGCTCGTCAATCACCCTTACCTGTTCATCAATCTTCTTGATGTCGTCTGACAAAACCTTCATTTCGGCAAAAATAGGGGCTGTGTCCTTGCCCTCTTTTTTGAGCTGAGGAATCTGCTTTGAAATTGTGTTCTGCTTGTTCTTCATCTGCTCAACGCTAAAGACCAGCTCTCTGCGCTGTTTGTCAAGGTCAAGAAGGTGGTCAACATCAATTCTTGTTTCTTTTCTGCGTTTAAGTGCTTCAACAAGCTTCTCAGGTTCGTTTCTCAAAATTCTGATGTCTATCATAAGTTATTCTCCTTCTGCCGAAATCGGCATTTTTATTTACACAAGAAAATCAATAAATTTTCTGTTTTTACTGCTCCAAAACATACTTCAAAAGCTCATAATACGCAAGAGTGGAGTCATCAAAGCCCATGGGCTCAATTTTTTTGAATGTATTTTTTGCCTC
>JAZOCL010000068.1:0-5615 GCA_045596485.1 Clostridia bacterium
GAAAATTACAGATTTTTCAGTTTTGGTGACGCAATGCTAATTAAATAATTCACAAGACAGAAAGGTTTATCATATGTTTAAAATTCTAAAAAAAGAGGGCAAAGCCCGCCGTGGTGAATTCAAAACCGTTCACGGATGCATACAGACCCCTGTTTTTATGAATGTTGGAACAGCCGCCGCAATCAAAGGTGGACTCGACTCCTTTGACCTGAAGGAAATCGGCTGTCAGGTTGAGCTTTCCAACACATACCACCTCCACCTTCGTCCCGGTGACAAGGTGGTAAAGCAGATGGGCGGTCTTCACAAATTTATGAACTGGGACAGACCCATTCTCACCGACAGCGGCGGCTTTCAGGTTTTTTCACTTGCAAAGCTCCGCAAAATTAAAGAAGAAGGCGTTTATTTTGCATCACATATTGGCGGTCACCGCATTTTTATGGGTCCCGAAGAAAGTATGCAAATTCAATCAAACCTTGCATCAACCATTGCTATGGCATTTGACGAATGTGTTGAAAACCCCTGCGAAAAGGATTACGCAAAGGCATCCTCAGAGATGACCGTTCGCTGGCTGAAGCGCTGCAAGGACGAACTGAAGCGTCTCAACGCACTTGACGACACCATAAACAAAAACCAGATGCTTTTTGCAATCAATCAGGGAAGCACCTACCAAGACCTCCGAATTGAAAATATGAAGCAGATTTCAGAGCTTGACCTTGACGGCTATGCAATCGGCGGCCTGGCAGTTGGTGAGCCTGCCGAGATTATGTATGAAATAATTGAAGCAGTTGAGCCCTTTGCACCGGAGGAAAAGCCCAGATACCTTATGGGCGTCGGCACTCCCGAAAACATAATTGAAGCGGTTTACCGCGGGGTTGACTTTTTTGACTGTGTTATGCCCAGCCGAAACGCAAGACACGGAACCTTGTTCACATCAATTGGTATGGTGAACATCAACAATGCAAAATACGAAACCGACGACTCACCACTTGACCCCAATTGCAGCTGCCACACCTGCCGCAATTTTTCAAAGGCATATCTCAGACATCTGTTCAAGGCAAACGAAATTCTTGCCCTGCGTCTTGCGGTTATTCACAATCTGTCATTTTATAACAACCTTATGGCAGACATCCGCACAGCTCTTGACAAGGGCTGCTTTGAGGACTTCCGAAAAGCCAATCTTGGAAGACTTTCTCAAAGAATTTAACATTAATTTAACAAATAAATACAAAATACCCCTTGCATTATTTTGGAAAAGAGGGTATAATTGTAATAATGCATTTCGGGACAGGTTCCCGACATAATATTTCAGGAGGTAAAAAATATGTTTATTACAGCTTATGCAGCAGCTGCAGACCCCGCAGCAACAGGTTCTGCTTCTATGATTTCTTCTCTGGTTATGCTGGTTCTTATGTTTGTTGTTTTCTACTTCATTCTCATAAGACCCCAGAAGAAAAAAGAAAAAGAACTCAAAAATATGCTCGCCGCACTGAAGGTTGGTGACGAGGTTGCCACAATCGGCGGTATTCACGGTAAAATCGTGAGAATCAAGGATGACATTTTTGTTCTTGAATCAGGCATCGGCACAAACAAGTCATACATCACAGTTGACCGCAGTGCAGTAAGCCGTTTTATGAAGAGAGGCGAAGAACAGGCTCCCACTCCTATTCCCGGCGAGGCAGAGACTGCTGAAACAACCGAAGAATAGCTTCTTTTGGTAATACACCCCCTTTTTTGTTCATATATTTATCAAAAAAGATAAACAAACAAAAAGGGGGTATTATTATGTCCAAATTCACTTCATCACGTGCTGCTGCCGAAATTCCCGAAACAGGATTTGCACCAGGCTTTCTTTTTATGATAAAAACCGTTCTGATTGCATATTGCGTTTCTGTGGCTTTGCTTTTTCTTGTTGCAGTTCTTGCTGCCTTTCAGGCTTTCTCTAACCGTGCAATTGCTATCGGCGCAAATCTTGTGACAGCTGTTAGCGTTTTGCTGTGCGGTTTTATGTCGGGCAGGCACTTCAGCAGTAAGGGTCTTGTTTTCGGTGCCTTGAGCGGTGTTATTTATTCGGGAATTCTGTGTATTATCGGAGCCCTTGCATCAAAGACTCCGACCTTCGGCACAAGTGTAGTTACCGCCCTAACTATCGGTCTTATCTGCGGAGCGGTAGGCGGTATTGTAGGAATAAATACAAAACGTAAACGCCGCAGATGATATACTGAACTTTTCAAAGCCAAAAAGCCAAAAACTTTGGCAAAACTATTGACTATTGGGGAAAAAAAAGATATAATGTTTTAGTATGCTATTTTGAAAATAATTAACACATACAATATAAAAACTTGATTTATTCAAGCAAGACACAAGGAGGAAAAAACAGTGTCAAGAAGTATTATCAAACTCACAGCAATTGTTCTTGTTATTGCTGCACTTCTGTTCGTTGCACTGTACGGACTTGACTTTACTGAAGACGTTAGATTTCCCGGCATCCTCGACCCCGACGGTGTTGTTCAGGGTCTTGACCTCAAGGGCGGTTCGGTAATTGTTTTTGAAGCTCAGGAAGAAAATCCGACAGACGAACAGATGGATACTGTCACCAACATGATGAGAACCCGTCTGGACGGGCTTGGTTACAGCGAAGCAACAGTTACAAGACAGGGTTCAACCAAGGTCAGAATTGAAATTCCTTCAGTTTCAGACCCCGAAGAAGCGGCAGCAACACTCGGTGCAACAGCACAGCTTCAGTTTGTCGACTATGCAGGCAACACGGTTCTCACAGGTGCAGACATAGCAACAGCTTCTGCACAGTATGGTCAGATTTCAGAGCTCAGCGCAGCACAAAACTTTGTTGAACTCACACTGACAGCAGAAGGCAGACAGAAGTTTGCAACAGCAACTGCAAACGCTGCAGCTCTCGCATCATCAGGTCAGAATTATATCGCAATTATGATGGATGAATTGGTAATTTCAATGCCCAGCGTAGCTGAGAAAATTGATAGTGAAAACTGTGTTATCTCAGGTGACTTTACTGCAGAATCTGCACAGGCTCTGGCAGCAAATATCCGTTCAGGACAGCTGCCCTTCTCACTTTCACAGGTTGAGCTCCGTGCAATCAGCGCAACACTTGGAGACACCGCTCTGCAGACATCACTTATTGCAGGTCTCATCGGCATTATCCTGGTTATGCTCTTTATGATTCTCTTCTACAGACTGCCCGGTCTTTTGGCATCAATCGCTCTGGCAGGTTATATGGGAATTGTAGGTATTATCCTTGCAAACCTTCACGTTAACCTTACACTCCCCGGTATTGCAGGTATCATCCTTTCAATCGGTATGGCTGTTGACGCCAACGTTATTATCTTTGAAAGAATCAAAGAAGAGCTTAAGCTTGGCAAAACAGTCCGTTCATCTGTTGATGCAGGCTTTAACAGAGCACTTTCAGCAGTTATTGACTCAAACATCACCACAATCATTGCGGCAGTTATTCTTATGATTCTGGGAACAGGTACAATCAAAGGCTTTGGTACTACACTTCTCATCGGTGTTGTTGTCAGTATGATTTCTGCAATCTTTGTTACAAAGTTCCTTCTCAAGCAGATGATTGGAATGAACATCAAGAATCTTTGGCTCTATGGAATAAACACAAAAAAGGAGGATGCACAAAATGCTTAATATCGTAGGAAACAAAAAGATATTCTTCATAATTTCGCTGGTTCTTATGGTTGCCAGCGCTGCATCTCTCATATTCCAGGGCTTCAACCTTGACACAGACTTTGCCGGCGGTATGGCTGTTACTTTTGGTCTCGGCACCGACTTTGAGGTTAAAGACGTTGAAGCAATGGTTTCAGAGGCTCTTGGCACAAACCAGAAGGCATCATCTGTTCAAAAATCAGAAAACAACGAAGTTATAATTAAATTCGGTTTTGACAATGCACTCAAGACCGATGACGAAAGAACAGCCTTCAGCAACGAAAAGATTGAAGCAATCACAGCAAAGCTCACCGAAGCTTACGGCGAAATTGAGGTTAAGAACAAGGACGTTGTTTCACCCTCAACAGGCAGAGAGCTTGCAAGAAGCGCTGTTTGGATGTCAGTTTTTGCAGCACTTGCAATTCTCATCTATGTTACCTTCAGATTTGAATTTATTTCGGGTGTATGCGCAGTTCTTGCTCTTGTTCACGACGTTCTCATTCTTTGCGGAATTTACTCAATCTGCAGAATTGCAATTGATACAAACTTTATCGCTGCAGTTCTCACAGTTTTAGGTTATTCTATCAATGCAACAATCGTTATCTTTGACAGAATTCGCGAAAACACACGTCACGCAAAGAAGCAGACCTACGGTGCAATTGCTAACGAAAGCATAAACCAGACAATCAGCCGTTCAATCAACACAACAATTACAACCCTTCTCACAATCGGTATGGTATACATTCTGGGCGTTACATCAATCAAGGTATTCGCTCTTCCCATTATCATCGGTGTTGCAATCGGAACCTACTCATCAATCTTTATTGCAGGTTCAGTATGGGCTACGTGGAAGGATTCAGCAGTTAATGCCAAGGCAAAAGCAAAGGCAAACAACTAGTTTTCTATTACTGCAAAGCAAAAGGGGCTGTTTAAAAACGATGTTTTTAAACAGCCCTACAATTTTGGGATAGGTAAAATCCTTTGATTTCTCCGACTTTTTGCGGTCCGAACTATTTTAACATCCTTTTTTTACTTCACCATATAGTTATACACCATTACTGCCGCCTCTGCACGTGTTATGCTGTCCTGCGGTCTCAATTTGCCGCCGCTGCCGCAAATTATATTCATTCCCGTCAAAATAGCAGGGTAGCCTATTTTTTCGTTTGTAAGAAGATTTCCGTCTGCATATTCAACCTTGAAAATATTATGGAGCTTTGCCACCTGTTCAAGACCGTTGAGACGAATCATATAAACAAACGCATCCTCTCTCTTTACTGAAGCCTCAGGCTTTTTTTCTGACTCTGTGAGAATTTCTTCATCAATCATCATTCTGTAAAGATTCTCTTCAGTATACTCAAGATATGATTTATAACGTATTCCCGCAGCAAACAATCTCAAAAGGTCATACTGCGAAATCTCATCATCAGGCTTAAATTTTCCCTCTTTAAATCCAATTTGAGCCTCTGCAAGCTTGTTTATTTTTTCTGCAGCCCAATGCCCTTCAAGGTCGGAATATTCATATTCTCCGTTTTCAGAAGCTGTATACGCTGATTCATATTTTTCTCCTGTGAATGCATCAACTTCTGTTCCGTAGCTGCTGACAGTATAACAAGCCTTATACATTCCGTCCGTATGAAGATAAATCTGCTTCAGTGGCGACTCTTTGAGAAGAGCATCATATGCTGTATCGCTGTCAACTATGCCATCGGGAGCCAAAAATTCCTTATTGTTATCATAATCCAGGCTGTAATTTGTTATACGGTTGTGCCCTGCATCAAACTGAACATAAGTACCTTCGCTTATGTATCTGATACCGTTTTCAGTTCTGTCATAGACACGGCTTAGGCTCTGTGCGTATATTGCGTCCTCTTGCGGCGAAAACTCGGCAAGCTTTTCAACTGAAGCCTTTAAAAATTCATCTATTTTGG
>JAZOCL010000069.1:0-3567 GCA_045596485.1 Clostridia bacterium
ATATGAACAAGGAAACAGGAAAGATTTCACTTGTTAAGGAGCTTGAAGAAGAAAAGAAAGCAAGAGAAGCTGCATTCTGGGCATCACTTGAGGTTGGCAAGGTTTATAACGGTACAGTTAAGTCAACCACAAAGTTCGGTGCATTTGTTGACCTTGGCGGTATTGACGGTCTTGTTCACGTTTCAGAGCTCTCATGGGCAAGAATCAAGGATCCTTCAGAGGTTGTTTCTGTTGGTGACACTCTTGAGGTTTATATCAAGGATATTGACGTTGAAACAAAGAAGATTTCACTGGGACACAAGAAGGAAGAAGACAGCCCCTGGTACAAGGCTACAAAGGATTTGAAGGTTGGCGACACAATCAAGTGTAAGGTTGTTCGCATTCTTCCCTTCGGTGCGTTTGCAGAGGTTGCTCCCTTTGTTGATGGTCTTATTCATATTTCACAGATTGCAAACACAAGAATCGAAAAGCCCTCTGACGTTTTGAACATCGGTGATGAGGTTGAGGTTCAGGTTACTGAAATCAATCACGAAACAAAGCAGATTGGTCTTTCAAGAAAGGTTCTTCTCCCTGACTATGCTCCCGAAGCTGAAAAGGTTGAAGAAGAGGAAGCTTCGGATGAATCTTACACAGAAGAAGGTTCATTTACTCTGGGCGACATTCTTGACGCTGAATAATTAGGTACAAAGATTTTACTAAGGCGGTTATCCTGGAGATTAACCGCCTTAATTTCTTTGAAAGACTATTTGAAAAACAATTTCAGGAATTGCTTTCGGAATAATCTTTTGAAGCTCAGGAGAGGAAAATATTATGAACGTAGCTGAATATAAAAAGACCTTAAAGGATAAGAAAATCTCCGTAATTGGCGTGGGGGTGAGCAATGTTCCCCTCATTCGCTTTTTGTGTGAGAGCGGGGCTGTTGTCACAGCTCACGACAAAAAGAGTGCCGAGACTTTGGGTGATACATACAACAGTCTTTCGGCTTTGGGCGTGAGGTTTGTGTTGGGCGAGGATTATCTCAAGGATATTCCTGAAGGAACGGAGCTTATCTTCAAAACTCCCGGACTTCGTGCGGACGTTCCTGAGCTTGTGGCAGCAAGAGAGAGGGGTATTGAAGTTACATCCGAAATGGAGTTGTTTTTTGACCTTTGCCCCTGTGAGATAATTGCAGTTACGGGCAGCGACGGCAAAACCACTACCACAACTCTTATCGGCGAAATGCTGAAGACCGAGGGCTATACCTGCCACATAGGTGGAAATATCGGCAAGCCCCTTGTTGCGGAACTTGAAAAAATGGAGCCCTGTCACAAGGCAGTTCTTGAATTATCAAGCTTTCAGCTTTTCTCAATGAAAAAAAGCCCTAAGGTTGCAGTGGTTACAAACGTAACCCCAAACCATCTGGATTGGCACAAGGACTTTGACGAATATATTGAAGCAAAGAAAAATATAATGAAATATCAAAGTGAAGAATCTGTTCTGGTTACAAACTCTGCAAATGATATTACCCGGGAAATGGGCGAAGAAGCTAAAGGTGAATGGAGATGCTTTTCGTCAAAGGGTGATGCTCTTGTTTATCTGAAGGACGGCTGCATTTTTTATGGTGACGAGACGATTGTGAAGGTCGAGGATATAAAAATTCCCGGAATTCATAATGTTGAAAACTATATGGCAGCAATCGCTGCAACCAAAGACTATGTTTCAAAGAAAACGGTTGAAACTGTTGCAAAGGAGTTTGGCGGTGTTGCACACAGAATTGAGCTTGTTCGTACTCTTGACGGAGTGAGATACTACAACGACTCAATTGCTAGCAGCCCTGCAAGAACAACTGCAGGACTTAAATCTTTTGGTGAAAAGGTGATACTCATTGCAGGAGGTTATGACAAAAAAATCCCCTTCGACGAATTCGGAGAGGTCATCAATGAATATGTCAAGGAACTGGTTTTGGTGGGTGTTACATCTGATAAAATCGAAAGTGCGGTGAGGGCTGCAAAGAACTACCAGGGTCTTGCCATCCACCGTGAAACAAAATTTGAAGCTGCGGTAAATACCGCACGTGCCTGTGCAAGAAGCGGTGATATTGTTATTCTCTCACCTGCCTGCGCAAGCTTTGATTTGTTTGATAATTTTGAACAGCGCGGAAATACCTTCAAAAAAATAGTGAACGCATTTTAAAGAGAAGTTACCTCAAAAAGCTGTGAGCCTCAGGCTTTGCAGCTTTTTCTTTTTGCATATCCTCAAAAAGCTTCAGTAGCATATAAACTATTATTACCGCACCAAGATATATAACAAAAGCAATTGAGGGAATGGCTTCGCTATTGAATTGAAAGGCAAATTTACTTGTTCCAAAAGTATCCGCAGTTGCTGAGATAATCCACAAAAAGAACCTGAGCGGATAATAGAATACCGCCAGAGTCAGATGCGGAAATATAAAGTATAGTATGCAGGCAAGAAAGCCCACACAGAATACCGCAGTTACTGCAGGAATAACCCACAGATTGGTTAGCAGCTGTATCCAGGATACCGAGCCGAAAAATACTGCCGAAGCATATGCTGTTCCAAGAAATGCAGCAACAGAAATTGCCAGCGATGAGCTCAGAAATGCAGCTGACTTTGAAAAGCATTTATTCAACTTGGAATGCTTTGTTTCAGGCACAGGGAAAAGCTTTTTAAGCAATCGGTTAAGGTATCCGAAGAAAACCAGAATACCCAAGGTGGCACCGAATGACAGAATCAGACTTTTTGAAAAGAGAGAATAAGGTGCTGCAACCAGAATTACTCCCAAAGAAAGAAACAGCGCATTGATTGGCGTGTAGCGCTTGCCCAGCAGCATTGCCGCAATCATCACCAGAACCATAATTGTACTGCGGCAAACCGAAGGCGAAAACTCTGCTGCCGAAGAAAGCAGCACAATTGCGGGTATCGCCAGAATACAGGCAAGCTTTTTGTGAGTGTGAGCAAAGTACATCAAAAGCGTCAGAACCGAAAACAGTATTGAGAGATGCATACCTGATACCGAGACAATATGTGAAAGCCCTGCATAAGAAAATTTGTTATAAAGCTCATCCGAAAAGCCGGACTTATCTCCCACCAAAATACCCTTCAGGATAGCAGAAAAGGTGGGGCTGTCATACAGAAGAGCGTCTACTGCCTCAGAGGTTTTGTTCTTTATAGCAAAGCCGAAATACTGTATTGCTGAAACAAGGTTAACGGGCTTTTTGATATTTGCGGGGTGAGTGTTTTGAACCTCACCCACCAAAAAGATGTTTCTGCCTCTGAGATGGGTATAGTAGTCAAAGCTGTCGGTTATATCCTCGCGAACAGGTGAGCTGAGAGCAGTCCAGCAGCAAATTTCGTCGCCCTCGGTAAGAAGGCTGCCACGGGTTTTTGAAATGTATATTACCAAAGTTTCGGGCTTGATGCTTTGTGAATCAACCTGAACTACCTCAAATTCAAAATAGCTTGAATATCCCGATTTGCTTTCGGTTATGGGTGAGACAACCGTGCCTGAAAGCCAGACCTCTTTTCCCACATAATCCTTCAGCATCCCGGGAAAGAAGAGCTCTGCGG
>JAZOCL010000070.1:0-17675 GCA_045596485.1 Clostridia bacterium
GCTTGTCATAGGGTGCAGTTTTTTCACGCTTTCTCTGCCACGCACCATCACCCCACTTGTAGTCCATATCTGCAATCCGCGATGCAGTATCGGGACGCACCTCGCTTGAGAATGCAAAGGGGTCAGCCTTAAGAATAATCTCCCCCGAGGGAGCTTCAATGCTGAATTTGTATCTTTCACCAACCTGAACCCCCGGAATAAAGCAGCTCCAGATTCCTGTTTCGTCATATTTTTTCATAGGATTTTTTGCTCTGTCCCAACCGTTGCTGTCACATACCACCGAAACAGAAAGGGCATTCGGCGCCCAGACAGCAAAGCAGAAACCCCTGTTCGCACCCCTTCCAAAGGGATGGGCACCAAGCAGGTTGTAGCTCTGATAATTCTCGCCACTGTTGAACAGAAACATCAGTTCCCTTGAAAGCTCTGTTGTATCTCTGCCGAAGTTTGTCATTTCAGGTTTTCCTCCAATAATTCTCTTGTTATTTTATATCAAAAAATTCCTGTCTAAATTTTTCCTTTTTGTGCAATCTTCCTATATATATTAAGTTTATCACTCTGCGGGCGGTTTGTCCACCAGTAAATTTTACATTCTTGCAATTTCTCCACATTTACAAAAATTTTTTTGTTAAAATTTACCTAATATATATATGCCTCTGCGCTCAAAGCAGCCGCCAAAAGCTTTATTCTTCCGTTTTTCGCACATATTTCAGCTCCCGAAATTACGCCCCTGAGCTTTTTATCAAAGGGAATATCCATCTCAATTTCGCAGTCAGCCGAGCCTCGGTTAACAACACAAAGTGCAAAGCCGTCCTTTGCATAATGTCCAAAAACATCCTTGCCGTCCGAAATTTTTCTTATATAGGCAAACACTCCGTCTTGGGCATAAACCGTTTCAAAACTGCCCGTTCTCAGGCAATCGGTTGAATTTCTCAGCTTTGTGAGAGCCTTATAATGCTCAAGAAGCTCATTATCCACACACCTCCAGGTGTAGGGCATACGGTTAAAGGGGTCCGAAAGCCCCTGCATTCCGATTTCGTCACCGTAGTAAATACAAGGAACACCCGCAAAAGTCATCTGCATAAATGCCGCAAGGCGCAGGCGCTTTATTGCAAGGGTCTCACTCCTTGCGTCAAGCCTGAAGCGCGCTTTGTCCTCTCTTGACATATTTCCGTCTATATACTGTCCCCCCAAAAGGGTTTTCACTCTAACGGTGTCGTGGGTTCCCAAAAGATTCATTGCCGAATAAAGGCTCTCCGCAGGATAATGTTCCGCAAGGGTCATAAGTCGCTCCGAAAACTCCTTTGCGTCAATGCCTTCCGTAAGAAAAGCAATAACATTATCCTTGAAGGGATAGTTCATAACACTATCCAGCTCGTCCCCGAGAAGGTATTCACGGCGCTCGCCATAGCTTTCCTTGTTGGAAGCATCCTCCCAGACCTCACCGATAACTACAGCTTCGGGATTTTCCGACTTAACTTCACGTCTCAGTATTTTTATAAATTCATCGGGAAGCTCGTCTGCCACATCAAGTCTCCAGCCAAAAGCCCCTGCCTTCAGCCATTTCTTTATTGTAGCATCATCCCCACGCAGGATATAGTCAATATATGTCGGCTCTGTCTCAATAACATTCGGAAGATTGGAGCAGCCCCACCAGCTGCGGTAACCGCCCTCACACCACTGAAACCAGCTGCGGTAGGGTGAATTTTCGTCACGGTATGCGCCGACATTTTCGCCGTAATTTCCGTACTTGTTAAAATAAACGCTGTCGCTGCCTGTATGACTGAAAACTCCGTCCAGAATAATTCTGATTCCCATTTCCTCACTTTTTCGGCACAGCTCCTCAAAGTCTTGCTTTGTTCCGAGTATGGGGTCAATTTTGCTGTAATCTCCCGTGTCATAACGATGATTCGAAAAAGCTTCAAAAATCGGATTAAGATAAATCACGCCGATTCCAAGCTCCGCAAGGTACGGCAGCTTTTCAATAATCCCCCGAAGGTTTCCGCCGTAAAAGTCATTACAGGCAGGACCCGCCTCGGCAGGATGCGGATTAAAAAACACAGGCTCGTACCAGTCTTTATGTATAATATATTCACTCTTTCGCTCAGGTATTTCAAAAACTTCGCCTTTTTTGAAAAACCTGTCAGGAAAAATCTGATACATAACCGAATTTTTGAACCAGTCGGGGGTTTTGAAGTCCTTGTGAAAAACCGTTATCTGCCAGGATTCTTCGCTGCAAAAATCAAAAGTGCCGCCCTCGCCGCCCGATGTCTTGCAGCAGTAATACCGTCTGCCGTCATTTTCCGCAACAAAATAATACCACAAAAGGCAGGGCTCTTCGGGCATAGTCAGCTCCACCGAAAACAAAAATTCACCGTTTTTTTCGCCCACACAGGTCATGGGCACAAGAATTTCGCCATTCTGCCAAAGCCTCAGCCACATTCCGTCAGGAAGGCTGTCGGTTTTGACCCTGAAGCACACCTCCGACTCTGTAGGCGCTGCCCCAAAAGGGTTTCGGTATTCAAGCTTTCTGGAATTGTGATACATTTTCATTATGGAAAGACCTCTTTTAAAAAATTATTGTTTTTTTATATGATTAGTGATATACTTATATATATTATATCACAAGAAGGGAAAAAGGTAAATGCCCCAATTCGATTTTGATAAAAACTACATAAAAAATATTATATTTGACCTTGACGGTGTTCTCATCAGCTCCGAATCTGTGTGTGCAAAGGCAGCCATTGCAGCTCTGGACGAAATTGGAATTTCCGCCACCCCCGAAACCTTCACGCCCTATATCGGCGCAGGAGAAGACAAATTTATTTCGGGTCCCTGCACCAAGCACAAAAAGGAGCACCTTATCGAAAAGGCAACAAGCCGCCTTTATCACTTCTTTAACCAATACGTCTATGAAGATTTAAAGGTTTTTCCTTCTGTCCACAAGCTCCTTGATGAGCTGAAAAATCGTGGTTTTCATCTGGCAATTGCCTCAAGCTCTACTTTTGAAAAGGTTAAAATTTCACTTGATGCCGCAAAAATTCCTTCGGGAATTTTTGACACAATCATCACAGGTAGCGACGTATCACAGCGCAAGCCCTCGCCCGAAATATACTTTGCGGCAATGGACGAGCTGGACGCCGACCCCGAGGAATGCATCATTATCGAAGACGCTCTCAACGGAATCCGTGCCGCAAAAGCAGCCGACGCGTTTTGCTTTGCGGTTGCCACCTCATTCCCGAAAGATACTCTCGAGCAAGAAAACCCCGACTTTATTGCCGACGACATAATCGAGCTGCTGAACATTTTATAGCTCCAATGGCTCTCTAAGAGAGCTGTCAGCAAAGCTGACCAAAAAGGGCTGAAAAGGAGACCCCCTATGCTGAACTTTATCTGCGGAACCGAAGAAACCAAAAAACTGAACGAAATATACCGCCGTGCACAGGCGGATGCCGCCCTTGGCAAATCCGTTTTTATTCTTGTGCCCGAGCAATACTCAATGTATGCCGAGCAGGAGCTCATCTCCACTCTGGGGCTTTCCTCCCAGAGCAAAATTCAGGTACTGACCTTTTCACGATTGTGCAACCTGATTTTCTCAAAAATGGGGCCTCTCCGCACAGGCTATATTGACAAAGCAGGCAAGCACATAATGACCCGCAGAGCCCTTCAGCTCTCGGCAAAAAAGCTTACCTGCTTCAGACGCAATCTTTCTCAGAACGGCTTCACAGGTCTCATTCAGTCTGCCATATCCGAATTCAAGCGTTACGGTGTTTTACCCTCAGCCCTCAAAGCTGCAGCAGAAAAAACCACCGACGAAAAGCTTTCTATGAAGCTCCGTGACCTTTCAGAAATATACGAATGCTTCAATCAACTTCTTGCGGAGGGTCACGCCAATTCCGAGGATAATCTCTCGCTGATTATTCCAAAAATTCAAAAGGCGGACTTTCTCAGGGGCAGCTTTTATATCAACTTTTTCAAAAGCTTTACTCCCACAGAGTATGCCGCACTTTCACAGCTTATGACGGTTGCGGATGTATGTGTTGCCCTGACCACCGACAAAATCGAAGGTCAAGATGCTGTTTTTTCGTCACAGATAAACACATACCAAAAGCTCACAAAAGCTGCAGCCGAAAAGCACGTTGAGTTTCTTCCCCCTTATTTTATTCCATTGTCTGACGATTCATCGGCTCACACTGACCTTTGCCACCTGAAGGAAAACTTTTTCTCCTGCAGTCCCGAAGTGTATAACAATGCACCTGAACACATTCATCTGGTTCGTCCCGACAACTACCACGCCGAGGTCACCCTCTGCGCCCGTCTCATACGCCGCCTTATGCGCGAAGAAGGCTATTCCTTCAACGACATTCTCATCCTCACAGGCAGTATGGAAAGCTATGAGCTTCTTATTCCTCAGATTTTTGAGGAATACGGCATAAACTATTTTCTTGACCGAAAAATCCCTCTCACCGAAAGCCCTTTAATGCGAATGCTGCTCTCGGTGCTTGAAATTCTCACCTTCGGCTTCTCCTATGACCGCATAATGCGGGTTGCACGGTCAGGCTTCTTCCCCGTGAGCATTCGTGAAACCGACAGCTTCGAGAATTATATCCTTGCGGCAGACATCCCAAAAAGTCTTTGGAATACCCGTGCCGACTGGACCTATAATCCCGACAAGCACGCCTTCAATATGAAGTACATAAACTCCGTAAAAGCAAAGCTCATTCATCCCATTCTTGACCTTGCGGATATGTTCAGCGGCAGAAAAACCGCAAAAACCATCTGCCAAAACCTTTTCACCTGGATGAACAGCATCTCACTTCCCGAAGCCGTAAGCAAAAAAATTGCCTATCTCAAACACAGGGGAGAGCTCCGCAGCGCAGAGCATCTGCGAATGGTGTGGAACAGCTTTGTTTCTGTAACAAATCAGATAAGCGATTATATGAACGACGAATATTCAACCTTTGCAGAGTTTTTTGAGCTGTTCTCTGCAGCCTGCGGCGAGCTCAGCGTGGGAACGGTTCCCCTGACCCGTGACAAGGTTGTCATCAGTCCTGTTGACCTGTTCCGCAGCACAGGAGTCAAGGCTGTAATAATCCTGGGTGCTCTTGACGGTGTCTTTCCCCGTGACTATATGTCCGAGGGTCTCATTTCAGATGCAGAGCGCATTATGCTCGAAGAAGCAGGTCTCACCCTTGCTCCCGACACCTTCACTCAGCAAAAAGAAGAACAGTTTCTCATTTATTCCGTTCTTACAACTCCAAAGGAACACCTTTATGTGTTTGCTCCCCTCAGCGACCGTGACGGAAGCGGCCTGAAGCCCTCTGAAATTCTTCATACGCTCAAGGGCTCCCTGTTTCCACAGCTTCAGGACGAAGCAGCCATTCTCAGCAGCGAGCATTCTATAACCGAAAGCCGTGAAGCTGCATTCCGTGTCCTTTCGTCACAGCTTTTTGAAAACGGCTGGAACGAGCATCAGCTCTCCCCCTTGTGGGAAGCTGTTCTGACGTGTCTCAATGCCGACCCGCAGTATTCACACAGACTTTCAGCTCTGCGCAAAATGCACGAAGCAAAATCAGCAGACACAGCTCTAACCCCCGAAATCGCAAAAAAGCTCTATGGGCTGCCCCTGACCCTCAGCGTGTCAAAGCTGGAAAAATACAACGGCTGCGCATTCTCCTTCTTTATGCGCTATGGGCTTGTGGCACGCGAACGCCTTATGGGCGGTCTCAATCCTTCCGACACGGGCAACATTCTCCACGAAATTCTTTGCGACTACTTCAAGGCAAAATCCGGGCAAAATGCAGATTACAGCAAAATCAGCCGTGACCAATGCTTCGGCGAGATTTCAGCATTGGTTGACGAGGTTTCAAAAACCGCCAACGAAAACCTTTATGCCGAATCCCATTACTACAAATATATGATGATGCGAATGAAGAGCATTGCCACCTCAACCGCCTGGAAGCTTATCAACTTCTATGCTCAAAGTACCTTCCGCCCTGCGGGCTTCGAAATCGGCTTTGGCGACGGCAAAACCTACCCCCCTTACGAGCTTGACTCAAGCGAGGGCAAGGTATATCTCGAGGGCTTTGTTGACCGAATGGACAGTGCCCAAATTGACGGCACTCCAAGCCTTGCCATCACCGACTACAAGTCCTCAAAACGCAATCTGGATATGGCTCTGGCAGCCGCAGGAATTCACTTCCAGCCCCTTATCTACGCCAACGCCCTCAGAAAGCATATTCCAAAGTCTCAGGTTGCAGCAATGTTCTATCTTCATATGAACGACCCCCTTATCGGCTTTTCTGACACCCCTGATGACTTCACCCTTGAAAAGCAGATAAACGACGGAATATCCGCACAGGGAATCATTATGAACGAACCCTCCGTCATCCAAAGCATAGACACTCATCACGGCGACGACAGCTCAATCCATTATATTGCCTGCACCCCCGGCTCTCTCCTTGACAAGGCAGACCTTGAAAAAGCCCTTGATGATGCCGACAAAAAGGCATCCGAAACAGCTGAAAACATTCTTTCGGGAAGGATTGATATAAACCCTGCCTTCATTTCGGGCTTTGACCCTTGCGAATACTGCCCCTACGGCAGCATATGCTCATCAAAATAGCACTTAAACGCAAAAGCACCTATACCGTTGGTTTTTCTGATTTTATCAACATTCGCTGTATTAATTCTTTTACCAACATATCTCAAAATTTAATATTTGGCTTGACTTTTTGTATTTTTTGAGATATTATATGTACCTGGTAAGGAAAAATTTTCGTTTATAGTCAGCGCAAGAGGTGAAAAAAATGAAAGGCAGCTACGAAGCAAAGCGAATACTCGTTAGAAATTTAAAAAACAGCCGTGAAAATCTTCTCATAAGAAGAAAAAAGCTTCACGACTACGACCTTCATTGGCACGACTGCTTCGAAATCGAGCTGATTCTCAGCGGCTCGGCAGTTCAGTCTCTCAACGGAGTGACCCAAACCCTTGGTCCCGGTGACATATATCTCCTCAACCCGACCGATTTTCACAGCGTAAAAAGCCGTGATGCCGAGGTTTTCAACATTATGTTCAGCGAAAGTCTGCTTGATGACGAGCTTCTTCAAAAAATTCTCAGCGTTGAAAAAAATCTTCTTTTTCACCTTGACGAAAAGGAGTTCAAAAACGCTGTTTCGATTATTTCACAAATGGTTGACGAATTCGACCATACCTCGGGCTATTCCGAGACCTACATAAAGAACTTGCTCGAATGTCTGTTCATCATTCTGCTGCGCAAATATGACTTTGAATTTGTGGGCAACTCTGACAAAAAGCTGTCGGGAGTGCGCAAATCAATCCTCTTTATGCACAGCCACTTCCGCGAGAACCCCTCAATGGCAACAGCCGCCGAGGTGTCGGGCTTCAATATGAATTACTTCAGCACCCTTTTTCACAAGGTGACGGGCAAAACCTACAAGGAATATCTCAACAACCTGAAGCTTGAATATGCAAAAAAGCTGGTTCTTTCAGGACATCTCTCAATATCAGAAATCTGCTTTGCATCAGGCTTCAATTCACTTCCCAACTTCCTGAAGAACTTCAAGCTCCGCTACGGCATTTCTCCCGGCGCAATGCGCAAGGAGCATCAAAGCAGTCCTTCAGAATAACTTTGTTAACAACCTGTTAACTCTCGTTTCCAAGCCTTGACACAAAACCAAAATCATCCTATAATTAATGTTAGCATCCCAACGCCTCAGTGTGTGCATTAATTGTGGGGTGTTTTTATATTTACGCATATACGCACAAGGAGTGAATTTTTTTGATAAAAAAACTGTTATCCTGTGTGGGTGAATACAAAAAACCCACCATCCTCACCTTCATATTTATCATAGGTGAAGCAATCATAGAATGTCTCATTCCCTTTATCACCGCCAATCTGGTGAACCGGATGAAAATCGCCGTGGAGCTGAAAACAATCATAATCATAGGCTTGTCTCTGATTGCAATGGCAATTGTTTCACTTCTGTGCGGTTTTCTTGCAGGCTACACCAGCGCCAAAGCAGCAGCAGGCTTTGCCAAGAATCTGCGAAAGGCTGTGTTCAACAAGATTCAGGACTATTCCTTTGAAAACATTGACAAATTCTCCTCCTCTTCCTTGGTAACACGTCTCACCACCGACATCACAAATGTTCAGATGTCATATATGATGGCAATCCGCACAGCACTCCGTTCACCTATGATGTTCATTTTTTCAATCATTATGGCATACATAATGGGCGGCGCACTGGCAACAACCTTCATAATTGTCATTCCTGTGCTTCTGGCAGGCTTGCTTTTCGTTTCACGAAAGGCAATGCCTGCGTTCAGACGTGTGTTCAAAAAGTATGACAAGCTCAACGAATCCGTAGAAGAAAACATCCGTGCAATGCGCGTGGTGAAGGGCTTCTCCCGTGAAGAATACGAAAAAGAAAAGTTCGGCAATGCTGCTGAAGAAATCCGCAAAGACTTCACAAAAGCCGAAAGAATTGTAGCCTTCAACCACCCCCTTATGCAGGTGTGTATGTACTTCAATATGATTTTTGTGCTTATCGTCGGCTCAAAGCTCATCATAACAAGTATGGGAAGCACTCTTGACGTTGGACAAATTTCAGCAATGCTCACCTATGGTATGCAGATTTTGATGTCACTTATGATGCTGTCAATGATTTATGTTATGATGACAATGTCCTGGGAATCAATGAAGCGAATTTGCGAGGTTCTTTCAGAAGAATCAACCCTGACCGATCCCGAAAATCCCGTAACCGAAATAAAGGATGGCTCAATTGAATTCAGAGATGTAAGCTTCAAGTATTCGGTAAAATCAAACAAATACGCTCTTTCTGACGTAAATCTTCGCATTGAATCAGGTATGACCGTGGGAATTATCGGGGGCACAGGCTCAAGCAAATCAACCCTTGTTCAGCTCATTCCCCGTCTTTATGACACTACCGAAGGCTGTGTGACTGTAGGTGGCATTGATGTTCGTGATTACCACCTCGAAGCCCTCCGTGACAGCGTTGCAATGGTACTTCAAAAGAACCAGCTGTTTTCGGGAACAATAAAAGAAAATCTTCGCTGGGGCAACGAAAACGCAACCGACGAAGAAATTGTCGAAGCATCACGGCTTGCTCAGGCTGATGAATTTGTATCAGCCTTCCCCGAGGGCTATGACACCTTCATCGAGCAGGGCGGCAGCAACGTGTCAGGCGGTCAAAAGCAGCGCCTTTGCATTGCCAGAGCTCTTCTCAAAAAACCAAAAATTCTTATCCTTGACGACTCAACCAGTGCCGTTGACACAAAAACCGACGCAATGATTCGTGCAGCCTTCAGGGAATATATTCCCGAAACAACAAAAATCATCATTGCACAGCGTATTTCATCTGTCCAGGATGCCGACCTGATTATTGTTATGGAAAACGGAAGAATAGCCGCCTCAGGAACCCACAGCGAGCTTCTTTCTGCCAGCGAAATCTACCGTGAAATTTTTGAACAGCAGACAACAGGAGGTGCCGAAAATGAAACCAATGAATAACTTCAAGGGCGGAATGCCTCCCATACAAAAAAAGGGCTGTCTTCTCAGGCTGCTCAAAATGCTCATCAAGTCATATCCTGTTCTGATTCCCATAACCGCAGTATGCATTATAATTTCATCAATAACCGCATCACTTCCCGCAATTTTTCAGCAGCAGGTTCTTGCGGACATTGGAGTTTGGGTAAGCACAGGCGATTGGAAATCGGCATCCGCCGTAATCATCCCAAAGGTGGCAATCCTTGCAGGGCTTTATCTTTTCTCTTTAATTGCGATTTTGTGCTATACTCAGCTGATGGCGTTCATCACACAGGGCTTTTTGAACAAAATGCGACGTGCAATGTTCGGAAAAATGCAGGATCTTCCCATCCGATATTTTGACACCAACCGTCACGGCGACATTATGAGCCGCTACACCAATGATATTGACGCATTGCGCCAACTTATTTCTCAGGCGCTGCCCACAATTCTGCAATGCAGCATTCTGCTTATTTCGGTGCTGTCGATTATGCTCTATTACAGCCTTTGGCTGACCCTCACGGTTCTTGCAGGGGTTGCGGTGATGATGTTTGTAACCAAAAAGGTGGGCAAAGGCTCCGCAAAATACTTCATCCGCCAGCAAAAGTCCCTTGGCAAGGCAGAAGGCTTTATTCAGGAAATGATGACAGGTCAAAAGGTTATCAAGGTATTCAATCACGAAGACCTCTGCCGTGAGGACTTCAGCGAAATCAACGAAAGCCTCTTTGAGGATAACTTCCGTGCTCACGCCTATGCAAACATACTCGGTCCAATTATTCAGAACATCGGAAACATTTTGTATGTGCTCATTGCTCTGGTGGGCGGAATCCTTCTTATAACAAAGCTCCCCAACATTGGCATTTCTTCGCTGGTTGCAGGCTCAATTACAGCTCTCACAATCGACGTTGTGATTCCCTTCCTCAATATGGCAAAGCAGTTCACAGGCAACGTAAATCAGGTCACACAGCAAATCAACTCCATTGCAATGGCAATAGCAGGTGCTGACCGTGTATTCTCTCTCATTGACCAAAGGCCCGAAGCCGACGACGGATATGTAACCCTTGTGAATGCAAGTATAGACGAAAAGGGCAACATCACCGAATCCGAAAAGCATACGGGAAAATGGGCATGGAAGCACCCCCATCACGACGGAACCGTTACCTATACTCCTCTTGCAGGCGACGTGGTTCTGACAGATGTTGACTTTGCATACGAAGAAGGCAAAACCGTTCTCCACAACATCAGCCTCTATGCAAAGCCCGGTCAGAAAATTGCATTTGTAGGCGCAACAGGCGCGGGCAAAACAACAATAACCAACCTGCTCAACCGCTTCTATGACATTGAAGACGGAAAAATCCGTTACGACGGCATAAACATCAACAAAATCAGAAAATCCGACCTCCGCCGTTCCCTTGGTCTTGTGCTTCAGGAAACAAACCTGTTCACAGGAACCGTTATGGAAAATATCCGTTACGGCAATCTCGACGCAACCGACGAAGACTGTATCGAAGCTGCAAAGCTTTCAGGCGCAGATGACTTCATCACACGTCTGCCAAACGGCTATGACACCGAGCTCTCAAACAACGGCGACAACCTTTCGCAGGGTCAAAGACAGCTTCTTGCCATAGCCCGTGCCGCTGTTGCCGACCCGCCAGTTATGATTCTTGACGAAGCAACCTCCTCCATTGACACCCGAACAGAGCAAATTGTTCAGCGGGGAATGGATAAGCTGATGGAGGGCAGAACCGTATTTGTTATTGCCCATCGCCTTTCAACAGTCAAAAACTCGGATGTTATAATGGTTCTTGAGCAGGGCAGAATAATTGAACGTGGCAGCCACGACGACCTCATTGCCCAAAAAGGCAAATATTACCAGCTTTACACAGGTGCATTCGAGCTTGAATAAACTCCTTTCAAAAGCGCAGCACTTAAAAAGCAACCGATAAAATTTCGGTTGCTTTTTTTATATCTTAATACTATTTATGATAAAGTCTCTGGTGCTCATATCTTGGCTCAAAGCTTACGTTAATTCCGAGACGTCTCAGGATTTTTTCATCCTCCTCGCTGAGAATAACCGTAAAGTGAGCATCGCTGCCCTTGAGATTTTCAAGCTGTTCCTTTGCCTTCATTGCCACAGGACTTGAAAGCGCCGAAATTGTCAGGGCAATCAAAAGCTCGTCGGTATGAAGTCTGGGATTTTTATGCTTCAGATATTGGGTCTTCAGCCCACAAATCGGCTCCAGGACCGATGCCTCAATCAGGTCAATCTCGGAATCAATATCTGCCAGAGCCTTGAGGGCATTAAGCAACAAAGCCGAAGCCGCTCCAAGAGTGGATGTGGTCTTTCCTGTAACAATTCTTCCGTCAGGCAGCACCATAGCCCCTGCAGGAGACTTTGTTTCCTCGGCTCTTTCCAGAGCTCTGGGAACAGCAGGGCAATAATCAGGGGTAATTCCTGCCTGATTCATCAGCAGCTCGATTTTTCTCACCTGGCTCTCATCGCCCTTGCCTCTTGCAATAGCCGTGCTTGAAGCAAAATATCTTCTGATAATCTCCATTTTCGAAGCTTCACAGCAGGCATCATCGTCAATAATACAGTTGCCTGCCATATTAACACCCATATCCGTAGGCGAGCTGTAGGGCGAATGACCCTGAATTTTTTCAAACATAGCATTGAGCACAGGAAAGATTTCAACATCACGGTTATAGTTAACCGCCGTCTCGCCGTATGCCTCAAGATGAAACGGGTCAATCATATTAACATCATTAAGGTCGGCAGTTGCCGCCTCATATGCAAGGTTCACAGGATGTCTGAGGGGAAGATTCCACACAGGAAAGGTCTCAAACTTTGCATAACCTGCAGCAATACCCCGCTTATGCTCGTGATAAAGCTGGCTGAGACAGGTTGCCATCTTGCCGCTTCCGGGACCGGGGGCAGTAATAACAACCAGCGAACGCTCGGTTTCAATAAATTCATTTCTGCCGAGACCCTCGTCACTTACAATAAAAGGAATATCCGAGGGATAGCCCGGAATGGTATAATGCTTGTAACACTTAACCCCAAGGGTATTGAGCTGCTTCAAAAAAGCATTTGCCGAAGGCTGTCCGTTATATCTTGTAAGCACCACACTTCCCACAAAAAGGCTCATTTCACGAAAGGTGTCGATAAGCCTGAGAACATCGTCATTATACGAAATTCCAAGGTCACCGCGAACCTTATTGCTTTCAATATCCTCTGCATTGATTGTAATAACAATCTCCACATCGTCCTTGAGCTGCTGCAGCATACGGATTTTGCTGTCGGGGGCAAAGCCAGGGAGAACACGGGAGGCGTGATAATCGTCAAAAAGCTTGCCGCCAAATTCAAGGTACAGCTTTCCCCCAAACTCTGCAATACGCTTTCTGATTTGCTCCGATTGCATTGTCAAATATTTTTGATTATCAAAACCTATCCTTGCCATAAGAGTGGTCCTCCTTTTTTCAATACAGATAATAGTATATCACAAATTTTGCTAAGATAAAAGAGGAAAATGCAAAAAGTATAAAATTTTTTTAGCTTTATTTTCCTCTCTCAAAAATTCTTCCCCCGAACCTTCGGCAAAAATAAAAACTCCGATGCCCTAATCGGAGTTTAACTCTCGTCTCTCAACAAGCTATTCAATATACCCCTTTTGTCGATATATATACTTCGTCTACTCTATATTTTTGGTGTCACAAGATCGATATTTTTACGGACAGCCTAGGACGCCTGTCCCTACAAAACTCAATATGATATAAATTCCTTTATCTCGTCCCGAAGGTGTACTTGTGTCCACCGAGAGGCGAAGTTTGTGTGTAGTAAAAAGTCTCAAGAAAGCAGAAAAATTGCATCAAAGATGCAATTTTTCAACATTATCAATTGATTTTATGCTAGGCAAAGTTCTACATCCTTTGATTTCCCCAGCTTTTTGCAGTACGGACTATTTTAACATCCCTTTTTCTGTATTTTAAGACTAGTCGGTCATATTATCAAAATATCCCTGTACCAAAACAACAGGAGTTCCCTTGTCACCCGAACCGCTTGTCAGGTCACAAAGTGAACCGATAAGGTCTGTCAGACGGCGTGGAGTTGTTCCCTGTGATGCCATATTGCCCACCAGATTGCTGTCCTTTTCACGGATTGCAGCTTCTATCGCCTTCTTCAGCTCCTCGCCCTTCAGGTCTGCAAAATCATTATCTGCAAGATACTTGAGCTTCAGCTCATTGGGAGTACCCTCAAGACCTGAGGTATATGCAGGTGAAACAACCGGGTCAGCAAGCTCCCAGATTTTTCCCACGTGGTCCTTGAAGGCTCCGTCGCCGTATACCATAACCTCAACGTGCTTGCCGCATCTCTCAAGAATCTGCGCCTGCATATCATTAACAAGCTCAAAGCATTCGTGGGGGAACAGCTTCACTGTATCCTCTGTGGACTTATTTGAGCCCAGCAATCCGTATTTTTCATTGTAGCCGCTGCCATTCACAGGCTGTGAAAGAATCTCATCCAGACCAACCACACGCTTTGCGCCGGCAGCTCTCAGAATTCGCTTTGTGCGCGCACGGCTGTGAATATCACAGTTGAGCACGCTGTCTGTATATTTCAAAATGACTCTGGGGTCATTTGCAAGAATAATCTCTGCCTCTGCTCCGCAAGAACGAATCAAATCTCCATAATACTGAATATAATCCACATTGGTGAAAGGATGTCTGTTTTCACCGAACAGCTCACGGTACTTCGCTTCACTCAGCACGTCTGTGTATGGGTTGATACCTGCTTCGTCAAGCTGGTCAAGCGAAACCAAAGCATTTCCCACTTCATCGCTGGGGTAGTTGAGCATAAGCACAATTTTCTTTGCGCCCTTTGCAATACCGCGCAGGCATATAGCAAAACGGTTACGGCTGAGAATGGGAAAGATTACGCCGATTGTTTCGCCGCCGAGCTTTGCCTTAACATCCTCGGCAATGGCATCAACTGATGCATAGTTTCCCTGTGAACGGGCAACAACAGATTCTGTAATTGCAATTACATCACGGTCACGGAGCTCAAAGCCCTCCGCCTCTGCCGCTTCTATAACGCTGTTAACCACTATGGTTGCAATATTATCACCTTCACGGATAATGGGACAACGAATACCTCTTGATATTGTTCCTGTTTTTCTCATATCATTGACCTCCGATTTTGTCTTGACTTTTCTTTTCAATCTTATTATAATACAGATATAACTATTAGTAAAACAGATAATTCTTACTACTGTGATAAGGAGCGCTTATATGAAAACAAAGCTTGATTATTACCGTATTTTTTACGAAACTGCACGTTTTGCATCCTTTTCAACTGCAGCACAGCATTTATATATTTCCCAATCTGCCATCTCTCAATGCATACGTCAGCTCGAAGCCGATTTAAACACACAGCTGTTCAACCGTTCACGCCGTGGTGTAACATTAACAAAAGAAGGCTCTCTCCTTTTCCAAAAAATTGAAAACGCAATGCTTTCTATCGAACAAGGCGAAACAATGCTTGCAAGAAGGCAGCATCTCGAAAGCGGCGAGCTGACTATTGCCGCAGGTGATACCATTACCACCCACTATCTTCTGCCCTTTCTGGAGCAATTTCACGCTACCTATCCGGGTATTCGCATCGAAATGGCAAACTCATATTCCTCACGTATGCTGCAAATGGTGAAGGAGGGCAAAGCTGACCTTGCGTTTGTAAATCTGCCTGTCTCGGATGATGAGCTGTGCATTGAGCCCTGCCTCGAAATACACGATATTTTTGTCTGCGGACCAGAGCACAACATAAAGCCAAGCTACACCTGGGAAGAAATCGCCGCTCAGCCCCTCATTCTTCTGGAAAAAAAATCAACCTCACGACGCTTTCTTGACAAAAACTTCGAAGAAAAGAACATAACCCTTTCTCCTCAAATCGAAATTGCGGCCTATGACCTGCTTATCCGCTTTGCATCAATACATCTTGGAGTTTCCTGCGTGGTTGAAGAATTTTCGGGCGAAAGTCTGCGCCGTGGCACCGTTCTCCCAATGAATGTATATCCAAAGCTGCCTCCTCGCAGCATTGGCTGCGCATATGCAAAAGACAGCTCCCTGTCATTAGCTTCCCAAGCCTTTTTAAATCTTATTCATCAAAGCAAATAGAACGTTTATTTGAATCTGGCTGTACCCTTGACAATTACCACATCAACAACCTTGTCGTTATAGGTTCTCAGATACACATAGTCAGCCGCCTGCTGAGCGTCAGCATCAGCAACATTTTCAAATATCGTTCCGTCTGAAAGCGTAACTCTTCCCGCTTCACCGTCATATAGAACCTCATATACCTTAAAGCTCGATGTTGTACCCTTTTTGATTTCTACGTTACGTCCACTGTCGTCTATAACATAAATATAACTCGCCTGTGGAAGCCTGTAAGCAACAGCATCATCAGCCTCTGAGAAGTAAATCTTGTTGTTGTAACAGTTAACAACCTTACCACCTACAAAGGTTTCATTTAATCCTGCTTCTGCATCGCCCCTTTCATACAAAGGAGCAAGGTCAGCAAGATTTTCAGCTGAATCTGTTTTAAATATTCTGATAGTCTCATCTGCATCCCAAACCATGGCAAGCTTATCAATCTTGCCGTAATCATTTACGTTAACCTTAACTAAATCTCCAATCGTAAGCACATCATTCACTTCAGTCCAAACGTCAGTGGTTGTCTCCGCTCCAACCTCATCACCTCTAACCAAAAGCTCAATAACACCAACCGTTTCAGCGTCTTCGTTTTCTGTTGTATAAACGGCTGTCACAACTGCAAGACCCATTTCAGAACTTATTTCAGATAAGGACGCTGCATCTACAACAAATATATTATTATCAACTGCATTTCCGTCGGCATACACACCAATCAGATTACACCATATCCCATGCTCAATATCTAAAATTTTGCCCACACTACTCCTTTCGAACTCATCCTCAAGAACAAAGAACACAGTCGAAGCTTCATCAGCCGCAACCGAAGATGTATCTGCACTAAAGCTGTTGGTTTTCATATCAAATTGTGCGTTTTCTACATTCTCATATGTGAGCGCAAATTCAGCCGAAGCATAGTCTGACGTTATTATTCTTGATATTTTCCCTTCATAATTTTTCGCAAACTGTATAACCTTGCCGTCAAGGTATTCCGCAACGGCCTCCGATTTTTCCGTATCTTCTGCAATTGCTCCCACATCAACGGTTCCATCACCCAACAGCGTCTCATCACCCAAAATCACACCGTTGTTTTTGAATTCAAGAGCTTCAACGCCGTCATCAGACAACACCTGAATAAACATTTTATCTTCCAATGTCACATCGTCTATATCGTACGCCACAGCACCGATATAACCGTATTGAACATCACCTTCTGCTGCAACAATTCTCTTTGGAACCGCATTTCCCACAGGTGCAACCGTTTCGCCGTATTGCCAGAAGAAAACCTTTGCCGTAAGCCCCACATAGTCTTTGGTAGCAGAAAGGGTCAGCACACATTCATCATAATTTGAAGTTGTCACCTCTGTCTGTGATACGCCCAGCATTCTGCCATCCCTATTATATACAGCCAGCATAGCTGTACAATCCTTTAAAATGTAGTTAAACTTCGGGTAAACCTCAAGCTGTCCGTCATTGTATACCACAAAATCAATTGTAGCATTCACCTGTTTATCTGCAGGAAAATTCTTTGAACAGTTAATCTTCGTTATTTCCCCTTGGTCATTCAAAACAAACTCTCCGTATGTTTCACTCTCGATTGCCTGTTCTGCTAAAGCAAGGGATTCATAGGTTGTTCCGTTTACAACCACCCCTGCGGCACATTGGTATATGTTTTCAAGCCCGAAGCTGTCATATACCTGCACAAACAGAGCTTCTTCTCCCGTAACAGCATCCTCGTCGTACGCCACAGCAGCAATATAACCGTACTGCAAAACACTTCCCTCTGCCGAAATATTAACCGTAAATGTATTTACAAAAATATACAAAACCATCAAAACAGCACCAAAAAATTTTTTCATTGTCTTTCTCCTTATGCATAGTTTTTTTGTTTAGTTTATTAACTGCT
>JAZOCL010000071.1:0-6308 GCA_045596485.1 Clostridia bacterium
CAACTCCTTGGCTCACAGAACGACATGGCTACGATCCGACTTGCTTGAAGATTTGGTTACTGCAGCAATGAACGAAGCTCTCCGCAAGGTTGAAGAAACTTCAGTAGATGAAATGAGCAAGCTCACGGGTGGTCTCAATATCCCTGGACTTTTTTAATTAAATAACAGACAAATTACAGGGCATCCCTCCAAAAATGGAGAAGGGTGCCTGCGTTATGTAAAAATATTTTCAAAGGGGTTTTTCAAATGAAAAGTTTTAAGCCGATGTTGTTTTTTGATTTGAAGAGTTACAGTGCAAACCAGCTTCTCAAAGACATTATTGCAGGTATTATTGTCGCAATAATTGCTTTGCCCTTGTCAATTGCTCTTGCCATTGCTTCGGGTGTTGGTCCAGAGGCGGGTATCTACACAGCAATTGTTGCAGGCTTTATTACGGCCTTATTTGGCGGCAGCAGCGTTCAGATTTCAGGACCCACGGCAGCCTTTGCCACCATTGTTGCGGGTATTGTTGCCCGAAACGGTCTTGAGGGTATGGCTCTTGCAACGGTTCTTGCAGGTATAATACTGATAGTTATGGGCTTGTGTAAGCTCGGTAATCTTATAAAATTTATTCCCTTCACAATCACAACAGGCTTCACGGCAGGTATTGCTGTTACTCTGGTTGTGGGTCAGCTGAAGGATTTTTTCGGTGTTACATATCAACACGGTGAGGCACCAATCGAAACTGCCGAAAAGCTGGCGGTATTTTTTGAAAACGCAGGAACAGTAAATATTCAGGCGATAATTGTGGGCTTGGTTTGTCTTGCAATTCTTATAATTTGGCCAAAAATCAAGTATGTTGAGAAGGTTCCCGCATCACTTATTGCTGTTATTGCAGGTGTTGTGATGGTTAAGGGCTTTGGTATGGAGGTCAACACAATCGGAGATTTGTATACTCTCAACAGCTCTTTGCCTGCCTTCAGGCTTCCGGGCTTTAGCCTTGATTCGGTTGTTGATATTTTTCCCGATGCGGTGACAATTGCTTTGCTTGCAGGTATTGAATCCTTGCTTTCTTGTGTGGTTGCTGACGGAATGGTGGGAAAGAAACACCGTTCAAACGCTGAGCTTATGGGGCAGGGTCTCGGCAATATCTGTTCTGCGTTGTTTGGCGGTATTCCTGCCACAGGTGCTATTGCCAGAACTGCCGCAAACGTAAAAAACGGCGGAAAGACACCTGTTTCTGCAATGGTTCACTCGGTTGTTCTGCTTCTTGTTCTGATTATTCTTATGCCCTATGCGTCATGGATTCCTATGCCTGCCATTGCTGCAATACTTATTTCTGTTGCATATAATATGTGCCAATGGAGACAGTTTGTTTATCTTGTGAAAACATCGCCAAAGAGTGATATTCTGGTGCTTGTGGTGACCTTCCTGTTGACAGTTGTATTCGACTTGGTTGTTGCCATTGAGGTAGGTATTGTTCTTGCTTGCGTTCTCTTTATGAAGCGTATGAGCGACGAAACAAAAGTTGAAAGCTGGAAGTACGTTAAAGAAGAAGAGCAGGGCGACGAACCCGGTCTTCGTTTTGTTCCCAAGCATATCAGTGTTTATGAGCTTTGCGGACCTATCTTCTTTGCAGTTACAAAGCAGATTTCTGAAATAAAAACAAAGGATTTCACAAAGTGTCTTGTTCTAAGAATGAGATCTGTTCCGTCGCTTGATGCAGATGGTCTCAGAGCCCTTGAACAGCTTGTGGACAGCTGCAAGGAAAATGGTATTACCATTGTGTTCTCTCACGTCAATGCACAGCCCCTCAAGGCAATGAAAAAAACAGGACTTTTTGACAGATGCGGCGAAGAAAACTTCTGCGAAAACATTGACAAAGCAATGGAGAGAGCAGAAGCTTTGGCATAAAAGCTATGCTTGAAAAGATTTTTGATTTTTATCGGGAGAAATTTAGTAAAACAGAATTTGTGAAAAAGCCCGAATGTTCCAAGGATGCAAATTCAGTAGTTGAAGAGCTGTTGCCTCTGGCAGATAAAAGCGAAGAAGATGTTTTTGTGATAATTGCAGGAATAAAACATTATTTCGGGATACAACCCTTTGAAACAAGCAATAGGGTTCATCTTATAAAGGAGCCTTCAAACCGCTACGATAAAAATGCCATTGCAGCATTTTGTGACGGATTTGGCAGGTGCGGATATGTTGCCAACAGCGAAAGCACCTTGAGACCGGGAGCCTTGTCTGCCGATTTGCTGCATGGCGGTTTTTCGGACATATGTACTGCAACAGTTCTTTGGACTGACGGCTCATATGCAGTATGCAGAGTTGACGGCTTGAATTATTTTGATTTGCTTTTTAACCACGTACAAAAGCTTTGTATCGACCAAAGCTTTGATGCAGCGCTGAAGTTGTTGCTAAAGCTTCTGGAAAGCCGGGAAACCATTGAGGTATTGCAAAGGATTTCTGAATGCTGCATAAGGCTTTCTCGGTATGAAGACGCACTTTTTTATGCAGATAAGGCTTTATTACTGGACAAAGAAAACAGCCAAACTCATAACTTGAGAAAAACCATAGAACATCTTACTGGTCAAGATTTCGATTGACTTAGCTTTTGATTTGTAATAGCAAAGGTCGTCAGACTATATTGCTGTTTTAAAGGCTTTCATAAACAAGCTACGTTAAAATTAACTCAAAATGTGCTGACGCACTCGATACGTTATCTTACGGGAACGAGAATTCATATCATATATAGTTTTTGTAGGGACAGGCGTCTTAGACTGTCCGTAAAAACATATCGATTTTCTGATAGCAAAAATGTTGAGCAAAAGAAGTTTGCATATCCACAAAAATGAGTGGTATCTAAATAGTACATTTTTTAAAGTTTGAGATGTGAAGGAGAAAAATGCCTTCCCCTTGAGGCGAAGGTGGGTTGCGTAGCAACTCGGATGAGGTGGAAATGAATAACGATTGCTTTCGCAATCTACACCTCACCACCGCCTACGGCGGAGCCTCTCCTCAAGGAGAAGCCTTTGGAAGTTGCATCTAAACCTTATGCATCGCAATATGGATATGTCGAATGATGTCGAAAAGAAGAGAGGAATATGTATATGTGGATATTGATGTTAGCTTTAACAATTTTAAATTTGATTTTTGTTTATAAAAATAAATCATTCATATCAAAGATTATTATTATTTTAACAACAATTCTGTATGTAGTTTTATCATGGCATAATATACTCAACGTAATTATTATGTTGAAAAGTGGAATTGTTGGTATGTATGTTTTGTTAGGGGATATAGTTAATGTTGTATTGTTAATATCATTATGTATATCCATTTTCAAAAATTGCAAAAGGGCATCTTTGTGGTTGCTATGGTTAATGATATTTGTTCTGTTTTTACAAAATTGGAATACTTGGTTAACATACATATTTTATTTGAAAAGTTTGATAAGGTAATTTTTTAGTCCTAACTTGCTATGAACTTGCGTTAAAAAGGTTTGCATCTAAACCTTATATGTCGCAATGTCGAAAAATATCGGAGCATAAAAAGCCTCCCTTGCATAAAGGGAGGGGGACCACCGAAGGTGGTGGAGGGATATATGGATAGAAAACATAATACAAACTTAACAACCAATGCAAGAGATTTGCGTAAGAATATGACAAAAGAAGAACGACATTTGTGGTATGATTTCCTTAAAAGTTATCCTGTTAGATTTTTGAGACAAAAAGTAATTGATAATTATATTGTTGATTTTTACTGTCATAGTGTAAGATTAATTATCGAACTTGATGGTTCGCAACATTACGAGAAAAAAGGATTGTTAAAAGATAAAATCAGGACAGAAAGAATTGAACAGCGAAATTTGACAGTTATTAGAATACCAAACAATGAAGTAAATAGAAACTACGAGGGAGTTTGTAAATATATTGATATTGCTATAAAAGAATCCCTCCGTCAGCCTGCGGCTCCCGCCTCCCATGAATCCCTCAGTCAGCTTCGCTGACAGCCCCCTTTAGGCAAGGGGGCCTGTGGCAAGGGAGGCTTTGCTGCATGACATCCAGATTGTACAGGCTTTATAGAATATGTTGACAAAGTAAATGCAATTTATATTTCAAAAGAAGCAAGTGGTAATGACAGAAAAAGGAAATGTTGTTTTTTGACGTTCCTAAAGATAGAGGTGTTATTATGAATAACAGAAAAAAGATACTGATTATCGGCACAATTGTGGTGGTATTTTGTGTGGTTATGGCTCTGGTTGACGGAGTGATAAAGGCTAATTATTTTGAAAAATCCGCAATAAAGCTGGTACTGTTTTTGGGCTTTCCTATGCTTTACGCATTACTTGACAAGGAGCTGAAAATTAAGCCCTTGTTCGTGCCTGACAGACAGGGCTTGAAGCTTGCCTTTGGGCTGGGCGTTGCTGTGTATGCCGTGATTTTGGGCGGATACCTGCTTTTGAAGAACGTGTTTGATTTTTCGACAATTCCACAGGCTCTTATGGGAAATATTGGAGTGAATGCTGATAATTTTGTTTTTGTGTCAATTTACATATCCTTTGTGAATTCCCTTCTTGAGGAATTCTTTTTTAGGGGTTTTGCGTTCCTTACAATGCGCAGAGTAGCGTCTGAGAGATTTGCATATTTGTTTGGTGCAGGGGCTTTTGCTCTTTATCACGTGGCGATGATGATTGGCTGGTTTTCGGTTGGAGTTTTTGCTCTTGTTCTTCTTGGGTTGTTTGCAGGTGGTTTGATTTTTAACTATCTCAATGCAAAAAGCGGCACAATTTATCCCTCCTGGCTGGTGCATATGTTTGCCAATTTTGCCATCAACACGATTGGGTTTATTTTATTCGGTATTATACCTACATTTTAAAGCAGAGGAGAGCAGCAATGAGTACAACGCAAATTTATATGATACGACACGGTCAGTCTGAAGGCAACAAAATCAGAGCCTTTTTGGGACATACCGACCTTGACTTGACAGAGCTGGGTCATCTTCAGGCAGAAAATACTGCACGGTTTTTGAAGGATATTCAGGTTGATGTTATCTATTCAAGCGATTTAATCCGAGCATATAATACGGCTTTGCATACGACAGAATTGAAGGGAATGGAGATAATCAGGAACAAAAACCTTCGTGAAATTTATGCAGGCAAGTGGGAAAACGGTTTGTTTGCCGAGCTTGAAGAGATATATAAGGAATCATACGGCGTGTGGCTGACCAATATTGGCCGTGCACGCTGTGACGAAGGAGAGAGCACCGAGGAACTTCAAAAGCGTATTGTGTCGGAAATAACGAAAATTGCAGAAGAGAATGAAGGGAAAACAGTATTCATTTTCACTCACGCAACGCCCATACGCACATTCAAAGCCTTTTGTGACGGCAAAACCCTTGACGAAATGAAGGATGTTCCCTGGGCTACAAATGCATCAGTATCGCACTTTGAATATTTTGAGGGAAAATTCAAGGTAGTTGATTACGGTATTGACTTTTTTCAGGGAAATGAGTTGACAACTCTTCCTGCGAATGTGTAGCGCATAAAAAATATTTTTTAAACAAAATGTTTGCTTTTTTGGGGCAAATATAGTATACTGGTAGAAATATGTAAAAAATTGAGAGGACGGTTTATTTATGTCTAACGAAAAAAGAAGCAGCTTCACAGGCAAAATCGGCTTTGTTCTTGCTGCAGCGGGCTCAGCTGTTGGTCTGGGTAATATCTGGAGATTTCCATACCTTGCAGCGAAATATGGCGGCGGTATATTCCTGCTGGTTTATATTATTCTTGCTGTCACCCTTGGCTTTGCCCTTATGACTGCCGAAATTGCAATAGGACGGAAAACAGGTCTCAGCGCAATCGGTGCATTCAAGGCTCTCAACAAGAAGTATTCCTTCATTGGATGGCTTGCGGCTCTTGTTCCTGTTATAATTCTGCCCTACTATTCGGTTATCGGCGGTTGGGTTACAAAGTATCTTTTTGACTTTGCAAACGGTGCAGGCGTTGCGGCAGCGAGCGACGATTATTTCGGCAATTTTATTTCGCAGACAGGAGAGCCCATTTTCTGGTTCCTTGTGTTTATAGGGGTTACAGCGTTAGTTGTTCTTTGCGGTGTTGAAAAGGGTATCGAAAAGGTAAGCAAATTTATGATGCCTATTCTGGTGCTTTTGTCAATTATCATTGCTATATATTCTGTATTTCTGCCCGGTGCGTGGGAGGGTGTTCTTTATTATGTCCTGCCCGACTTCAGCAAGTTCTCGGCAACAACGGTTCTTGCGGCAATGGGACAGCTGTTTTATTCTATGTCTCTTGCTATGGGTATTATGAT
>JAZOCL010000072.1:0-13420 GCA_045596485.1 Clostridia bacterium
ATATATTTTTTAATTTATTAACACGTAGTTATCAAATATATAGTATTATTTTGGAAGAATAATAAAAAAATATACAGCCAAGGAGGCAAAAAATGAGCGTGAAAGAGTGGTTCTTTGAAAAGGTTGGAAAAATCAGCTTTAAAAAAGATTTTTTCACAAAGAAGAGAATAATAATTCTTGGTGCAGTTGTTTTGATTATTGCACTTTTGTGCTTCTTTTTGTTCGGCAGAGGAAAAAAGAACACAGAAGCCGAGACATCTTATGTTGAAACACAGGCTTACATAGGCAACATAACTGAAAGCATCGAGCAAAGCGGTGTGGTTGAGCCATACGAGAGATATGAAATCACATCTTTGGTCAGAGGCGAAATTATTTCATCACCCTTTGAAGAAGGCGATTTTGTTAATGAAGGCGACACCGTTTATCAGATAGACGACGAGGATGTTCAGCTCACGATGGAAAAAGCACAAAACAGCATTGAAAAGGCTCAGATGTCACTTGATGAAATCAATGATGATATTGAAAAGCTTAACATCTATGCAACAGCAAGCGGAAAGCTTACAGATTTTTCACTTGAGCTTGATGACAATGTTAACGGCGGTATTATCGGAAAAATTATCAACAATGAAACTCTCACGGTTGACATTCCTTTTTCTGTAAGTGACTTTGAAAAAATATCGGTTGGCGATGGTGTTACCATAACAAGTGCGCTTTATATGACTTCGCTACCCGGAAAGGTTACACACAAATACTACGCAAACGCAGGAAACGGAACAGACGGAAGCGTGTTAAAAAATATTGAAATTGAGCTCCAAAACCCTGGTGCTCTTGCAGAGAACACAACCTTTGCAGCTACGGTTCACACAAGCTCAGGAAATGTGAATTCAGCAGGCTCGGGCACAATCGGCAGCGGAACAGTCACTGACCTCAAGGCTGAGGTTTCGGGTACGGTTACACAGGTGGCTGTAAAAAACGGTGACTATGTAACAAAAGGACAGCTGATTGCACGACTCAGCAACCCCTCGTTGGTTAATTCACAAAAGAGCAGTGCTCTCAATCTGAGAGACAGTCAGCTCAGTATGGAATCTAATCAGAAAACCCTTGATAACTATAATATAACCGCTCCTATTTCGGGAACAATCATTACAAAGAACAGCAAGGCGGGCGACAATATCGACAGCTCAAACTCTCAGACAGTTATGATGGTTATTGCTGATATGAGCAAAATGAAGTTCACAATTAGTGTTGACGAGCTTGATATTTCAGACATTCATCTGGGGCAAACTGCCATTGTTGATGCAGATGCCCTTCCCAGCGAAGTTTTTGAAGCAACGGTTACAACCATTGCAAGCGAAGGTGTTTCGTCAGGTGACGGTGTTACTACATATGACATCGAGCTCACCATTGACGAGCCCGGAAATCTTAAATCAGGTATGAATGTTAATGCTAATATTCTTATCAATGAAGCCTACGATGTTGTGGTAATCCCTGAAGATGCTCTTATGAGTGTGAGAGGTACAAGCGCAACTGTTCTTGTGAAAACTGACGGAACATCCGACAAGAGTGATTCACCAAGCAGCGCCGAAAATGCTTCTCAGCGACCGAGAGATGCCGAGAACAACAAAATACCCCAACGACCTGAAGATGCAGCAAACGTTGAAATGCCTGAACGTCCTGAAGGAACAGATGGCGGTGGAAGACCCGAAAGAGCAGAAGGCTTAGAAAACGCTGAACGCAGCGAAAGACAAGGAGGCATAGGAGGCGCAATGCCAAGTGGTGCCGGCGCCAACATTCCCGAAGGCTGCGAAATGCGTCAGGTAGTAATCGGAATTTCAGACGGAACCAATATTGAGATTGTTTCCGGGCTTTCTGAAGGTGAAACCGTTGTTTACATTCCAAGCACAACAAGCACTCAAGGAGGCTTTATGTTTGGCAGAATGATGGGCGGCGGTATGCCAGGAGGAATGATGAGCGGTGGAATGCCTTCAGGCGGTGGAAACCGTGGTGGCGGTACGCAGCAGGGCAACAGACGCTGATATGTTCTCAACCTAAATTCAAAAAGGAGAGCTGAATGAATGAAAGAGGTTGTTTCAAACTCTGAATATATGATTGAAATTCAGGATATGTACAAAATTTATAAAATGGGTGATAATGAGGTTCGTGCCCTGGACGGCGTTGATTTAAAAATAAAGCCACACGAATTTGTTGCAATAATTGGTCCCTCGGGTTCGGGGAAATCAACTCTTATGAATATGATTGGATGCCTTGACACCCCTACATCGGGCAAGTACTTTATTGATGGAAACGAAGCCAGCGAGCTTAAGGAAGACGAACAGGCTGCTATCCGAAACAAAAAAATCGGATTTATTTTTCAGCAGTACAATCTTCTTCCAAAGCTTAATGTGGAAGAAAACGTTGAGCTTCCGCTGATTTATGCAGGGATTCCTCTTGCGAAGCGAAAAGAAATGACCCGTGTTGCGCTTGAACGTGTGGGACTTTATGACAGACGTTTTCACAGACCCACCGAGCTTTCGGGCGGTCAGCAGCAGAGAGCATCCATTGCAAGGGCATTGTCTGCACGTCCCCCTATAATTCTGGCAGATGAACCCACAGGTGCTCTTGATTCAAAAACAGGTGCCGAGGTTCTAGCTATGCTGAAAGAGCTTCACCAAGAGGGCAAAACGGTTATTCTAATTACTCACGATAACAAAATTGCTCACGAAGCAGATAGAATAGTGAGAATTATGGACGGAAAAATTGTGTTTGACTCCCTTGTTGACGGCGACAAAACACAAGTCAACGTGTGATTTTGGGGAGGTTAAGCTATGAATTTATCTCAAGCCTTTAAAATGGCTATAAAAAGCGTATCTGCAAGCAAAATGAGAACATTTTTGACAATGCTTGGCATTATAATCGGTGTGTGTGCCGTTATTGTATTGGTTAGCGTTGTGCAAGGTTCTACGGGAAGGATTACTGAATCAATTGAGTCTCTCGGTGCAAACAGCATAAACGTTAATTTTACAGGCAGAAACAGTACAAAATCTGTCTCATATGAAGAAATGCAGGAGTTTATGGAGGACAACTCAGAATATGTGTCTTATGTTGTTCCCAGTATGTCCGGCAACGGAAGAGTTAAATACGGCTCATCAAATCTGACAGTTCCCATCACAGGAACAAGTCCCGATTACTTAACCGTAAAAAACCGTGACATATCAAACGGCAGATTCATCAATGACATCGATGTTGAAAGAAGAAGAAAGGTTGCCGTAATCGGCAGCTTCAATGCACAGGAGCTTTTTGGCTTTGAAGACCCGGTCAATAAGCAGATAAAAATTAACAATGAGCTTTATACTGTTGTAGGTGTTCTGGAAGCAATTTCCGATTCCGAAGACGGTTCTGACGATGATATGGTAATCATCCCATATTCTTCGGGACGACTGATATTCAGAACAAGCAAAATTCGTTCGTATATTGTATGGGCATCTACTTCTGATAATGTTGAAACAGCGGTTGACCGACTGGAAAGCTTTCTTCTTTCAAAATTCGGTGACGAGGATGAGTTCAGTGTTATCAGCATTGCAAGTATGATGGATGCACTTGATGAAATCACTGGTATGATGACACTTCTGACAGCAGGTATTGCAGGAATTTCCCTTGTGGTCGGCGGTATTGGAATTATGAACATTATGCTTGTTTCGGTAACAGAAAGAACCAGAGAAATCGGTATCAGAAAGGCAATAGGAGCCAAACGCTCCAGCATTATGGCACAGTTTCTTATTGAAGCGGCTATTGTAAGCTGTATGGGCGGTGTTATTGGCATCATACTATCCTGCTTCGGAACAGTCATTTTGGGAAACGCAATGGACATAGATGCGTTTCCCAGTATCGTTGTTATGCTCGGTGCATTTGCATTTTCTGCTGTTATCGGCATCTTCTTCGGTTGGGCGCCTGCAAACAAGGCAGCGAAGCTCAATCCTATCGATGCACTTCATGCAGATTAAAATAAAAATATATAGGAGAGTTCATATGAGATTTTTGAAAAAAACATCAGCATTGGTTTTGACCCTTGCTATGGTTCTGAGTTTAACCGTTATGCAGTCAAGCGCATCTTCATATACCGATGTTCAGGACGGGATGTATTATTCAGATGCGATTGAAGCTTTGACCACATACGGAATTGTTTCAGGCTATGCAGGAAAATTCAGACCTAATGCAAACATAACACGTGCGGAATTCGCAAAAATGATTGCACTGGTTACAGGACTTGAGGACGAAGCTTTCAGCAGCGTGGGAAACAAAAAGTTCGATGACGTTGCCCTCAGTCATTGGGCTAACGGATACATAAACACCGTAACCCAGAACAAACTTCTTGTGGGATACCCTGACGGAAAATATCAGCCAAACAAAAGCATAACCTTTGCAGAAACGGTAACCGTTGTCCTGAGAGCCCTCGATTTCAACACTCTGGGTGACAACTGGCCCGACGCATATATGATAAAGGCAGATAGTCTGGGCCTTACGGCGGGACTTGATTTTTCAAACAATACACCTGTCACACGAGCAGACCTTTGCGTGATAATCAACAGAGCTCTTGAAACAGAACTGAACGGTTCATCAAACAAGCTGATTTCAAAAATGGATATAACAATTACAGATGAGCTTTTGGTTATTGCCACAAGAAATGAGGATTCGGGGCTTGCATCCGACGAAATCAAAACCGATGCAGGAACATATACTCTTGCAAACTCAAATCTGAAAATTGAGCCTATGTCAAGGGTAAAGCTTGTTCTCAACAAGAACAAAGAGGTTATTAATTACACAGATTCAAAAACCTCTGAAAGAGTCGTTACGACAGTTGAAAACGTTGTAGATGGTGAAGCGTATTTTGCAAACGGTACAAGCACAATCAGCCTTGGTGTTTCGGATAACACGTCTGTATATAACGGCGGCTCAGTTTCAACCTATGGCAGCTTCAAAAACAGTATTGACGAGGGCGCAGCAGTTTCAATCATATTTGACGACAGCGGTGCAGTGAGATACCTTGTATTCGGTAACGCTGACTATACCGAGGCAGTTGCCGTCAAAAACGATATATACACAGCTTTGAGCTCTGTTGGTGTTTCAAAAGCACAGGTTGATTCGGCAAACGTAATCAGAAATGGTTATTCAGCATCGCTTAAGGACGTAAAGCTCTATGATGTTGCATATTACCTTGAAGATAACTCCACAATTTATCTTTACAGCGACAAAGTTTCTGGTGTGTATAACGAAGCCTTTCCAAACAAAACCAACGTAACAAGTGTGGAAATTTCAGGAACGACCCTTGAGCTTGAAACACAGTCTGCTGCATATAAGCTGGGCGAAAAGAGCGGAAGCTATAAAATCGGTTCAAGAATAACTGTTCTTCTTGGAATGAATGGCAAGATTGTGGACGTTGTTGACCTGAACTCGTCGGGAGTTGCAAACTACGGCATACTTCTTTCGTTTAGCACGGAAATGTCGGATGATGTGTCCGAATCGGGAAGGCAGTATAATTATATAACTGTTATGAACGGAGAAGGCAAAACCCTGAAATACAAAACCAAGGGCAATTATTCCGAAAAAATAGGACGTATCGGACAAATTTCCTTTGATGACGAAGGATATACAGTTTTTGTGCCGGTTACGTCAAAAGGTACAGCAATTTCGGGAACAATTGATAAAAACAACAAAAAAATCGGTAATCGTTGGCTCACAACCGACTGTGTTATCATTGAAAGAACCTATGCACCCGACACAGGAACAGGAACTGCATCAGCCCAGGTTATAGGGCTGGAGGATTTCACTTCTTCAGAGCTTAACTCAAGGCAGCTTCTTTATGCTGTGACATCAGGTGATTTTGGAGATATTTCACTTATAATTGTCGAGAATATTACAAAGGACCAATACACATATGGCATTCTTTTGAACTCATCGGGAAGTGTTTCCTCCATAAGCTCAAGAGGTTCATATGAGGTGTTTACAAACGGTTCAAAGAAGTCATACTCTGCAAGCTTCTACAACAATATTTCTTCAGGAGTAGCAGTTGCACTTCAGCTTGACGGAAACAGTCTTGAATCTATTCAAAGGCTTTATACTGTTGAAACCGGTGCTGCCGTTTCTGCAATTGATTTCAGCCGTATAAAAATCGGAAACGATGTTTATACGATAAGTGACGATGTTCAGATTATCAAGAGATCAGGCTCAACCTATATGGGAATGTCCAAAAACGACCTGTCTGAACTGGTGGGAAAAACCGTAAACCTTTACGCTGACGCAGCTCCTTCGCTCGGCGGTACAATCAGAGTTATTACTGTTTTAAACTAAAATATGTTTTTGATGCCGCAGCACAGAATTATGTGCTGCGGCACATTTTGTTTTGTTGACAAAAAGTCGGAAATTTGATAGAATTATACACGACATTTTAAAATAGAGAGGATATGGTTTATATGACAAAAGTTGATATATTTTCGGGGTTTCTCGGTGCAGGAAAAACCACTTTAATCAAAAAGCTTCTTGACGAGGCATACAAGGGAGAAAAGGTTGTTCTCATTGAGAACGAATTTGGTGAAATTGGTATTGACGGCGGATTTCTTAAGGATGCAGGAGTTGAAATTACCGAAATGAATTCAGGATGTATCTGCTGCAGCCTTGTTGGTGACTTCAGCGAAGCTCTCAAAAAGGTTATCTCGGAGCTTTCGCCCGACAGAATTCTTATTGAGCCTTCAGGCGTAGGAAAGCTCAGTGATGTTATTAAAGCAGTAAAGGATACAGATAGCGACAAAATTTGCCTCAACAGCTACACGGCTGTTGTTGACGCAAAAAAATGTAAGATGTATATGAAGAACTTTGGTGAGTTCTACAATGATCAGGTTAAAAGTGCAGGATGTATTGTTCTCAGTCATACAACAGGGATTGACGAGTCAAAAATTGAAGCTTGTGTCGAGCTTCTGCGCGAAAAAAACGAGACCGCACTCATTGTTGCAACGCCCTGGGAAGACCTTGACGGCAAAAAGATTCTGGAAGCAATGGAAAGAAGCCACACTCTTGAGGATGAGCTCGAAACCTTGAAGGAAGAGCAGGAGGTTTGCCCCGAATGCGGCGAACATCATCATCACCATCATCACGATGAAGACTGCGAATGCGGATGTCATGAACACGATCATCATCACGAGCATCACCACGACGAAGACTGTAAATGCGGATGTCATGAACACGACCATCATCACGAGCATCACCACGACGATGACTGCGACTGCGGATGTCATGAACACGATCATCATTACGAATACGGCGACCATTGCTGCTGCGGTCACGACCACGAACACGGTCATCACAACGCTGATGATGTTTTCACAAGCTGGGGAGTTGAAACTGCTGCAAAGTTTACCGAAGAAGAAATCAAAAAAGCCCTTGAAGAGCTTGAAAACGAAAGAGAATACGGAATGGTTCTCCGTGCAAAGGGTATTGTTGCAGAAAAAAGCGGAAAATGGATTCACTTTGATTATGTTCCTGGTGAGGCTGATGTTCGTTTTGGCGCTGCTGAAATAATAGGCAGACTTTGTGTTATCGGCTCCGAGCTAAACAAAGAAGCTGTTGAAGCACTCTTCTTAGGCAAATAAACATCTAATCGGAAGGATTGAACTAATTAATGGATATTGCTGTATACTTGTTTACGGGCTTTCTTGAAGCGGGAAAATCTGCTTTCATAAAGGAAACCATGGATGACGAAAGATTTACCAATGGCGAAAGAACCTTGCTGCTTCTTTGCGAAGAGGGCGAGGTTGAATTTGATGAAAAGAAAATGGCAGAGAAGGAAGTATTTATTGAAGTTATTGACGATATTTCCGGCATAAACGTGAAAAACCTGAAAAGTCTTTGCAAAAAGCACAAGGCAAACCGTGTGGTTGTTGAATATAACGGAATGTGGCAGCTTCCTGTTTTTTACTCTAATATGCCCAATGAGTGGATTCTGTATCAGGAAATTACGTTTATGGATGCAAACAGCTTTGTAACCTACAATGAAAATATGCGAAGTCTTGTGGTGGACAAACTCCAGAACTGTGAGCTTGTAGTGTTTAACCGCTGCAAGGATGGCGTCGATAAAGAGGAGCTTCACAAAATTGTAAGAGGTGTGAGCCGCCGTACAGATATTATTTATGAATACAAAAACGGTGCAATCGAGCCTGACACAATCGAAGACCCCTTGCCTTTTGACATCAATGCAGACATAATTGAAGTTGACATCAGAGATTATGCGATCTGGTACAGAGACCTTGTTGAAGAAATGGACAAATATCACGGTAAAACCGTAAAATTCACAGGAGTTCTCACAATTGACAAGCGTATGCCTGAGGATTGCTTTGTTATCGGACGTCCTGTGATGACCTGTTGTGTTGATGACATTGCCTTCAAAGGAATTTTGTGTCTCAGACGCTCCAAATTTATGAAAAACGGCGACTGGATTGTTCTCACTGCGAAAATTCAGATTGAAAAGCACAAGCTTTATAACGGCAAGGGACCTGTTCTTTACCTGGAGGATTACTCCGTGACATCCGAACCCGAAGACCCAGTTGCAACCTTTTATTAAAGAAAATTTCACATCTCCTGAAATATTGCATATACTATTTACAGAAATTATTTCAGGAGGCGATTTTTTTGGCAGGAATAGCAGGTATTGCAAACACCGCACGCCCTTTGGCTTCGGAGCTTGAAAATGTCAAAAATATGACAGAAGTGCAGGAGAAAAGAGGTGGTACTGTTTTTAAAATAAAAAATGCCGGTCACGGTGTGTTTGGCTGCACATCCTTGTTTTCGTATGATAACAAAGAAAAACAGCTGCCAATGTCTGTAAAGCGTGACGGTGCGGAATATACTGTATGCTTTGACGGTTTGATTTACAACAGCGAAGAAATAAAGCGAGAATTGAATAAACGAAACATCCGTTCAGATGGTATGGAGGATCACGAGCTTGCCCTGGCTGCATATCTTCGGTGGGGTGCAGGATGCCTCAACAGAATGAACGGTGTTTTTGCTTTTTCCATATGGAATGCCGAAAAATGTGAGTTGTTTCTTGCACGGGACAGATTCGGAATAAAACCGCTTTATTATACCTTAAAAAACGGTTGTCTTATTTTTGCGTCGGAGCTCAAGGGTATTCTTGCAAATTCAAGTGTGGATGCAATGATTGACAAAACAGGTATCTGCGAGGTTCTGGGGCTCGGTCCTGCACAAAGTCAGGGCAGCGGAACCTTTTCGGGGGTTTTTGAGGTTAAGCCCGCTCATTTTGCTGTTTTCAACAAAAACGGTTTTAACGAGCATAAATACTGGCAGCTTGAATCAAAAGCCTTTGAAGGCGATTTTTCGGAATGTGCAGACGAGACAAAAAATCTTGTATTTGATGCCATAGATTCTCAACTGGAAGAAAAAGGCCGCAATCTTGCCTTTTTCCTGTCGGGCGGTGTGGATTCAAGTGTAATAACAGCTCTTGCTGCCAATAAGTTCGGTAACGGAATAAACACCTTTTCTCTCAGATACAGCGGAAACGATGAATTCTTTACTCCAACGGAATATCAACCCGCATCTGACGATTATTATATTGACCTTGTAAGTGAGACCTGCGGCACAAATCATCACATTGTAACTGTCTCGACCGAGGATTTGGTTGAGCATCTTACTGATTCGGTGGATGCAAGAGACCTCCCGGGTATGGCAGATGTTGACTCATCCCTGTATTTTTTGTGCAAGAAAATGGGTGCCGGCTTTAACGGTGCACTCTCGGGAGAATGTGCTGACGAGGTTTTCGGCGGCTACCCCTGGTTTCACCGAAAGGAAGATTTTGATGCAAAAATCTTTCCTTGGGCAAAAAATATTGAATTAAGAAAAAGTCTGATTTCTCCAAAATGCTTAAGCCCTGACGAAATTTCAGATTACATTTATTCAAAATATAACAACAGCGTAGCCGAAACACCCTGTTGCTCATCGGATTCTGATGAAGAAAAAAGACGCCGTGAAATAGCACACCTGAACCTTAATTGGTTTATGTATACGCTGGGCGCACGGAGTGAAAGAATCGGTATGAACTGCGGTCTTGAAATCAGAATGCCCTTCTGTGATTATAAGCTGGTTGAATACGTATGGAATATGCCATGGGATTTCAAGGCATACAATGGTAGAGAAAAAGGACTTTTGCGTACAGTATTTGAAGGTTATCTGCCTGAAGAAGTGCTGTGGCGCAAAAAAAGCCCCTTTCCAAAGACTCACAACCCTGAATACGAGAATATTGTCAAAGGAATTCTGCGTGAGATTTTTGAGGATAAAAATTCACGTATTCACGGTCTGATTAATGAAAGCTTTATCCTTGACCTTATGGAACAGCCCTCTGATTACGGAAAGCCCTGGTTCGGACAGCTTATGGCAACACCGCAGCTTTACGCATACCTGATTCAGCTTGAATACTGGCTGAATAAATATAACATTCGGATAAAAATTTAGAAAGGATTTTTCACCTATGATAAAAGCTGTTTTATTCGACTTTGACGGAACGCTTATCGACACCAATGAGTTGATATTCAATTCTTACAGAATAGCCTTTCGTCAGGTTTTAAACAGAGAAATAAGTGATGAAGAAATTCTGACCTTATACGGCAGACCCCTCCGGGGTTCACTTATGGAATACGGTGAATCTTGGGAGAGATTATATAACACCTACCGCGAGTTTAACGAAACTCAGCACGACCTTTTGGCAAAGGGCTTTCAGGGCGCAAGCGAAGGTGTAAAAATGATTAAAGAGCTGGGCCTCAAGGTTGGCGTGGTAACATCAAAACGGCTTCATATGGTTAATCGGGGTATAAAAATTATGGGGCTGGAAGACGTTTTTGATGTGATAATCACGCCTGATAATACAGAGAAAGCAAAGCCTGACCCCGAGCCTGTTTTATGCGGCTGCAGAAAGCTGGGTGTAAAGCCCGAAGAAACAGTTTATGTCGGTGACAGCGTCTTTGATATGGAGGCAGGAAAAGGTGCGGGAACCCAGCTTTGCGCCGTAAAATATACCTTAACACCAACAGAGTCACTTTTGACCTTTGAGCCCGATTTTTTTGTTGATTCAATGGTTGAATTTGCCGAAATTCTGAGGAGTAGGATGTAGATGAAAGCAATACTCAAACATACAGTAACAGAGCTTCAGGATGGACAAACTGTTGAAAGGCTTCTCAAGAAAGAATTCAAAGTATCCTCGGGGCTTTTAAGCTTTCTCAAACAAAACAACAGAATATTTATCAACAACACTCCCTGCAGGAGTATTGATATTTGTGATACAGGTGATGTGTTGACTGCCGATGTTTATGAAAATTTAACGGATTATCCCGAAAACATCGTTCCTTTTGAGTGTGAAATTGAGGTATTGCACGAGGATGAGTTTATTCTCGTGGTAAACAAGCCGGGAGGAATGGCATCTCACCCTTGTCCCGGGAACTACGAAAATTCTCTTGCAGGTGCAGTAATGCATTATTGGAGCCTTTCGGGGGAATACCATAACTATCACATTGTCAACAGACTTGACAAGGATACTTCAGGAATTTGTATTATTGCAAAAAACAGATTTGCTCACAGTGTTCTTTCGGCACAGATGAAGAACAAGATCTTTGAACGCGGGTATTCAGCTGTTGTTCACGGTGTTCCAAGCCCTTTAAACGGTGTAATTGATATTCCAATCAAGCGCTGCAGCGACAGCATAATAAAGCGAATGGCATCTGCCGATGGCAAATATGCAAAAACCGTTTACCATATCTGTAAGATTTTTGGCAAAAAGTATTCTTTGGTTGATATACGTCTCGAAACAGGAAGAACACATCAAATCAGAGTCCATTTTTCGCACATCGGACATCCTCTGGTGGGCGACTGGCTGTACGGTGAGGGAGACAGCGAAAAAATGCTGATACCCCGTCAGGCACTTCACGCCGGATTTATTAAATTTACTCATCCTGCCGACGGAAGAGAAATGATATTCAAAACCGATTTGCCTGTTGATATAATGAATCTTTTCTCTCATTTGTGAAAATGCAATGGAAACAAATGAAAAAGTAATAAAAAATTCGAAAAAAATTAACAAAACAGAAAAAAAGTGTTGACTTATACCGAAATTTTTAGTATTCTATTATTATCAGTTAAAATCGAATGTGTTATGATTTGGATGAGACTAAAGGAGCGTATTTATGTTTTTAAAGGAAATTGTTGTCCAGAATCAGGTAGGCCTTCATGCCAGACCTGCTACGTTTTTCATACAGAAAGCAAATGAGTATAAGTCAAGCGTCTGGATTGAAAAGGACGAAAAAAGAGTGAATGCAAAAAGTCTTCTCGGCGTTCTTTCGCTGGGGGTTACAAAAGGTGTCAGCATCACCATTATCGCTGAAGGTTCTGATGAAGAACAGGCTGTGAATGAGCTGGTATCTTTGATTTCTTCAGATTTTGCATAAATTCATAATTTATAATTTTCAAGCTTAAAAATGTCTTACGTTATGTAAGGCATTTTTGTACTATATAGGTGATTTTGAGGGGGGTGCAGCAGGTGACAGATATAAAGAAAAAGCTTTCTTCCTTGCCCATGTGTTCAGGTGTTTATCTTATGAAGAATGCCGAAGGCAAGATAATATACGTGGGAAAAAGCAAGGTCTTAAAAAACCGTGTCAGCCAGTATTTTGTAAATCTGGCAAGCCATACACCAAAAACCAGAGTTATGGTAAGTCAAATTGCAGATTTTGAATATATAATTACCGACTCCGAGGCAGAAGCTCTGGCTCTTGAGTGTAATTTGATAAAAAAATACCGTCCGAAATACAACATCCTTTTGAAGGATGACAAACAGTATCCTTATATAAAAATAACAGCCAACGAAGATTTTCCTCGCATTTTTATGACCCGACAGGTAAAGAAAGACGGTAGTCTTTATTTTGGTCCTTATATGACTGCCCTGAGCATAAAGGAAGCGGTAGAAGAAATAAGAAAAATTTTCAAAATAAGAAGCTGCAGAAAACCAATGAACAAAATCTATGACAGACCATGTCTCTATTATCAGATTGGTCAGTGCAGCGCTCCCTGTACGGGTAAAATAACGCAGGAGGCGTATAACGGTCTTGTTGACGAAATTTCGTCTGTTTTGGACGGAAAATACGAGCATCTGGTGGAGGAGCTGAAGAAAAAAATGCTTTCCGCCTCTGATGCTCTTGAGTTCGAAATCGCTGCACAGTATCGGGACAAAATTCAAAGCATAACAGCTCTTGGCGAAAACCAAAAAGTATCATCATCTGCTGACAATAATATGGATGTAATCGGTATTTATCGTGAAGGAACCAATTACTGCATTCAGGTTTTTTACTATCGCAGCGGAAATGCTGTAGGGTCG
>JAZOCL010000073.1:0-4285 GCA_045596485.1 Clostridia bacterium
AAAGCCGCTCTTTGTAATCCTCAAAGTAAGCCTTCAGCTTTGCGTTGTAATCCTTTTTGCACACAGGGCAGCCAATGCTGTTGAGCTGCAGGCTAATTCCCTTGAGACCCAGCCTTTCAAGAAACATACTTGCAAGAGAGATAACCTCTGCATCTGTTGAAGGTGAGCTTGCTCCGAAGCATTCAATTCCAAACTGATGAAACTCACGAAGTCTTCCTGACTGGGGCTTTTCGTATCTGAAGCAGGGAATGATGTAGCAGAGCTTTGTGGGCTGAGGATTTGCATAAAGAGAATTCTCAATATAGCTGCGCGCTAAGGTTGCTGTTCCCTCGGGCTTCAGTGTTATGGAACGTCCGCCCTTGTCCTCAAAAGTATACATCTCCTTTTGAACCACGTCTGTTGTGTCGCCCACACCTCTCTGAAAGAGCTCTGTGTGTTCAAAAACAGGGGTTCTGATTTCTTTATATCCGTAAAGATCACAAACACCTCTTGCGGTGTTTTCTATGTACCACCACAGCTTGCTGTCCTTTGGCAATACGTCCTCTGTACCTCTCGGTTTTGTAATCATTTTCACCAATATCCTTTCTGTAACCACCGAAGCGGTCTATTGTTTGTCATCTGTCAGCACATATTCAATAAGCTCGATTACCTGCTCTCTGCCCTCACGGGTTTCAGAGGAGAAGGAAATCAGAACCGAATCGTCGCCCAGCTCAAGCTCTTCGTATATTGCAGTCAGGTTTCCTTCAACCTGAGACTTTTTCAGCTTGTCAAGCTTGGTGGCAAGCACCAGAGGCTCATAGTTGTAGCTTTTAATCCAGTCGAACATCATTTTGTCATCAGCCGTGGGCTTGTGCCGCGAATCCACCAGCTGAATAACCTGAACAAGGTTTTGGCGATTTGAAAGATAGCCTTCAATCATATCCGCCCACTTCTTCTTTTCCTGCTTTGATACCTTTGCGTATCCGTAGCCGGGAAGGTCTACAATTCTGTAGCGACCTGCTATCTCATAAAAATTCACCGTTGCGGTTTTGCCCGGAGTACTGCTTGTTCTTGCAATGTTCTTGCGGTTTGCAAGACAGTTAATAAGCGAAGACTTTCCCACATTGGAGCGCCCCACCAGAGCAATCTCAGGAAGGCTTTCATCGGGGTACTGCTCTGGCTTCACCGCTGTCATCAGCAGCTTAATGTTGATAAATTCCATTTATCTCCACCTCCGCTCAGTGCATTCTCCAATACTGTTTTTATATCCTTTGCAAAAACAAACTCAACCTCGTTCTTTATCTTTTCGGGAAGCTCCTCAAAATCCTTTTTATTCTCAAAAGGAATAATTATCTTGCGGATTCCCATACGGTAGGCAGCCAGAGATTTTTCCTTGAGACCGCCGATTGGCAGAACCCTGCCCCGCAAAGTGATTTCGCCCGTCATAGCAACATTGCGGTTGACACTGACGCCTGTGAGCGCCGAAATAATCGCCGTTGCCATTGTAATTCCGGCCGAGGGACCGTCCTTGGGAATTGCGCCCTCGGGAACGTGCACGTGAATATCCTTTTCTTTATAGAAGTCTGCATCAATTCCGAAAACATCGGCGTTGGCACGGATAAAGCTGAGTGCCGCTCTTGCCGACTCCTCCATCACATCGCCCAGATTGCCCGTGAGCTCCAGCTTGCCCGAGCCCTTCATTGTATTGACCTCAATATAAAGAGTGTCGCCGCCGGTTTCGGTCCAGGCGAGACCCGTTGCCGTTCCCACCAGATTTTCCTCTGCCATATGGTCATAGAGGTAAATTCTGCCTCCAAGATACTTTTTGAGCACCTTTTCGGTGACCGTCACGCTCTGCTTGTTTTCTTCAACAATTTCCTTTGCTGCCTTGCGGCAGATTGCACTAAGCCGTCTTTCAAGAGCTCTCACTCCCGATTCCCTTGTGTAGCCTTCGATAATCAGCCTCAATGTGCTGTCGGGAAGCTTCAGCATTTTTCCGCTCAAGCCGTTTTGCTTTCTCTGCTTGGGAAGAAGATACTTTTTCGCAATATTAAACTTTTCATCCTCGGTATAACCCGAAATTTCTATTATATCCATTCGGTCATACAGGGGCGCCGGAATATTTTCAATTGAATTCGCCGTTGTCACAAACAGCACCTTTGAAAGGTCAAAGGGGAGCTCAACAAAATGGTCACGGAAGGTGCTGTTCTGCTCGGGGTCCAAAACCTCAAGCATTGCAGCGGTCGGGTCACCACGGAAGTCACTTGACATTTTGTCAATCTCGTCAAGAAGCACAAGAGGATTGCAGCTTCCTGCCTGCTTCATTGCAGCAATAATTCTGCCGGGCATTGCACCCACATAAGTCTTTCGGTGACCTCTGATTTCAGCTTCGTTCTGAATTCCGCCAAGGCTCACACGAACGTATTTTCTGCCCAGAGACTCTGCCAGAGACCTTGCGATTGAGGTTTTTCCCGTTCCGGGAGGTCCTGCAAGACAGATAATTGAGCCCTTTGTATCCTCGGCAAGGCACTTCACCGCCAAATATTCCAGTATTCTTTCCTTCACCTTTTCCAGCCCGTAATGGTCACGGTCAAGAATTTCCTTTGCCGATTTTATGTCGGCATTTTCGTCGGTGGCTATGTCCCAGGGAAGAGCCAGCACCGTTTCAATATAATTCTGAACAACGCCGTATTCCTGAGAATGTATCGAGAGCCTCGAAAGCCTTCCCAACTCTTCTTCAAGCTTTTCAACAACCTCTTTGGGAAGGCTGCGCTTTTCCATTTTTTCACGGTATGTGTCAGCCTCCAGCTGACCGGACTCAAAGTCGCCCAGCTCCTCCTGAATTATCTTCATCTGTTCACGGAGAATGTAGTCACGCTGATTTTTGTCAAGGCTTGTTTTCAGCTTTGACATTACACCTTGCTCAATTTCCATAATGTTGTTCTCATTCTCCATAAAGGCAATGAGCTTTTCCATTCTGGTTTCAACGTGAAGCTCTTCAAGAATAATCTGCTTTTCGTGAGGCTTGAGGGGAAAGTTTGTCGCTGTGATGTCTGCCAGCTCGCCTGCATCCTCAATTTCAAGCATTGACGCCGCAATCTCGGGATTCATTTTTTCATAGAGGTTGAAATACTCCTCCAGAAGCTTCTGAATCTTTCGCATAAGCACCTGTTCCTGAAGCACATCCTCGCAGGGTATGTCGTTTTTCTTCACAACACTTGCCTGAATAAAGCTGTCGCTGTCATCAAAGCCGGTCATACTTGCACGATAGAGCCCCTCAACAAGAACGCGGAGATTTCCGTCGGGAAGACGGAGAATCTGCTTCACCTCGGCAACAACACCGATTTTTGAAACCTCGTCTTTTTTGGGGTTCTCGGTCATTATATCCTTCTGATAGCTGAGAAACACAAGCTGCTCCCCTGCCATTGCATATTCAATAGCCGCAATTGACTTCTTTCTGCCAACATCAAAGTGCAGAACCATTCCGGGGAAAATTGAAATTCCCCTCAAAGGGATAAGCGGCAGTATATATCTTTTGTTCGCCATCTGTATGTTTACATCCTTTCAAGGGCATAGTGGCACACTTTACCCATTATCCGTATTATTATACCAATTTTTTTTAACAATTTCAACCCCTTCGGCACTAATTATTCCAATATTATGGGATTTTTTTGAAATATAACCCCCTGATACCCCTTCATTTTTACCAAAGGCTACGCAAATTGCCTCGGATATACTAGAAACAGGAATGATTTCGGCTTCGCATTTTCTGAACCGCTCCTGGAAATTCGCCTGCGGAATAATCACCCTTTCAGCCCCCGCTTCTATGGCTGCACGAATTTTGAGCGGAACCTCGCCCACTCCGCATACCCCGCCGCAGATTGAGACTTCTCCCGTGAAAGCGGTTGTTCCGTCAAGAGGAATATTTTTCACCGCCGAATATACCGCACAGAATATTGCAATCCCTGCCGAAGGTCCGTCCACGGGAATGGAGTTAGGAAAATTAATGTGCAAATTGTAGTCCTTGAGATTTACGCTGAAATTCCGTTCCATAACCGTTACAATATTCTTTACCGAAGCAGATATACTACTTTTTCGTCTTAGCTTTCGGCGGTTGGCTGAAAGCTCCTCTTCTTCAATTGCTCCCGTGACGGTAATCTGTCCGCAGCCGTCAGCGCAAGGCTCTGCCACCGCTTCAATATCAAGAACACAGCCCTGAGAGCTTCCGAACACCGCAAGCCCCGACGCCTTTCCTACCCTGCTTATTTTCTCCACTCTTTTCTCAAAGCGTGGGCTGTATTTTCCT
>JAZOCL010000074.1:0-3975 GCA_045596485.1 Clostridia bacterium
CCATAATGCAGGCATTTAGATGAACAGGAAGATAAACACCAATTGCAAAGGGAAGTACGGGAATTCCCACAACCTCAACCACAATTGCAATAAACACGCCAACGAACACAAGACCCCAGGGGAGATTTGCTTCCATAACGCCTTCAATAATCATCTTCATAAGGGTCGCCTGAGGAGCAGCAAGCTCGTCAGAGCCAAAGCCCCACGCGCTGTCAAGAAGGTAAAGTGTTCCACCAATTGCAAAGGCTGCTGCAACAACCCCAATAACCTCGCCTATCTGCTGTTTTTTGGGCGTTGCACCGAGAAGGTAACCCGTCTTGAGGTCCTGTGAAGTGTCACCCGAAATTGCCGCAACAATACAGATAATTGAGCCGATTGCAATTGCCGCACGCATACCATGCGCACCACCGTCGCCTGTCAGCTTGAGAATGAGAGTTGCAACGAGAAGTGTAGCAATTGCCATACCAGAAACAGGGTTATTGCTGCTTCCCACCAAGCCTACCATACGTGATGAAACCGTTGCAAAGAAGAAGCCAAACACAACAATTACAACTGCACCGATAAGCGTTACGGGGATTGCAGGAACAAGCCACACAAGAAGGGTAAGAACTGCAATTGCAATGAGAACCGTCTTCATACTGATGTCCTGAGCCGTACGCTCACCTGATGCTGCACCTGCCCTTGTCATACCCTTCATTGCACCCACAAAGGTGGTAACGATAAGGGGAAGTGACTTAATCAGGCTAATGATACCGCCTGCAGCCAGAGCACCTGCGCCAATGTAGCGGATATATGAGCTCCAGATTCCGCTTGGACCGTTTGCCGTAAAAATTGCACCAATTGTTTCTGTGCCGGGATAAAGAATAATGTCCTTACCAAAAAGCACAATCATAGGAATAAGCACCAGCCAGCTGAGAACGCCGCCTGCGAACATATATGACGAAATTCTGGGTCCGCAGATATAGCCGACACTCATTACTGCAGGATAAATCTGAGTTCCGATTTCGCCGGCATAGCCCTTGACACGAAGACCGATTTCACCGGGAACAGCCTTGAGCCCGTCGATGATAAACTTAAAGATTGCCGCAAAGCCCATACCTGCAAATACGGTTGATGCATTTGCGCCGCCCTCTTCGCCTGCCAGAAGAACCTCTGCACAGGCTGTGCCCTCGGGATAAGGAAGAATGCCGTGTTCCTTAACGATGAGTGCATTGCGAAGGGGCACCATAAAGAATATACCCAAAAGACCGCCCAGAAGTGCAATCAATGTGATTTCAACAAGTCCGGGCTTTTCCATTGTTCCTTCAGCCGCCCACAAAAAAAGTGCGGGAAGGGTGAAGATTGCACCTGCAGCAAGAGATTCACCTGCAGAACCAACAGTCTGAACTATGTTGCTTTCGAGAATTGAATTCTTTCTCATAACAACACGAATTACGCCCATTGCGATAACCGCAGCAGGGATAGACGCTGAAACCGTCATACCCACTCTGAGACCCAAATACGCATTGGCGGCGCCGAATATTACAGCCAAGAGAATACCCATTATAACCGATGTGATGGTCAGCTCGGGAGTTACCTTGTCAGCCGGAACATAAGGCTTGAAGTTGTTTTTGTTTTCCATAATGTTTCTCCAATCTTTAAACCGCGTTGTCAGCGGCATTTTTCGACTTTTTGATTTTAACATATCCACGCCGAAAAAGCAAGCAAAATCACAAATTATTGTTAAAAGCTCACAGAGTCTTTTTTTAGACTGTGAGCTTTATTTTTCTCATTTATTTCTTATCTTATCCATCGCATTACAATATTCGTCAAAGGTGAAGGCAGTATTCAGCACCTCAATCAGCGCATTTGCAGAAATTCGCAGCGGAAGCCCCAGCTCCTTTGCGAGCCTTATGCGCAGCTCAGTGCTGTCTTCCTTGCCGCTGAGACCGTCCTCATAGAAGGTGGTTTTTGTTATAATCTCCTCTGCTTTTCTTTCGAGTGTCTCTCCAATCTCTGTGACATTTTGAAGAATTTCCGAAAGAAGCTCTTCTGTCATTCCCTCAACCCCCAGAAGCCCTTCCTTTCCCGCCATCTCCTTGCGGCGTTCCTTCCCCTCAATGGAGGGTATATATGCGTGCTTCACAACTCCCTGGCTGCCAACGCATTGTCTGATGTAGTTGCGTATGCGAAAGCCTGCGCTGTCAGAATCGGTAAGTATTATTATCCCTGTCTTTTGCGCCATACGGCGTATTGAATTGATTATGCTTTTGTTTGTATAAAGACTGAAGCCCCCTGTGCAGATTATAGGGGCATCAGTAACTTTTTTCAGCCGTTCCTTGTCGAACTTGCCTTCAACAACAATTGTTTCTTTTATGTGAAGCATAGGCTGCCTTCCTTCAAAAACAGCAAGAGTCGAAAATCCTCTTGCTGTTGTGTTATTTAATTCTTCCCTTCAAGGAAGTATGTAGCCTCCATATCGGCTGTTGAGAGAGCAAATGCCAGAGGAAACATCTCAAAGGCACTGCCCACATTGCGAGGCTCTTCGTTTCCAGAAAAACCCATATGATACCTGATTGCGAAAGCTTCTTCACGGGTAAGACGCATAAAGCCCGAAATAATATACACCGACTTTTCGCCGTGACCGTAGGGCAGCTTGTCCTCAATCTCATAGGTTGGAACCTTTTGCCACACGCCGTTGTCGTCCTTCACGTTTCTGAAGCCGGGCTTGTAAAAGTTCATTTTGCAAAGGTCGTGAAGAAGGGCAACAATTGCAATTGTCTCGCCACTTGCCTCGAGCCCGTAAAGCTCCCTTACCCTTTCACGCTCCATATAGTCACGAAGGCACTCATAAACGTTCAAGCTGTGCTCAACCAGACCGCCCTCATAAGCACCGTGAAAGCGTGTGCTTGCAGGAGCCGTAAAAAAGTCGCTCGCAGGTGACATAAGGTGAGCAAGGAGCTTTTCAGCTCCCTCCCGCTTTATGCAATTTTGATATATCTCAATAAATTCCTGTTTTGCACTCATAATTATTTCACCACAATATTGATAAGCTTTTTGGGGACTGCAATAACCTTTACAACCTGCTTTCCGTCGATGAGCTCTTTTATCTTGTCACTCTCAAGGGCAACTTCCTGCATCTGCTGAGGTGACAGGTCTGCTGAAATCATCATCTTGTCACGGATTTTACCGTTAATCTGAACAACAACCTCTATTTCATCATCAACCGTTTTTGCTTCGTCATACTTTGGCCACATTGTATCAGACAATACTCCTTCAAAGCCTGCACATTGCCAAAGTTCTTCGGTAATATGCGGAGCAACAGGGTTCAAAAGTGTAATAAACGTCTTAAATTCAGCCTTGTTAATTCGCTCAACCTTCATTACATCGTTGATAAACGCCATAAGAGCCGCAATTCCTGTGTTGAATTTCATTCTGTTGTAATCGTCTGTTACCTTTTTAATTGTCTTGTGCAGTGCGGTTTCAAGTTCCTTTGAATAACTATCACCCTCAACAAGAATATTTTGCAGATTCCATACCCTTTCAAGGAATTTATAGCAGCCCTTAACACCGTTCATAGACCAGGGCGTAGCCTGATCAAACGCACCTATAAACATTTCATAGGTTCTGAATGTATCAGCACCGTATTCATTAACAACATCATCAGGGTTAATTACATTGCCCCTTGATTTAGACATTTTCTCGCCGTTTTCGCCCAGAATCATACCGTGTGAGGTTCGCTTCTGATAAGGCTCCTTTGTTGGAACAACGCCAATATCATAAAGGAATTTGTGCCAGAATCTTGAGTAAAGAAGATGAAGGGTTGTGTGCTCCATACCGCCGTTATACCAATCAACGGGCAACCAATATTTAAGCTCCTCCATTCCTGCAAGGAAATCCGAATTGTTGGGGTCGATATACCTTAAGAAATACCACGAAGACCCTGCCCATTGCGGCATAGTATCGGTTTCACGTTCTGCCTTGCCACCGCATTGC
>JAZOCL010000075.1:0-8519 GCA_045596485.1 Clostridia bacterium
GTTTTGTACCAATTGTGGAAAAAAGGTTGAAGACAGCTGGAAGTTTTGTATGTTCTGCGGAGCAGCTATAGGAAGTGTTTCTGCGGCAAATAGTCAGACAGAAAGCTACGAAAGCAAGCCGGCTTATGCGGTGCTTTATAAAGACACTCAGGAGCTTGTTTTTCAGAGAGGAGACGCTGTTGAGGCAGGAAGACCTGCCGTGATTTTTGAAGGTGTTGAAACAACACCTTATACAAGAGATGACGTTATTCCCCCATGGCATCCTTCAAAAAAAAGCGAATGTTCAAATGTAAAAAAGGTTATATTCAAGGATAAGATAAAACCCATAAGTATAGCGTGTTGGTTTCAAAATTATGGCAGCCTGACTGAAATTGAAAATATTCATAATCTGGACACATCAGAGGTAACAAATATGGATAATGCGTTCAGCAGCTGCACCGAGCTGAAAGGGCTTTTGAATCTTTCGACCTTTGATACATCTAAGGTCGAAAATATGCGTGCAATGTTTGCAATGACAGGGCTAACAGCAATTGATATTTCGGGCTTTAATACATCAAGAGTGAAAAATATGGCGTATATGTTTTGGTGGTCAGCTTTGCTTGAAACAATTTATGTTTCAGCAGATTTTGATACATCAAGTGTAGAAGATGATAAAAATATGTTTTGGGAGTGCTATGCTCTCTGCGGTGGAAACGGTGATCATTATGATGAGGGCTTTGTACGCAGTGATATGGCAAAAATTGAGGGCTACTTTGTAAAAAAATAAATCTTATTCAGCAGAACATTGAAATGCAATGTTCTGCTGTTTTTATGTGTACAGTCAGTTTTGGTTTTCGATGCGGGAATATCATATTTCACTAATCAGGCTCATAAACATTCACCGAGGTGATGGAGCTTGAAGCTTTCGGTTATTTTTTTTAAGCGGCGCACATTGATATGTGTTATTGTTGCAATATTTGCATTGTTTTTTGCAGTGGACTTCTATTTAAAAAATTACCTGACTCAAAGTGTTTTTGCAGTACCTCTTTTTGACAAAACGGTTCTTATTGACCCGGGACACGGAGGTATTGATGCAGGTGCATCGGCAAACGAAGCGGTGGAAAAGGAGATTAATCTTGCTGTGGCAAAATTCCTTCAGGAGTATATTGAAACAGGCGGAGGCACAGCATATCTTACCAGAACGGACGATTCAAACACCGCCGACCCGAACCGTGGCAAAAATATTTCCCAGAAGATGTCTGACCTGAAGGCGCGAAAGGCAGACATTGATGAGGTTAAGGCGGATATTTTTGTCAGCATACATATGAACAAGTTTGAGCAGTCAAAGTATCGGGGTGCTCAGGTATTTTATGATAAGGACTCCGATGAAAACAAGACCCTCGCAGATGAAATTCAACAGGCACTAAAGGATGTACTGAAGGATGAAAATACAAGAACGGCAAAGGCAACGGGTGACAGCATTTTTGTCCTTCGGGACAACAAAGTTCCTTCGGCTCTTGTGGAGTGCGGCTTTTTGTCAAATCAAGAGGAGGCAAAGCTTCTCAAGAGTCCCGACTATCAACGGAAGGTTGCCTGGGGAATATATGTAGGAATTGTGCGTTATCTTTCGGATTAACCGTTAATCATTTTGTTAATATCACGTCTCAGGCGTGATATTATTCTTTTTTCAAGGCGAGATATGTATGACTGAGATATTCCCAGCATATCCGCAACCTGTTTTTGAGTCTTTTCTTCGCCGGAGCCGTTTATGCCGAACCGAAGGTTCATAATCTTTTGTTCACGCTCCGAAAGCCGCTTCATGGCAATTCGCAAAAGCTCACGGTCTACGTTGTCTTCAATTGTACGCTGAGTAATGTCGCTGTCGGTTCCCAATATGTCAGAAAGCAGAAGCTCGTTTCCGTCCCAGTCAACATTCAGAGGCTCGTCAATAGAGATGTTTACCTTGGTGGGATTGTTTTTTCGCAAATACATAAGAATTTCGTTTTCGATGCACCGTGAGGCATAGGTTGCAAGCTTGATGTTTTTGTCGGGCTTGAAGGTGTTGATTGCCTTAATGAGCCCTATTGTTCCGATTGAAATAAGGTCCTCAACTCCCACGCCTGTGTTCTCAAATTTTTTTGCAATATAAACAACAAGCCGCAGATTGTGTTCAATGAGCAGAGTTTTTGTTTTTTCTGCCGCAACAGATAGGCGAAGGTTTTCTATCAGGTGTTCCTCTTCTTCGGGGGAGAGGGGCGGCGGCAGGGTTTCGGCTCCGCCTATGTAATGAACAAAGCCCTTTTTGCGAAAATTAAAAAAGATTTTTTTAAGCAAGTATTTCAGTTTTTTCACAGTTGTTCACAGCCTTTCCTTGAGATTTGTTTTCCAGAAGCTTAGGATTCAAAATTGCAGAAAATTCTGAATCCCGGGCTACGGAAGTTTTTGATACGGCGACAACGGAATGTGAAATTTCTGTTCCGTCAACAATCAGTGCATCAGGCAGAAAACCGTGCAGCACTCCGCAGTCGCAATCAACCGTTCTGAATGGCAGAATACGGTATTTATTCTCGGATTTTTCAAAAATTCCTTCAAAAAAATTATCCGAAAGCAGCTTTTTTGCACAATCGGGAGAAATTATAACCGCAGGGTAGCCAAAGATGGGGTCACAGAGAGTGCAGCCTGTGTCCCACAAAGCCCTTTCGGTTATCTGTCGGTTGTTGAAAATCACGGTGACCGTTGCGGTAATCTTTTCGGTTTTTGCCGTCTGGACTTTTATGTATGAGATGATATACACGGTGATATACGATAGAACTGTTGAGAACAGCAGCATCTCAAAGCTTATGTCAAGATATATTTCGCCGTTTGAGACGGCGGCATTCATCTTTGTTCCGAAGTCTGTGCAGAATATCATAAAGAAAGCAGCACCGCCGAATACAAGATTTACGCCAAAAAAAATAAGGGCATTTTTCAAAATAAGCAGAGGTCTTTTTGCTGGAAAGGCAATCCAGGCCGTGAAGGCTAAAAAAAAAGCCTTAAACAGCAGGGAATAGAGAAAAGAAATCTGCGGAAAAAACATAAAGGTGGAATAAAGCGCAGAAAAGCCTGCCGAAAACACAAGTCTCAAAACAGAGGGCTTTTTTCGGACAAGGAATGATGATGTGCAGATAGTGACCGAATTAATAAGAAAATTTAGCAAAAACAGCATATCTATGTATACTACTGGCTTCACATATAAGGCTCCCTTTCTTTTGTTTTGTGTCCATTATACCATTTTGTCCGTGAATTTTTTGTCGCAACAGGGAATGGTCTATTGTCGTAAATTGGTATATTTGATTGATAAATATATTCTGTTTTGTATTGAAAAAATAAAAAATGTATGTTAGAATATATTTAACCTAAATAAAGTAACAGGGAGAAGTGTAAAATGAAAAATATTATTCTTGACTACAAATCAGCACTGAATTTCTTCAGCGAAGAAGAAGTTTTAAACGTGAAGGAACAGGTGAAGGCGGCCCACGCAGCCCTTCACAACAAAACAGGCGCAGGAAGCGACTTTCTCGGCTGGGTGAATCTTCCCGAGGATTATGACAAAGAGGAGTTTGCCAGAATAAAGGCGGCAGCACAGCGAATTCGTGAAAATTCGGATGTACTTATTGTTATCGGTATCGGCGGTTCATATTTAGGTGCAAAGGCTGCAATTGATTTTCTCACAGGACCTTTTTATAACTATACATCAAAGACACAGATTTTCTTTGCAGGAAACAGCATAAGCCCCAATTACATCAACGGTCTGCTCAAATCTATTGAGGGTAAGGATGTTTCGGTGAACATTATTTCAAAGTCAGGCACAACAACCGAGCCTGCCATTGCTTTTCGTATATTCAAAGAATACCTTGAAAACAAATACGGCAAAGAAGAAGCAAAAAATAGAATTTATGCAACAACCGATAAGGCACGTGGTGCTCTCAAAAATCTTGCAGACAAAGAGGGCTATGAGACTTTTGTTGTTCCCGACGATGTTGGCGGCAGATATTCGGTGCTTACGGCGGTTGGACTTCTTCCTATTGCGGTATGCGGTGCCGATATCGACAAGCTGATGGCGGGTGCACGTGATGCAATGGATATTTATTCAGATGACGATGTGTGTGAAAACGATTGTTATATGTATGCTGCAATCCGCAACATCCTTCACAGAAAGGGCAAGAACATTGAAATGCTTGTAAACTATGAGCCTGAGCTTCAGTATTTCATCGAATGGTGGAAACAGCTCTACGGCGAAAGCGAGGGCAAGAATCAGAAGGGTATATTCCCTGCAGGGGCAAGCTTTTCCACAGACCTTCACTCAATGGGTCAGTACATTCAAGATGGTCTCAGAAATCTTTTTGAAACAGTTCTTTATGTTGAAAATTCCAAAGAGGACATTGTTGTGGGAATAGACCCCGAAAATGTTGATGGACTCAACTTCCTCAGCGGAAAGACCGTGGATTTTGTGAACAAAAAGGCTTTTGAAGGAACTCTTCTTGCTCACACCGACGGCGGCGTTCCCAACCTTGTTGTGAGAATAAAGGCTCTTGATGAATATACTATGGGTCAGCTTTTTTACTTTTTCGAAAAGGCTTGCGGCATAAGCGGCTATATGCTGGGAGTTAATCCCTTCAATCAGCCCGGCGTTGAAAGCTATAAGAGGAATATGTTTGCACTTCTGGGAAAACCGGGCTACGAAGCAGAAAAAGAGGCTCTTGAAAAAAGATTAAAATAATTGCAAAAAACTATTGTTTATTTGAAAAATATATGATATAATTACTGCAAGAAAAAAATACACTTCGGTGTATTCAAATATAAAGAAGGGCGGTATAGCTTATGATTAAAATTCACATTGGCCTGAAAGGCAGCGGCAAAACAAAAAAACTGATCGATGATGTTAACGGTGCTCTCGCATTGGAGAAGGGTAACGTTGTTTGCATCACCGAAGGAAATCGCCTTATGCATGACATTGACAGAAAAGTCAGAATGATTAACACAGAACAGTTTGACATAAAGAACTTTGATATGTTTACAGGTCTTCTCTGCGGTATCATTGCACAGGACTTTGATGTTACACATATATTCATTGACAGTGTGTTCAAGAGTGTTCCCGACGAAAACATGGCAAATATTGATGCACTTGTTGCAGCAATTGAAACGCTTGAAGAAAAGTTCGACACATCATTTACATTAATGGTCAGTGCAGACGCGGCAGAAGCAACAGATTTGGTTAAAAAGTACATTGTTTAACAAGTCAGCGTGATGCTGAAATTCCAACTATGAAAATCTGAGGGGAGCAGTCGGTTTCACAAAAAATCGGCTCTGCTCCTTTCTGCGTTTAAATATACCTGATGAAATTTGTGGAATAATGTCAAAATTTAGCAATATTTGTCAGAAAAATAAAAATAGAAAGGTTGTAGAGAATTATGCAGTATATGAGTACACGAAACAGCAGAATAAAGGTTAAATCTGCTGCTGCCATAAAGAAGGGGTTGTCAGAAGAAGGCGGACTTTTTGTTCCTGTGGAAATTCCTCAAATCACTCTTGAGGACATAAGCAAGCTGACAAAAAAGAATTATATCGAACGTGCGGTTTTTGTTCTGAAGAAGTATCTTACAGACTTTTTGGTTAAGGAAATCCGTGAATGTGCCGAAAAGGCATACGGCGGTGGAAAGTTCGATACAGAAAACCCGGCGCCCCTTGTTAATATCGGAGATGAATATAATATTCTTGAGCTGTGGCACGGTCCGACCTGTGCGTTCAAGGATATGGCGCTCCAGATTTTGCCTCACTTCCTCACAAAGTCAATGCAGAAAACAGGCGAAGACAAGACGATTGTTATTCTTGTTGCCACATCGGGTGACACAGGAAAAGCAGCTCTTGAGGGCTTTAAGGATGTTGAGGGCACAAAGATCGTTGTGTTCTATCCCAGCGAGGGTGTAAGCAACATTCAGAAACTTCAGATGATTACCCAGGAGGGTAAAAATGTTTTTGTTTCGGGCATTGAGGGCAACTTTGACGTTGCACAGTCGGGAGTTAAGACAATCTTTACCGATGATGCGGCAAATGCTGACTTCGCAAAGAATAACTGCGTTATGTCGTCGGCAAATTCAATCAACTGGGGCAGACTTGTTCCTCAGATTGTTTATTATGTTTCGGCATACTGCGATATGGTTGAGTGTGGCGAAATTGAGCTTGGGGATTCAATCAACATCTGCGTTCCCACAGGCAACTTTGGCAATATTCTGGCTGCATACTATGCAAAGCGTATGGGTGTTCCTATCAACAAGCTTATCTGTGCATCAAACGCAAATAATGTTCTCACAGAGTTCATAAAAACAGGTGAATATGACAAAAACCGTGACTTCCACACGACCATTTCACCTTCAATGGATATTCTTATTTCAAGCAACCTTGAAAGATTGCTCTTTGACCTTTGCGGCTGTGACGACAAGAAGGTTTCGAAGTGGATGAAGGACCTTAAAGAGAAAGGCTCATATTCGGTTTCTGCCGATGTGAAAAAGCAGATTTCAAAGCTCTTCTGGGCAGGCTGCTGTGATGACTATTTCACAAAGGAATGTATCTACAAAACTTTTGACGAATTTGACTATACAATTGACACTCACACAGCTGTTGCCGTTGATGTTTACAAGCAGTACAAGACCGAAACAGGTGATGAAACACCTACGGTTATTGCATCAACCGCAAGTCCCTTCAAGTTCAATCAGAGTGTTCTTTCGGCTCTGGGTAAGGATGAAGAAATCTGGGGCAAGGATGACTTTGAGCTTTTGACAAAGCTTTCAGAGGTTTCGGGAATGAAAATTCCTGAATCTCTTGGAACTCTCAAGGGCAAGAAAAAGAGATTTGAAGGTGTTTGTGATAAAACAGAGCTGTTAGATACAGTAAGCAAGTTTATCAGCAAATAGAATTATAAAGGCTCCCTCTGACGAGGGAACTGGCAAAACCACAGGTTTTGACTGAGGGAGAGAAACATCTTTTTATGTTGAAACTGCGGTGTCAGCTCCCGAAGCCATCGGGGGCTTGTATTTTGAATTTCGGGGAGGTGATGCTTTGTGGCAATTTATGCTCTGGCAGACCTGCATCTGTCCTTTGGGGCAGACAAGCCTATGGACGTCTTTGGTTCGCGGTGGGAAAATTATACAGAAAAAATACACGACAACTGGCAAAGCATCGTGACCGACGATGATTTGGTTATCATCCCCGGGGACGTCTCCTGGGCTACATACTTGTCTGAAGCCTGTGAGGACTTCAGGTTTATCAATCAGCTCAAAGGCAAAAAGGTAATAATCAAGGGAAACCACGACTATTGGTGGACAACTCTCAAAAAGATGGAAGAGTTTTTAGCAGCTAACCGCTTTGACACAATAAAAATTCTCAATAATACGGCAATTGCCTTCGAGAATGCGGCAATCTGCGGAACCAGAGGCTGGTCGGTGCAGGAAAACAACGACGAGGATGACGAAAAAATTATAGATCGCGAGAAAAAGCGGCTGATTCTCACCCTCGAAGAAGCGGTGAAGCTGAAAAAAGAACGACTTATTGTGGGCATACATTATCCTCCCTTTGACCGTCACGGCGAGGAAAACGGTTTTCTCGAGATTATGCGGAATTATAATGTGGATATGTGTGTTTACGGACACCTTCATTCATACGCACATAAAAATGCGGTAGAGGGAGATGTTGACGGAATAAATCTCCGTTTTGTTGCAGGAGATTTTGTGGATTTTTGTCCGATTTTGGTGTAATGCATAAAAATATTGAATAAATAAGGCGAAAAAATATTAAATTGCCTATTGTAAATTGGAATTTGTTGTGTTATAATAAATGTCGGCAAAACAGCTTTTGCTGTTATGAAATAGTGTAAAAACGCTATTTTGACAGAGAACACTCGTTATAATATTTTGCAAATGATTAGAATAGACTGATATGTCTTGAGAAGTAGAGAGAGGAATGTTTTAAATGAGTACAGTAGAAAAAAAGGAAAAGAATGTTGTAGAATTTGAATTTTCAGTCAGCGGCGAAGATTTTAGAGCTGCTATTGAAAAGGCTTACAGACAGAATGTTGGGAAAATCAACATCCAGGGCTTCAGACGCGGGAAAGCTCCCCGCCAGATTATCGAAAGATACTACGGCAGCGAGGTTTTCTTTGAAGATGCTGTCAACATTGTTCTTCCTGATGCATATGATAAAGCAATTGACGAACAGAACATTGAAGCAGTGGCTCAGCCCGAAATTGATGTAAAGTCAATTTCAAGAGAAGACGGTGTTGTGTTTACAGCAAAGGTAACTGTTAAGCCTGAGTTTGAGCTCGGTCAGTACAAGGGTGTTGAGGCTTCAAAAATTACGCACAGAACAACCGAAAAAGAAATCAAGGGCGAAATCGAAAAGATTCGTGAAAGAAATGCAAGAATGGTTACTGTTGAAGACAGACCTGCTCAGTTTGAAGATACAGTAAACATTGATTTTGAAGGCTTCACAGACGGTGTTGCATTTGA
>JAZOCL010000076.1:0-5678 GCA_045596485.1 Clostridia bacterium
CGCCGCACCACATAGCTTTGATGAAGCCGGGTGTTTCGTTGATTGTCTTGTCGAATTCTTCCATATTTTTTGCAATATATGTTCTTGTATCTCTGTGTTCTTTTGCTTTTTCCAGCAGGTTAGCCTGAATTTCATCCAGCAGAGCAGGGATCTTTGTTTCCAGTTCATCCAGAGAAACGAAGATTTTTTCACCTGTATCACGTCTTGCCAGTACACACTGGTTCTGTTCAATATCTTTGGGGCCGATTTCCAGACGTACGGGAACGCCTTTCATTTCGTATTCGGAGAATTTCCAGCCGGGTGTTTTGTCGGAATCATCCAGTTTTACGCGGCAGATGTTTTTCAGTCTGTCTTTCAGTTCACCAGCTTTTTCCAGAACACCTTCTTTTTTCTGCATGATAGGAACGATTACTACCTGTGTAGGTGCAATTCTGGGAGGCAGAACCAGACCGCTGTTGTCACCGTGAACCATGATTACAGCACCGATCAGTCTTGTTGTCATACCCCAGGATGTCTGGTGAACATACTGCAGTTTGTTTTCTTTATCAGAGTACTGGATGCCGAAAGCTTTAGCAAAGCCATCACCGAAGTTGTGGGATGTACCGGACTGCAGAGCTTTACCATCGTGCATCAGGGATTCGATTGTGAATGTGTGTGCTGCACCAGCGAATCTTTCTTTTTCTGTTTTTTCGCCTTTTACTACGGGGATCGCCAGTACTTCGTGGCAGAAATCAGAATATACATTCAGCATCTGGATGGTTCTTTCCTGTGCTTCTTCTGCTGTTGCGTGAGCTGTATGACCTTCCTGCCACAAAAATTCCATTGTTCTGAGGAAAGGTCTTGTTGTCTTTTCCCATCTTACAACATTACACCATTGGTTGTAAAGTTTGGGAAGGTCTCGATATGAATGAATAATATTTGCATAATGGTCGCAGAACAATGTTTCGGAGGTAGGTCTTACGCAAAGTCTTTCCTCCAGCTTTTCGGTACCGCCGTGAGTAACCCATGCAACCTCAGGAGCAAATCCCTCAACGTGGTCCTTTTCCTTTTGAAGCAGGCTTTCTGGAATAAACATAGGCATATACACATTCTCGTGTCCGGTTTCCTTGAAGCGTCTGTCAAGCTCTCGCTGGATGTTTTCCCAGATTGCATAGCCATAGGGCTGAATTACCATACAGCCTCTGATGCCTGAGTAATCAACTAATTTTGCCTTTTTCACAATATCGGTGTACCATTTTGCAAAATCCTCACTCATTGAGGTTATTTCTTCTACAAGTTTCTTTTCGTTTGCCAAAATTTCCATTCCCTTCAAATTTGTATTTCAACAAAGGCTTTAGCCTTTGCAATTCCGCTTTGGTTTTCAGTCGGATTATTTCAGGTTTTTACACAAAATTCAGGACACAACTCCCCAATTTACACAGTAAACCATTATTTTTAGTATAAAGTAATTTCCGCCTTGTGTCAAGGGCTTGAAAGAGATTTTTTAAACAAAAAAGCACTGCCAATGAATTTTTCGGCAGTACCGTTTTGATTATAAAAATTTAACCGATTGAAAGAACCTTATAGCCCTTTTCTTCTACGGCTGTTTTGAGAGCTTCATCTGCAACATTTTCGGTCAGAATTACAACTGCTGTACCTTCCTTATGGCTTACCTCAGCTTTTTCGATCCCTGCCATCGCCTCAAGGGTGCTCTTTACATTTGCCTCACAATGAGGACACATCATTCCCTCGATTTTCAAAGTCTTTTTCATTTCTTTTTCCTCCTTAATATCTTTCGTTTTTATGTTCTTGTGCAGCTTCACAAAATTAAGCCTCAATGCATTCGTCACCACACAGAAGCTTGAAAGGCTCATTGCCGCAGCCCCGAACATAGGATCAAGTGTCAGTCCAAATGGAATCATCACACCTGCGGCAAGGGGAATTCCTATCACATTGTAGATAAATGCCCAGAACAAATTTTCGTATATATTTTTGAGCGTAGCACGGCTGAGACGAATTGCCGCCGCAACATCACGCAGGCTGTTCTTCATCAGAACCACATCTGCCGCATCAATGGCAATATCGGAGCCTGCTCCTATTGCAATTCCCGTATCTGCCGCCATAAGTGCCGGTGCATCGTTAATGCCGTCACCAACCATAGCAGTCTTTTGCTGCTCCATCAGCTTTCGTACTTCCTTGTCCTTTCCGTCGGGAAGAACCTCAGCAACAATATCTTTAATACCCACCTGATTTGCAATCGCATTAGCTGTTTTTTGATTGTCACCCGTAATCATAATAACCCTGACGCCCATAGCCTTTAACTCGCTGACCGCCTCAAGGCTGTCCTCCTTTATGCTGTCGGCAACGGCAATGATTCCCAAAAGCTTTTTGTCACACATAAAGCACAAGGGGGTTTTTCCTTCTTCTGCCAACGCTTCTGCCTGAGCCTTTGTTTCCTTGGCAACCTCAATCCTGGAACTTATAAACTTAAAGCTGCCGCCCATAATTTTGGTGCCGTCAATCATTCCGCAAAGACCGTTTCCGGGAAGAATTTCAAAATGCTCCACGAACTTTGCCTCAAAGCCCTCTGCCTCGGCTTTGCGAACAACAGCGCCTGCCAAAGGATGCTCGCTCATTTTTTCTAGTGAATATGCAAGCTCCAGCAACTCTTTTCGGTCAACCCCCTCTGTCGGCAGAATATCGGTAACCTCAGGCTCGCCCTTTGTCACCGTTCCCGTTTTGTCAAGGGCTGCAATTTTCACTCTTCCTGCTTCCTCAAGAGCGGCTGCGGTTTTAAAAAGCACACCATTTTTTGCACCTACACCGCTGCCCACCATAATTGCTACAGGCGTTGCAAGCCCCAGTGCACAAGGACAGCTTATAACCAAAACAGAAATACCTCTGGCAAGAGCGAAGCCCACCGTCTCACCCAAAATCAGCCAGACCGCAACCGTCACCGCTGCAATCCCCATAACAACAGGCACAAACACTCCCGAAACACGGTCAGCAGCCTTTGAGATAGGTGCCTTCGATGCCGCAGTATCACTCACCATTTTTATAATCTTCGAAAGCATTGTATCCTCTGCCACAGCAGTTGTACGGCACTTGATAAACCCAAGGCGGTTCACCGTTGCTCCCGTCACAGCATCACCCACAGTTTTATCAACAGGAATACTTTCACCTGTCAGCGCCGATTCGTCAACTGCGCTGCTGCCTTCAACAATCACCCCGTCTGCAGGAATGCTCTCTCCCGGACGGACAATAAATATGTCACCCACAGCAATCTGCTCCGCAGGAACCGTAACCTCTTTGCCATCACGGATTACCACCGCAGTTTTCGGGGATAAATCCATAAGCCCCTGAAGGGCATCAGTTGTTCTGCCCTTTGAATAGTTTTCAAGAAGTTTGCCCACGGTAATCAGGGTCAAAATCATTGCCGCTGATTCAAAATAAAGGTCGTGAACAAAATGAGCAGCCTGCTCCATATCGCCCGAAAGCATTGTTCCGCTCATGGCAAAAAGAACATATGTGCTGTATATAAATGCTGCACCCGAACCAAGGGCAACAAGGGTATCCATATTGGGGCTGCCCCTGAACAAGCCCTTGAAGCCGTTGATAAAAAACTTCTGGTTAATAACCATTACAACACCTGTCAAAAGCAGCTGAACAAGCCCTAGCGCCATTGGGTTTTCGGCTATTACCTTGGGCAGAGGAAATCCCCACATAGCGTGTCCCATAGAAACATACATAAGAACAACCAGAAACCCAAGTGATGAAAAAAGTCTGGTTTTCAGCCTTTTTATTTCTCCCTTTTCTGCTTTTACACCTTCTTCTTTTGCGCCCTCTGTCTTTGGTTGTTCAACGCCGTAGCCTGCCTCAACAACAGCCGCAATTATTGCCGAATCTTCGGCTGTACCCTCAATATTCATCGAATTTGTCAAAAGATTCACCGAGCACTCTGTCACGCCCTCAACCGAAGACACCGCCTTTTCAACTCTTGCGCTGCAGGCGGCGCAGCTCATTCCTGTTACATTGTATTTCTTCATTTTTTTGTCACTCCCGCATCAGGATTTTTTGACCATTCTATTACAAAATCCGTAAATTCCTTTACTATCGGCTTTGCTCTGTCAGCTTCGGGAACCGCAAGCCCAATATGTCGATATGCTTCAGGCTGAAGCTTCTTTATCACAACATTATGATTGTCGTTCTTCATAACAAGCTCGTGAGCAATACAGATTCCAAGCTCACTTTCAACCATAGAAATCATCGCATAGTCATCGGCGGTTTTGAAACGGATGTCGGGCTTCACTCCGTTTTGCTCAAGATAAAGCCTTGCGTCACGGTCGGTGCTGTCAACAAGACTCACCACTGCTTCCTTGCCAAATTGAGCTGCCGGAACACACCAATCATCTGCCAGAGGGTGATTTGGCGGGATAACCGCAAAAAGCTCGTCCCTCATCAGTTCAACGCAAGGGCAATTTTCATCAAAGGGCATTGATACAAAGCCTGCATCAATATCCCCGATTTTCAGGTGCTCCTCAATATCAGAGTAGCATCCGTCAAAAATCAAAAAGTTCACCATTGGATGTATTTTTCTGAATTCCTTCATTATAACAGGAAGCCAGTTGACGGCAATGCTCTTGAAGGCTCCCACCCTTATGGTATTTTCTCCGTATTCGTTGATTTCTTTCACAATTTTACGAACGTGCTCGTTATCCTCAACCACACGCTTTATGGCGTTATAAACAAGCCTTCCCTCATCGGTGAGGCGCACTCCCCCCTTGTTTCGGACAAGAAGCCTGAAGCCAAAGTCCTTTTCAAGGGAATTTAAAAGCTGAGTAACTCCTGACTGTGTAATACCAAAAGCCTTTGCAGCCTCCGACACCGACCTGCATTCGCACACACGAATAAAAATTTCATACTTTTTTAAGCTCAAAAAAATCACTCATTTATTAGTTTTTCTTATATTATATTGCCATTTACTGTAAAAGTCAAGGAATAAAGTTATTTTTTTACTTTTTGTTATTGACTTTTCTTTATGTTTTTTGTAAAATAAATTAGTCTTGAATATTCATAAGAAAAACTTATATAAAAGGATGTGTTTATATGACAAGTTCAAACATTCAACACCTTATTGCGATGATCATATACATGGCTGCAGTTGTGGTTATTGGTATTGTCTTTGCAAAAAGGTCAAACAAAAACGCAGAAAGCTACTTCCTGGGTGGACGTTCTCTTGGGCCCTGGGTTGCGGCATTCAGCGCCGAGGCTTCGGATATGTCAGGCTGGCTACTGATGGGTCTGCCCGGTCTTGCTTACTGGACAGGTCTCGCAGACGCAGGCTGGACTGCAATCGGACTTTTTGTGGGTACATACTTCAACTGGCTTATTGTTTCAAAAAGACTTCACAAGTACAGCGTGAAGGTTGATGCTATAACAATTCCCGGCTTTTTCTCAAAACGTTTCCACGAAAAGAGCAAGGTTATTCTTACAATTGCTTCGCTCTTCATTATTATTTTCTTTACCGTTTATGCAGGCCAGTGCTTGGCAGCCTGCGGAAAGCTGTTTATGAACCTTTTCGGTATGGACGACGCTTATCACGGTATGATGATTGCAGCAGCGGTATTTGTTCTTCTTTACACCTTCCTTGGCGGATTCCTTGCAGAAAGTGCTTCAGACTTTATGCAGGCAATCGTTAT
>JAZOCL010000077.1:0-3519 GCA_045596485.1 Clostridia bacterium
ATATTTCAAAGAAAGCGAAGAGTATCAGCCCTTCACCTACCCTGTCGCTTGATGCAAAATTCAAGCAGATGAAAAAGCAGGGGATTCCTGTGGTTGGCTTCGGTGCAGGTGAGCCTGATTTTGATACTCCCCAAAATGTCAGAGAAGCAGGAATAAAAGCCATTGAAAGCGGCTTCACAAAATATACACCGGCGTCAGGAACTCTTGAACTCAAAGAGGCTATCTGTACAAAGATAAAGAGAGATACAGGCCTCGAATACAAAATAGAAAATATTGTTGTCAGCAACGGCGGCAAGCATTGCCTTACCAACATTTTTATGGCAATATGTGAGCCAGGTGATGAGGTGATTATCCCTGCGCCCTTTTGGGTAAGCTATCCTGAAATGGTGAAAATGGCTGACGGTGTTCCTGTTTTTCTGAGCACAACCGAAGAAACAAGCTTCAAGTTCTCACCCGAAGAGCTTGAACAGCATATAACCCCAAAAACAAGAGCTCTTGTGCTCAACACACCCAGCAACCCCACGGGTATGGTTTATACCAAAGATGAGCTCAAAAAAATTGCTGAAATTGCCGTAAAGAACAATATCTACGTTGTTTTTGACGAGATTTATGAAAAGCTTGTTTATGAAGGCGAACACGTTAACATTGCAACCTTCGGCGAGGAAATCAAAAACCTCACAATCATCGTAAACGGAATGGCAAAGGCTTATGCAATGACAGGCTGGAGAATCGGCTTCACCGCATCTAATGCAGATGTGGCAAAGGCAATGTCAAACATCCAGAGCCACGCAACCTCAAACCCCAACTCAATTGCACAGTTTGCATCGGTTGAAGCACTCTGCGGCGACCAGTCATCGGTTGCGGAAATGCGTGAAGAATACATCAAGCGCAGAGACTATATGGTTGAAAGAATCAATTCAATCGAAGGTATAAGCTGCAAAAAGCCCAATGGTGCATTCTATATCTTTATGAACGTCAGAGCCCTTCTGGGCAAAGAGATTTACGGCAAGGTGTTTGACAGTGCAAGCGCTCTTTGCGATGATATTCTTGACAGAGCTCTTGTTGCACTTGTTCCCAGCGAAGGCTTTGGAATTGACGGATATGTTCGTCTTTCTTATGCGACCTCAATGGAGACAATAAAAGAAGGTCTTGACAGAATCGAAAAATATATCAAAGAAGAATTCTAAAAAAGGAGAATTGCTGTGAATATCGGTTTTATCGGTGCAGGAAATATGGCATCAGCTTTGGCGGGCGGTCTGATTTCATCAGAGCTCATCAGACCTGATGAGATTTCAATCAGCGACAAAAATTCATCAAGTCTCAAGCCGTGGCAGGCAAAAGGTGTTTTCACAACCGAAGACAACACCGAGGTTCTGGAGCACAGCGATATTGTTGTTTTTGCTGTAAAGCCAAATGTCTTGCCCTCGGTTCTTGAAGAAGCAAAAAAATTCTCAAAGGATAAAATTTTTATTTCAATTGCTGCAGGCGTTACAATTGAAACAATCGAAGAAGCTCTAGGCAAAAAGGCGAAAATTATTCGTGCAATGCCTAATACGCCCGCAAGGGTGAACTGCGGTATAACCGTTATTGCTTCCAACAAAAACATTACCGATTCCGAGCTTGAAGAAGCAAAAAAGATTCTTTCGGCTGTCGGCGAAGTGGTTATGCTTGACGAAAAATATATTAATGCCGCAACGGCTCTTCACGGCAGCAGCCCTGCATACGTGTATCTGCTTATTGATGCAATGGCTGACAGCGGCGTGAGATACGGAATTCCCAAGGAGATTTCACTCAGGCTTGCGGCAAAAGCGGTTGAAGGCGCTGCAAAAATGGTTCTTGAAACAAAGGAACACCCTCAGGCTCTCAAGGATGCGGTTTGCTCCCCCGGCGGAACAACAATCGCTGCAGTTTGTGAGCTTGAAAAAACAGGATTCGGTTCGTCGGTTTCAGCGGCAATAGATGCCTGCGTCAAAAAGGCTGACGAAATGTCAAAACAGAAATAATGGACCATCATATTTTCACAGCTTGTCTCATATCTATGTAAAAATATGTTTTTACCGGAGGAGAAGCTATGAAAAAAGGTCGTATTATAAATACATTCACCGATTACTTTTTCCGCAACAGACTTCTGTTTCTTTTGACAGTTTTCTGCATTATGTCGGGTACTGTAATCGGTTCTTTGTCTGCTGCATCCATAAGCGACGAAAGATTTGATGCTCTTAGCGAATATATGAACAACTTTCTTTCAGCATACGGAATTCAGTCAGCCAATCGAAGCGAGGTCTTTTTGTCCTCACTTTATGCAAACATCAAAATTCTGCTGTTTATGTGGGTATCAGGGCTGTGGATAGGATTTATCCCTATTGGCTTGTTTCAATTGGGAATAAAGGGCTACAAGTTGGGCTTTACGGCTGCGTTTCTGGTTCAGCTGTATGGCGGAAGGGGTATAATGCTCATTCTGGGTTCCCTTTTGTCACAGGTGATGTTTCTGATACCTGCTCTGATGTTTTTTGCGGTGTTTAATCTGAAGTTTGCAATGGAGCTTCGCAGAATAAGGCTCCGTGGAAATTTACCTGACAAAGATGTTTATTTCAAGAATTTTCTGGCACTTTTGTTTGTTTTGATTATTCTTGTTTTTTGCAGTCTTATAGATGCATTTATCGTTCCGACGGTACTGAAGCCCGTCAGTTTATTTTTAAAAGGATAGGAGGAAGGAATACATATGAAAAATTTGTTTGAAAAATACTGCGATTATCTTGAAAACGGAAAACAGGCATCAGAAAATACTCTGCTTTCATACAAACGTGACATCAAAGCCTTTGCTCTTTATCTTGACGAGAAAAAGCTGACCGCAGATAAGGCAAGCGGAACAATGATTCTTGATTATCTGATGAAGCTCCAAAAGGATGGAAAGTCTGCTTCAACCGTGTCAAGAAGTCTTGCGTCAATCCGCTCATTTTATCGTTTTCTTCAGAATGAGGGTGTTGTAACCCAAGACCCTACCATAAATCTTCATTCACTCAAGATTGAAAAAAAGCTTCCCGAAATTCTGACAGGTGAAGAAATTGAAGATCTTCTCAATCAGCCTGACATCAGAGATGCAAAGGGCTGTCGGGATAAAGCAATGCTTGAGCTGCTTTATGCAACGGGAATGCGTGTTTCTGAAATGATTGACCTTAAGATGTCCGATGTTGATATGGATGTGGGCTACATAAACTGCAATCAGGGCAAAAAGATGAGGGTTATTCCCATATATTCACTGGCAAAAAAGGCTGTGAAAAATTATATCGAAACATCACGGGTTCAGCTTGTGCGTGACAAGAAAAATGTGGACAATCTTTTTGTCAACTGCAGCGGCACAAAGATGACACGCCAGGGCTTTTGGAAGATTATAAAGCAGTATGCGGTCAGCGCAAATATCAAAAAGGATATTACACCGCACACATTGAGACATTCATTTGCAACACATCTTCTAGAAAACGGCGCAGATCTGAAATCTATTCAGGAAATGCTTGGACA
>JAZOCL010000078.1:0-2288 GCA_045596485.1 Clostridia bacterium
CCGATGGCGAGAATATGGTTATATCAAGCATAGGCGAAAGCTATTGTTAATAGACTGCAAGGTTCGACGGAATGTAATATTTCAGATACAAGGAGAAACAAAAATGGATCAGTCAGTTATTGCTATAATTATAGTAGCGTGCACTTGCCTCTTATATATTTTGGAAGTATTTCCCGTTGCGGTTACAACACTTCTTGGTATGCTGGCAATGGTGTATGCCAATATCTTAACCTTTTCGGAGGCGTTTTCGTCCTTTGCCAACACGGCTGTAATGCTGGTAATCGGAATGGTGATTATTATAGACGCACTTCTTGAATGTGGCTTTGCAGGGAAAATTGGAAAGTTTTTGCTGAAACATGTGGGCAAAAATGAAAAGCTGTTTGTTGTGGTTGTCTTTCTTATGGCGGCGGCAATGTCGATGTTTATGACAAATGCATCGCTTGTTGCAACCTTTATGCCTCTTATTGCGGCGGTTTCGGCAAGCTCAGGAGGAAAGATTACAAAGAAAAATACATACCTTACTCTTGCAACAGGCGGTCTCATCGGCGGAACAGCAACTCTGGCAGGCAGCACAGCGCCTCTTCTTGCCAACAATGCTCTTGAAGAGGTAGGGGCAGAGACAATGAGCTTTTTTGAGCCATTTCCTATTGCTTTTGCTATCATAGCTGTGTTGACAGTTTGTTATTGGTTATTTCTTTATCGTCTGCAGGTTAAGTGTTTTGACTTTGAAGAGGTTAAGGAAGAAGCTGAACAGAAGGTTGCCGAGGTACAGGTGGATAAACGAAAAATGACTATATCGCTGAGTGTTTTTGTGGTTTGTGCGGTACTGTTTATTTTTCAGCCCTTTGGATGGGATTTGGGGTTGATTGCAGTTTCGGGTGCAACTGTGCTTGTTGTAACAAAATGTGTTGACGGCAAAAAGGCTCTGCGAAATATGTTCTGGCCAGCACTCATTACCCTTGGAGCGGCTCTTGCCATTGCAAAAGGTTTTGTCAAAGCGGGGGTTGGCGAAATGGCTATCAACTGGCTCATCGGTGTTCTTGGTGACAGCGTTGCCAATCCCTTGGTTCTTATGACTCTATTTTTGCTCAGCGGATACATTCTTTCGTTGTTTATGTCAAACGGTTCTTTGGTTTCTATGCTTGCAGCGATTGCTGTTCCTATGGCAATTGAGATTGGCTGCAATCCAATGCCCCTTGCCATGGCTTGCGTTTTTGGTGCAAGTCTTGCTATGGCTACACCGGCGGCTACCACATCGGTAACTATGGTACAGGTTGCGGGATACAGATTTAAAGATTATTTAAGAATTGGCGGGCTGACAGGTGTGATTGGGCTTGTGACAGCGTGGATAACTATTGCACTTATCTATGGATTGATTTAAGTGTATTAAAGATTTGTTGAAAAGAGGCGACGGATATGAATTTAGTTGGTGAAAAGGTTATACTGAGAGCCCTGGAGGCAGGAGACGGCAGATTTCTTCTTGACCTTATAAACGACCCTTCAATTGAATATATGCTTGGAGGATGGTCTTTTCCTGTATCACCCGAGGCACAGCAGAAATGGTTGGACAATCTTTTGAATGATAAAAACACGTTGCGTTGTGTGGTTTGCGGTTCCAATGACTATAAGGCCGTTGGCGTGGTTATGCTTACCGATATTGATTGGAAAAATGGTAATGCAGAAATTCATATAAAACTGGATAAAGAGGCAGGCGGCAAGGGGTACGGAACCGATGCCATTCGTACGATGGTTGGATATGCCTTTAACGAGCTCAGGCTTCATCTTATATACGCAAATGTAAACAGTTTTAATATTGTTTCACAAAAGCTTTTTGAGAAGTGCGGTTTTTGGCGGGATGGAGTTTTGAGACAACGTATATACAAAAAGGGAAAGTTTGAAGATGTTGTTGCATTTTCGATTATAAACGAAATTGAAGAGGCTTAAATATGAAGGAAATTGGAAGCGAATTCTGGAAGCCTGAATTGATTCACGAGCCCAAGAGGTGCTTTGACAAGGGCACAGAGCTTTTGATGTCGGGACGAACCGCCCTTGACTTTATTATAAAGGACATTAAATCGGTGCGTCGGATACAAAAGGTATATATGCCGTCATATTGCTGTGATTCGATGATTCAACCATTTGTTGCAAATGAAATTGATGTGGAATTTTATGATGTGGTAATTGACAAGGATAAGGGTTTAGTCAAGAAGATTGATCTTCAAAACGATTGCGATATTGTTTTTTTGATAAATTATTTTGGGTTTATAGACCCTGAGACCGAAGTATAT
>JAZOCL010000079.1:0-12345 GCA_045596485.1 Clostridia bacterium
ATGCATCCGTGAACGGTTTTGAATTCACCACGGCGGGCTTTGCCCTCTTTTTTTAGAATTTTAAACATATGATAAACCTTTCTGTCTTGTGAATTATTTAATTAGCATTGCGTCACCAAAACTGAAAAATCTGTAATTTTCAGCAATTGCGGTGTTGTAGGCAGCCATAATGTGCTCTCTGTCATAAAGTGCCGAAATCAACATCAAAAGAGTTGATTCAGGCAGATGGAAGTTTGTGATAAGAGAATCTATTGACTTGAAGCTGTACCCGGGATAAATAAATATCTGTGTGTCGCCTGACTTTGGAACAATTGTACCATCATCAAGGGCGGCAGATTCCAAAGTTCTCACCGAGGTTGTTCCAACGGCTATAATTTTGCCACCGCATTTTCGTGTTTCATTTATTATATCCGCAGTTTCTTTGGATATTTCATAGTATTCGGAGTGCATATGGTGGTCTTCAATTTTGTCAACCGATACGGGTCTGAAGGTTCCTAGCCCCACGTGAAGGGTGACAAATGCGATTTTCACACCCTTCTGGCGTATTTTTTCAAGGAGTTCATCGGTGAAATGAAGCCCTGCTGTGGGGGCTGCCGCCGAGCCTTCAATTTTTGAATAAACAGTCTGGTAACGGTTTTTGTCTTTCAGCTTTTCTTTGATGTAAGGAGGAAGAGGCATTTCGCCCAAACGATCAAGAATCTCTTCCCACACACCGTCAAATTCAAAGCGGACAATGCGGTTTCCGTCGTCACGGACCTCGATGACCTCGGCCTTTAGAATTCCGTTGCCGAACTCAAAACGGCTGCCAACCTTTGCTTTTTTGCCTGGTCTCAGAATAACCTCCCAGGTGTCGATATTAATTCGCTTGAGAAGCAGGAATTCGATTTTTCCGCCGCTGTTTTCCTTTGCGCCGTAAAGCCGCGCAGGAATAACCCTTGTGTTGTTCATCACAAGGCAGTCGCCGGGGTTTAGGTAATCACATATATCATAAAAATGTCTGTGTGAAATTTCGTGGGTTGCCCGGTCAAGAACCATCAGCTTTGATGCGGTTCTGTCCTCAAGGGGAGTTTGTGCAATCATTTCCTGAGGAAGGTCATAGTAAAAATCCTTTATATCCAAGATGTCATTTCCTTTCTGGTTTGATTAATATGCTTGTTCGATATGAGTTCCTGTATAGTAGTGTGTCAGAATTTCTTCATATCCGAAGCCTGCCTCAGCCATCCCTTTTGCACCATACTGGCTCATTCCCACACCGTGCCCCCAGCCCTCGCCTATGAACACAAAGGTGTTGGGGTCGGCATCTGATTTTTGGGTTGTATGGGTTTTTGAGGTGTTTCCGTCCGAGACAACAAATTTGTCACTTATCGTTGAGGTTTTGTTGCTTCCCGAAAGCACCGAAACAGATGTCATTGTTTTTGATACAGTCTTGCTTCCGTTGTCAACCTTCAGCACAGGATAGGCGGTGGTTCCGCCTAAAGATACGGTGTACTTTTGGCTATAGGTTGCTTCGCTGAAAATTGTGCGGCAGCGTTCGCGTTCGAAAATCTTTTCGCCATTTGTACCCTGAACCCTCAGCTTCAGCACACGTCCTGCGTCGGAATATTCAAGAGCTGTTATGCTGATAACATCACCGATGTTGTGACCTGCATTTGCCACAATTTCGGTAGCACGTTCTTTTGTGAGAGTTTTTGTCCACTTGCCGTTGTAGATGTTTTCGGTATCTTCATAGGGGTTTTCAACGCTCACGAGATAAGGAAAGGAGCTTCCCCAGACGTTTTTCACATTTTCAGTTTCTGAACCCATAGAGGACGAATAAACAGCCTGAACCAGCTCGTCCTCATAGAACAAAAGCTGTCCTCGTGTTTCATCAACGGCCTGATGTACGCTTTCGCTTTGGTCAGCTGCTGTAGAATATGCCTGACAGCACACCGTTCTGCACACGTCAAAGCCGTATTGACTGTGATAATTGATTCTTCCGAGAGCAAAGTTTCTTGCACATACAGCCTGGGTTTTGAGAGCTTCGATTGGCCACGAGGATGACATTTCACGGCATACAACGCTGTAAAGATATGCTTCAACGGGAACAACGTTCACAACAGTGAGTGCGCCTGATGAATTCATCTTACACTCAAAGCCGCCTCTGTATGTACCCTTTGCCGAGCCTGAAACAGAAAGCAGGGAGTCTGTGTTCTCACGGTCGGAGCTGAAAACTGCAAGACCGTGACTTGAGCTGTCTGAGACAAAAAGAATTTTGCCGCTTTTTGTGTCGGTTAAACACAAAGCTGACGAAGAAAGGGCAATAGGGATAGCCGCTGCCGAGCCGTTTTCCGCTTGCCACTCTGCATCGTTTTGGGAAGTAAAGCTTCCGCCGAATGCACAGTATTGCGAGTTGTAGTAGGCAGGAAAAGCGTTAACCCCCAGGGCTCTCAGCTCTTCGAGCTTTGCGGTCAGTTCCTCGTTGGTTTCGCATACGAAGTAAAGCAGATGATATGTTGTCTCTGAACTGCTCTTTGAAACTGTGACCGATGTGTTTGAAATTTTTTCAAAGGGATAGAAGTCCCTGCCTGTTGAATAGCCAATCGTAAACCCAATATCGCTCTCAAGGTTCAGGCTCTGTACAGCACCTGAGCCGTAATATATGCCCACACGAAGAGTATCGTGGTATTCGGCAGCAACTGCCGAAAAGCATAAAACAATTGCAATAATTGCTGTTATTATACATAATTTGAATGATATTTTCATTGCAAACAATCCTATCTTTTTGAAAATACTTTCCCTATTAATTAAAATTCGACAAATATTGGCGAAAATCCTTTTATTTTATGTTAAAAATATGTTACAAAAAATAATTGACATTCTTGTGCGGTTATCATATAATGTTTAAAGATAGAAAATACATAAGGAGGACATTCCATAATGAAGAATTATAACGTAGGAATTATCGGTGCTACAGGCATGGTTGGCCAGAGATTCATAACATTGCTTGCTGAGCATCCTTGGTTCAACATAAAGGTGCTTGCTGCATCATCAAGAAGCGCAGGAAAAAAATATACCGAGGCGGTAGGCAATCGTTGGGCAATGACTGTTGAAATTCCCGAAAAGGTTAAGGATATGGTTATTCTCGACGCAACAGCAGACATCGAAAAAATTGCTTCACAGGTTGACTTTGTTTTCTGTGCGGTTGATATGAAGAAGGACGAAATCAGAGCACTGGAAGAAGCTTATGCAAAGGCTGAATGTCCTGTTGTTTCAAACAACTCTGCACACAGACACACAAAGGATGTTCCTATGATTGTCCCTGAAATTAATCCTGAGCACGCAGAAATCATTGCGGCACAGCGCAAGAGACTTGGCACAAAGCGCGGCTTTGTTGCAGTTAAGTCTAACTGCTCACTCCAGAGCTATGTTCCCGCACTGCATCCCTTGATGAAGTATGGCATCAAAAACGTTCTTGCCTGCACATATCAGGCAATCTCGGGCGCAGGAAAGACCTTTGAAACCTGGCCCGAAATGGTTGATAACCTCATCCCTTACATCGGCGGAGAAGAAGAAAAGAGCGAAATCGAGCCTCTTAAGATTTGGGGCAAGATTGAAGGCGATGAAATTGTTGATGCAACTTCTCCCGCAATCACAACACAGTGTCTCCGAGTTCCTGTTTCTGACGGTCACACAGCGGCTGTGTTCGTAAGCTTTGACAAAAAACCCTCAATTGAAGAAATAAAGGCGGACTGGAAGAACTTTAAGGGCGAGCCTCAGGAGCTTGGGCTTCCTTCAGCTCCCAAGCAGTTTCTCAACTATTTCGAAGAAGACAACCGTCCTCAGGCAAAGCTTGGACGCAATCTTGAGGGTGGTATGGCGGTCTCAATGGGTCGTCTCCGTGAAGACAGCCAGTATGACTACAAGTTTGTCTGTCTTTCACACAACACTTTGAGAGGTGCAGCAGGCGGTGCTGTTTTGATGGCGGAGCTTCTTGCGGCAAAGGGCTACTTTGACTAAAGCACAAAGACGGCGTATTCTTTAATTTGTGAAACAAGAGGCAGAGCGGCGTTGCCCACGGCGCTTCTTATAGACCTCAAACGATGCTTCCGTGGGAAGAAAGGTTGTGTGATATTTATGAAAAAACCGATTTTCACAGGCTCAGGCGTTGCCTTGGTTACTCCTTTCACAAATGACGGGGTGAACTATCCCAAACTTGAAGAATTGATTGAATTTCACATTGCACACAAGACGGATGCGCTGATTATATGCGGCACAACAGGCGAAGGCTCAACAATGACGATGGAGGAGCACGAAGAGGTTCTTAGATTCTGTGTTGAAAAGGCAAAGGGAAGAGTTCCTATGATTGCAGGAACAGGCAGCAACGACACAAGCAGCGCAATCAGGCTCTCTAAATATGCCGAAGAGGTTGGCTATGACGGCTTGCTTATGGTTACTCCATACTATAACAAAGCAACACAAAAGGGGCTTTGTGAGCATTACGGAAAAATCGCCGAAAATACAAAGCTTCCAATAATACTCTATAACGTTCCCTCGCGTACGGGAGTTTCAATCTCCCTTGATACCCTGAAATTTCTTGACGAAAAATATGAGAACATAAATGCCATAAAAGAAGCAAGCGGCGATGTTGCCTTTGCAGCAAGAATAAAGGCACACACAAATCTTGTGATTTATTCGGGCAACGACGACATAACCCTGCCTCTTATGTCTCTCGGATGTCAAGGTGTTATCTCGGTGATTGCAAACATTCTCCCCGAAGAGACTCACAATATATGTGAGCTCTTTGAAAAGGGAGAGATAGAGGAGGCAAAGAGCCTTTATCTCGGAATGCTTGACCTTATGGACGCAATGTTCTATGAGGTTAACCCCATCCCCGTGAAGACGGCAATGAATCTTTTGGGCTTTGATGTGGGAATTCTCAGACTTCCCCTTTGCGAAATGGAAGAAAAGGATCTCGAAAGGCTGAAAAAAGCCTTGAAAAATTACGGAATACTTAAATAACAAAACACTATGGGGTGCAGATGTGAAAATGTCTGCACCTTTGACAAAAGGTGGATTCAAATGATAAACATACTTTTATGCGGTGCAAACGGAAAAATGGGAAACGCAGTAAAAACCGTTGTCGCACAGCACAGTGACGTGGTGAATATTGCGGCAGGCTTTGACGTGATGGATACAACATCAGACTTATTTCCTGTTTATGATTCTCTTGACAAGGTCACAGAAAAGGTTGATTGCATTATTGACTTTTCACACGTTTCAATGACCGATGCAATTTTGGACTATGCGAAGGACACAAAAACTCCTGCAGTTATTTGCACAACGGGTCTCTTAAAGGATCAGCTTTCAAAGCTGGAATTTTATTCAAAGGATACACCAATCTTTTTTTCGGCAAATATGTCTCTTGGCGTGAATCTTTTGATTGATTTGGTTTGCAAGGCGTCTAAGCTCCTCGAGGATAGCTTTGATATTGAAATTGTTGAAAAGCACCATAACCAAAAGCTTGATGCACCCAGCGGAACAGCCCTTGCAATTGCCGATGCAATTTCAGATACGGTTGCATATGACCCCAAGTATATCTTCGACCGTCATTCTGTAAGAAAGAAGAGAGAACGTGAAGAAATCGGCATTCACGCAGTTCGCGGCGGAAACATTGTGGGTGAGCACACGGTTATCTTTGCGGGAAATGATGAGGTTATTGAAATTAAGCATCAGGCAACCTCGAAAGCTGTGTTTGCTGTTGGTGCTGTGAGAGCGGCAATCTTTATGAAGGACAAGCCCGCAGGTCTTTACAGTATGACCGACTTGGTAAAGGAATAAAATATTATATATAACTGAGAAAAGAGGTATTTAGCTATGAAGTTGGGCGGAAGAACTTATGACTCATCGGGTCGTAAAGCAGATTTTGCGATTTATGAAGTGGACAGCGTGAGGTATGAATACGGTTATGAGAACTCATTTCTTATTTGTTCCATAGGTACGGATAAGGAAATATGTATCCATCCTATTGATTATAAGGATGCTGAAGATGCCATAGAGGCATTCAAAACAGGCGATTATTATGAGCTTGATTCAAAATATGAAATCTCACTCAGGGATGTTGTAAAACGCGCCCCGAAAGTGGTTGCTGAAATTGTACAGGACGTTCCGCTTGAGGTTGCAATCTCTGCCGTAGGAAACGAAAATGTTGGCTATACGTCTGTAAGAGATAGTGTTCCAGTTGAAATTATAACAGACTAAAAATAAGAAATATATTGACTTTTCTTGAAATATATGGGATAATACTGTCGATGAATGGGAGTATTCAGCAAAATGTGCTGTGTACTGTCACTTTGGTGGAGAGCTATCCGACGTTTTTATCTGTATCAGTATGTCAAGGTTCAAAGTATTCATTGTGCTTTGAACCTTTTTTATAAGTTAAAAAATTAACATTAATATAAAAAGCCGCAAATGCGGCAGATAGGAGATTTTATGAAAAAATCAAACATCATTAAGCTGGTTGTAATTCTTCTGGCAATTGTTGCGGTTGTTGTGGGCGCTACCACAGTGAAAACCGATGTAATGGTTGACTGCGGACTTTGCAGCGAAGCAGGAGAAATCATCGCAGACTGCGAAGAATGCGGCGGCGTAGGCGTGGTTGAACCTTCTAGCAACTACTATGCAACAATTGTTTCGTTGCTTCCACCCGTCCTCGCAATCGTTCTTGCGCTTGTGACAAAAGAGGTTTATTCTTCGCTTTTTGCAGGTATTGTTATTGCAGCGCTTTTTGCCTGCAACTTCAACCCTGTTGGTGCAATGGATGCGCTTTTGGGCGAAGGTCTTATCGGTGCGGTTGAAGGAACAGCAGGAATCTTCATCTTCCTGGTTGTTCTCGGTATTCTTGTTGCCCTCATCAACAAGGCAGGCGGCAGCGCAGCCTTCGGTGCCTGGGCAGAAAAGAATATAAAATCTAGAACAGGTGCAATGCTTGCAACCTTTGTTTTGGGCGTTCTCATCTTTATTGACGACTATTTCAACTGTCTCACAGTTGGTTCGGTTATGACTCCTGTTGCAGACCGCCACAAAATTTCAAGAGCGAAGCTTTCATACCTTATTGATGCAACAGCTGCTCCTGTTTGTATGATTGCTCCTGTTTCTTCATGGGCAGCCGCAGTAGCTAGCTATGCCCCGGAGGGTGAAGGTTTGACCCTGTTTATCAAAGCAATTCCCTATAATTTTTATTCATTACTCACGTTTGTGTTTATTATTGCTCTTTGTGTGAAGAAATGGGATTTTGGTCCTATGAGGATTCATGAACTTAACGCAGTAACTAAAGGTGACTTGTTCACAAGCGGTGAAAGAGTTGAAGGCGATAACGAAGTTGTGGATGCAAGTAAGGCTAAAGTTATTGATCTTGTTCTGCCTGTTGTTGTTCTCATTGTTCTTTGTGTTCTCGCTCTCATTTATGTAGGTGGATATTTCGCAGGTGAAAGCTTTATCAATGCGTTTGCAAACACAGATGCAACTGTTGGTCTTCCCTGGGGTGCAATTGTTGCTCTGGTTATTACCATTGCATACTTTATGCTCAGAAAGCTTGTTACATTCTAGGAAGCAATGGAATGTGTTCCCAAAGGCTTTATCGCAATGGTGCCACCTATTCTTATTCTCACATTCGCTACTGCTCTTAAGAATGTGAACAGCCTCATGGGCTATGCTACATATGTTGAAACTCTTCTTGCAGGCGCAAGTGTGCTTCAGAATCTTCTTCCTGCAGTTATTTTCATTGTTGCTTGTATTCTTGCTTTTGCAACAGGAACATCATGGGGTACATTTGGTATTCTTATCCCCATTGTTACTGTTATCTTTGAAGCAGGTGATCCGCTTCAGATTATCGGTATGTCAGCGTGCCTTGCAGGTGCGGTTTGCGGTGACCATTGCTCACCCATTTCAGATACAACAATTATGTCATCTGCAGGTGCTAAGTGCGATCATCTGAATCACGTTTCAACACAGCTTCCTTATGCAATTACAGTTGCGGTAATTTCATTTGTGTCATACATTCTGGCAGGCTACATCCAGAACTGGTACATTGTATTCCCCATTTCGGTTGTTCTCACGGTTGCGACAATGTTTGCAATCAACAAGCTTACATCAAAGAAGGAAGCATAAATCCTTTAAAGAAATCGTAGCCCGAGTGAAAAACTCGGGCTATTTTTATGTAAAGAAAGTATAAAGTAACTATCGGATAGAAGGGTATTTGTTTATAATTCGGTTAATCAAAGCAGGTAATCCACGCCCAAAAAACTTTTTTGATTGAAACAGCCATACTTCCTGACTGCGGCTTGAATATAATTCGTCTTTGTTCAACAGCTTCTGCTGCAACGAGGGGAAATTCGCCGCAGGCGACGCCATCTATTGATACCGAAAATGTTCCCAAGGTGTCGCCTTTTGTCACAGGTGCACGAAGGTCTTCAAAGGGTATGACCATTGTTTCGATTTTTGTATTCTCATCAGACTTGATTGGAATAAAAATATCACGAGCCGCCGTGAGATTTACGCTGTCAGCCGTACCGTTTTTAAGCTCTGCAGAGGAGATGATTTCCTCTGCGCTTTTTATTTTATACGCAGAGTATTCAGAAAAAGCGTTATCATACATAACCTTATGGTCGTTCCAATCGTCGGGTGCGTTAAGGGTCACACAAACAAGCTGTAGACCATTTTTTTCTACTGCGGTAACAAGACATCTTCCTGTAGCTTTGGTGAAGCCTGTCTTAACGCCAATACAGCCTTCGTACATAGTGAGAAACTTGTTGTGGTTCACAAGGTATCGGTCATAGTCGTGACCTGCCCATGGGATGTTTTTTGTGCGCGTGGATGCAATTTCACGGAATTTGGGATTTTTCAGAGCATATGCGGTTATTTTTGCAAGGTCGTGAGCCGTGGTATAGTGATTGTCGTCCGAAAGCCCGTGAGGATTGGTGAAGCTTGAGCTTTCTGCTCCGACTTTTTCTGCTGTTTTGTTCATAAGCTCTGCAAAGTCTTCAACTGAGCCTGAAACGTGCTCTGCAACGGCGGTTGCCGCATCGTTGCCCGAAACAAGCATAAGCCCCCACAGCAGCTCTTCAAGGGTCAGCTTTTCGCCAAGCCCAAGATACATTGATGAGCCTTCAACGCTGTAGGCATTGGGTGATACCGTTGCAACAGAGTCAAGCTCTGCGTTTTCAATTGCGGTGATTGCGGTCATTATTTTTGTTGTACTTGCCATTCCCATTTTTGCATCCTTGTTATGCGAGAAAAGAACTCTGCCTGAGCCGGCATCAATCACAACAGCACTTTGTGCTGAGATTGCAGAAGCAGGTGAGGGAAAATAACAGGCTAAAAATATAATTATTGATAATAAAATACATATTTTTTTCAAAATAAAAAACACCCCTTATAAATGTATTAAAAGAGGTGTTTTATTATGTGTTATAAGCTAAGATATTCTCTTATTTCGGTCATCATATCCTTCGTTGTTTTGTAGCCGTCATAAAACATTGTCCTGAGCTTTTCGGGGTCACGTTCTGTTCGATTAAAGTCTTTGGTGCTGTGAGGCATAATTGCAACAATTTTTCCTGTGTCTACCAGTTCAAAGAGCTCGGTTCGGCTCTTGTTATACTGTGCAGAGCGCATTGAAAGAGTCTGTGCAAAATTCGGATATTTGCGGTATGCCATTTTGGCAAGATTTACTGCGGTTTCGCTCGACTTTGCATAGCTGCGTTCACGGGTCAGAACCACAATCACCTTGTCACAGCCGTCCTCAAGGGCACGGCGAAAGGGAATGGGGTCACTGATGCCGCCGTCCATATAAAGAGCACCGTCAATCTTTTCGGGTTTGAAAAGGAATGGAAGTGCACAGCTTGCCCAAAGAATTTTCAGGTGTTTGTCCCAGTCATCAGAGGGCAGGTCAAAATATTCCGCCTGGCCGCTTTCCATATTTGTGAGAGTTGCAATAACCTGACTCTTTGATGCAGCAAATGCATCATAATCAAAGGGAACAAGCTTTTCGGGAATTTCTCTGAAAGCAAAATCCATATTATAATAACTGCGGTTTTTGGGATTCAGAAGATGGCGAAAGCCCATATAACGCTTGTCGTGCATATATTTTGTTGAGAGCTCCAGATTTCTGCCAATCTGACCCGAAACATAGGTTGTGGCGTATGCAATTCCTGCCGAAACACCGATAACGTAATCTGCAATAATTTTTTCTTCAAGAAGGGCGTCCATAACCCCGCAGGAGAAAAGCCCGCGGCTTGCACCACCTTCAAAAACTATACCCAATTTCAAAGGATGTCACCTCGTTTGTTAGAATATTGCCGGATAGGGAAGGGTGTAGAACAAAAATGCAAAATAATGGAGAATGCTTCCTGCAAGCACAAAGAAGTGCCATATCATATGCATATATCTGGGCTTCTTGAGAGCGAAAAAGGCAATTCCTCCGGTGTAGCAAAGTCCGCCCGAAACCAAAAGCCATATTGCTGTGGAGGGAAGGGTTCTCAAGGTGGGAATGCCAAAAAAGATAATTGACCAGCCCATCAGCAAATAAAGAACCATTGCTATCGGATGAAACTTTTTCATATTGATTGCCGTAAAGGTAACACCGGCTGCCGTACAGGCTGCATTAAATCCGAATATCACCCAGCCCAGAGCTCCGCGAATAAGCGACAAAGAGATGGGAATATAGGAGCTGAGAATCAATATATAAATGGAGCAATGGTCAAGAATCTGAAATACACGCTTTGCCTTATAATTTGTAAGTGAATGATAAAGGGTTGATGCTGTATAAAGTATAATGAGCCCTGCGCCGTAAAGGCATGCAGAAACAATGCTCATTGCATCGCCGTGAAGAGCTGCGTATACTATTGCCACAACGGTTCCGGCAATGGCAAGAAGAGCACCAATGCCGTGAGAAATTGAGTTTCCGATTTCTTCACCCAGACTTTGATTGTTAATCTTTTGAATCTTGTTGTTTTCAGTCATTTTGTCATCTCCAATTTATTGTGGATATTTTTTTTAAATATACACCTAAAATAAATTTTTGTCAACCTGCACATTTTATTTGCATTATGGTTTAAAATGGTATATAATGAAGGTATCTTAGGGAAAAACGGAGATGATGGGTTGGTGCACTTGAAAGAGTTATGGACGTTATATATCACCTTTTTTAAAATTGGAATACTTACCTTTGGCGGCGGCTATGCAATGCTGCCTATGATTGAGCGTGAGATTGTGACAAAGCACAAGTGGGCAACAATGGAGGAGGTTATGGATTACTTTGCCATCAGCCAATGTACTCCCGGCGTAATTGCAGTGAACACAGCTACCTTTATCGGTCACAAAACCAAAGGTATTCTAGGAGGAATTGTTGCAACATGGGGGGTTGTAACCCCTTCGGTTATAATTATTTCATTGATTGCAGGTCTGTTGCAGACAATATATGAAAACACATATGTTAAAGCTGCTTTTCAGGGTATAGGTGTTGCAGTTTGTGCGATTCTTGTTCAGGCGGTTCTCAAAATCGGCAAATCAGGGATTGTTGACAAATTTACTGCTATTGTGGCGTGTATAAGCTTTTTAACAGTGGTACTCTTTGATGTTTCTGCCATTGTAATTATTGTTGCCGCAGGGATAGCGGGCATAATCTTTAAGCTGCTGCAGGAAAAACGCGGTAAAGGAAACGGAGGTGCAGAGTAATGATTTATGTTACGCTGTTTCTGGAGTTCTTTAAAGTGGGACTTTTTTCGGTTGGCGGAGGACTTGCAACATTGCCCTTTCTGTTTGAGCTTGCTGAAAAATATCCTTGGTTCACTGCTGCAGAGCTGACAAATATGATTGCTGTGTCTGAGTCGTCGCCTGGTCCTATAGGTGTCAATATGGCAACCTATGTGGGTTATACCACATCAGGATTATGGGGCGGAATTCTCACAACACTTGCGCTGGTGCTTCCAAGTACAATTGTTATTTTTATTGTTTCGTATATTCTTGAAAAGTTCAAAGAAAACAAATGCGTAAAATATCTGTTTTACGGCTTGCGTGCATCGGTTGCAGGGCTTTTGTGTTATTCTGTACTCAATGTTTTTATACAGAATTTTTTGATTACTGATGCTGTCGGGCTGTGGACGATGATTGATTACAAAAAGGTGATACTTTTTGCGGTGCTTGTGTTTATGGTGTTCAAGCTAAAAAAACATCCCTTGCTTTATATCAGCATAGGAGCCCTTGCAGGAATTGTGTTTAAGCTTGGGGCATAAAAATTTTCAAAAAACAATTGTAAAATGAGATATAATATGTTATACTTTAAATAACTGAATTTATTAGCCTTGCTCTGTT
>JAZOCL010000080.1:0-6911 GCA_045596485.1 Clostridia bacterium
TTCCTGCAATGCTTGTAACCGTTGCCCCGTCAAGGCCAAAGCCCTTTTCGCCTGCCAACGCTTCACCGCTGATTTTCAACATTACTCTTTTGTACTTCACAGCCATAAAAATTCCTCCGGGTATATATTTTTTAACTCAAACAACTGACGATTTCACAAAACCAATCTGCAGTCCTCCACAGCGCTTTTATTATTCCGAAATATCAATAACGGTGATGTCAGGCTCAACCTCGGGCTCAAAGCCCTCTTCGGGAGTGGTCACCGTTTCGGGAGCAAACTCTTCTTCGGGAGTCTCGGCTGCATCGGGAGCCTCGGCTTCGGGCTCTGTGCTCACCTCAAGCTCGGTGGCAGATGCCGAACTTCCTGTTACTCCTGTGGAACCCGTGCCCGAGCTGCTTGCAGAGGTTGTCACCGTGGTAGTTGAGGTTTCAACCGCAGGAGCCGAAGACCCTGTCTTATACTTTTCAACGGTCGCGTTGAGATATTCCACCTCATCCTCAAGGGTCTGAACCTGCTCCTTGAGCTCCTCGTTTTCAGCTGCAACGTCGTCGCCGCCAAAGGTGTTAAAGCTGATTGGGTTCACAATAAGGCTGAAGGAAAGGAAGAACGAAACAACAAAAACCAGCACTGTTCCGAAGGCAATTCCCGTTCCCAGCAGAATTTTTTTTGTTCTGACGGATATGTGCGATTTGCTTTTCATAGCAATTTCTCCTTACTCTTAAATTTATTCACATAAAAGTATACCACACATTCTTAAACTATTCAAGAGAAAAAACAAATTTTTGAGCAGAAAAGGGGCAGCGCCTATGGTATATCCGTTATAACGAATATCTGTAGAAAAACAATGAAACATCATTGTTTTTCGTTCAAAGCATAGCTTTGTTCGTAAATTTGTCATACAAATTTACACAGATTCCGTTGCAACGAGGTTCTCGAAAATTGTTTTATAAAACAATTTTACAAGCAGCAAATGCCTTGCTGCGCTGAAACAGCGTTATCACGCTGTTTCGCTAGAGAACACTCGTTATTGACAAAGCCCCCAAACTGTGAGATAATACTTTCGGAATAGTTTATAATATGAAAGGAAGCCGAAGCAAATGCAAAATGAACGCACCGAAAAACGCCGAGAGTTCATCATAAACACTCTGTACATAGCCCTTGTTGCCCTGCTCATCTATCTTGGCTTGAAGTACCTTGCAAACTGGCTTATGCCCTTTGTGGTAGGCTTTGTCATTGCCCTTTCGGTGAACGCTCCCGTCAGCGCAATATGCAAAAAGGTTAAAATAAACCGAAAGCTCTGCGCCATAGTTATGCTCCTTTTAGAATACACCTTGATTGTTCTCATAATCTGGGGTGTGGGCGCAAAAATCTACGACTCTCTCAAGGAGCTTTTCACCAACCTTCCCAGCTATTATGACAACAGCATTGCACCCTTCCTCGAAAATCTTAACAAAACCGTCAGCGACATAACCTCCAGAATCTCCCCCGAGACTCTGGAACAGATATACAGCATTTTAGAAAGCACCTTAGAGAGCATCCGTGACATCATTCTCAATTTGTCGGCTTCAATGGGCAAGGCTCTTGCGGGGCTCACAACAAAGCTTCCCTTCTTCCTTATATCCTTCGTGTTCACCATTCTGGCATCAGTTTTCATCAGTATGGACTACAAAAGCATTGTTGCCTTCATCAAGAAGCAGCTCCCACCAAAGATGGCGCTGTTTCTCAGCGACGCAAAGGAACATCTTGGCAAAACCGTTCTGCGCTATCTGCGTGCATACATTATAATCTGGATTCTCACCTTCACCGAGCTTTCAATCGGTCTTTCAATTCTGAGGATTGACAGCGCCGTCGGTGTGGCGGCACTCATAGCCTTTGCGGACATCCTTCCCGTAATCGGTACAGGCGGAATTCTGATTCCCTGGGCAGTCTTCTCTCTCATTACACAAAACTACTATGTAGCCTTCGGGCTTGTTATTCTCTACCTCGTGATAATGGTTGTGCGCAACTTCACCGAGCCCAAAATCGTGGGCGACCAGCTGGGTCTCAATCCCGTTGTAACCCTGATTGCAATATATCTCGGCTATCTTTGGATGGGTGTGGGCGGAATGATTTTGCTCCCCATTTGCACAACCATCCTCATAGGTCTCCACCGCAGCGGAAAAATCAGGCTGTGGAAGGAATAGACTTTCAAGGAGCTCCCTTTTTGGGGGCTCTTCAATTTTATACCCTGATTTAGAGAAAATTTTCGTAAACTCATTGACAAAAGCTACCCCGCGAGGTACAATTATCTAAGGAAAATAGGCCCTTAAAAGGGCAATGGCACCGAAAGGAGCTGCGTGTTTCAAGCTCTCGGGGGAGTAACAATCGATGACTTTAAGTAGCCATCTCTATATTTCATCCCGAACGAGGTGAAGGCTCTTATATCCAAAAAGCTTCTTCTCTGCCGCACAGAATAAAATAGCACTTTCGCATATAAACAAAAAAGTGAGGTAACCATAATGAAAGATTTTGCAAAATACAAAAAACTTTTTCACGACGCACTCCTTGAGGATTGCATCCCCTATTGGGAAAAGAGCGACCTTGTTGACAAGGCATACGGCGGCTACATCACCTCCGTTGACCGCGAAGGAAGGTCATACAACAACGACAAATCGGTATGGTTCCAGGGCAGATGCCTCTGGACCTTTTCGGCGCTCTGCCGACTTTACGGCAAAAAGGAATCCTGGCTTGAAGCAGCCAAATCAGGCAAGGACTTTCTTGAAAAATACTGCACCGACACAGACGGCAGAATGTTCTTTACTGTAACCCGTGACGGAAAGCCCCTGCGCAAAAGACGTTATATGTACTCCGAAAGCTTTTATGCTATGAGTATGGCAGAATACGGCGCGTTGGTTGGCGATAAGGACGCAGTAGAGAAAGCATCAAAATGCTATGACCTTATGGTTCAATTATACCGTGACCCTGCATCAGACCCCTTCAAGATTACCCCCAAGGGCTATGCCGAAACCAGAGCTGAGCGTGCATCAGCCGTTCCTATGGTTCTCATCAGCACAGGTCAGGTTCTTCGCCGCTGCTACCCCGAAAAGGCTGAATACTACACCGAAATCGTAAGAGGGGTCATAAACGACATCTTTAAGTATCACTATAAGCCCGAAATGAAGTGCGTTCTCGAAACAGTTGGAATGAACGGCGAATTTATTGACACACCCGCAGGACGCTGCATAAACCCCGGTCACTCCTGCGAGAATTCCTGGTTCATTATGTGCGAAGCCCTTTATTCCGACGACAAGGAAATGCTCCAAAAGGCTCTCAACCTTCTTGACTGGCATTTTGAGCGCGGATGGGACAAAGAAAACGGCGGCATATATTACTTTATGGACGCATATGACCGTCCCTGCGAGCCTCTTGAATGGGATATGAAGCTCTGGTGGGTTCACAACGAGGTTTTGATTGCAAGCCTTATGGCATACGGCATAACAAAGGAAGACAAGTATTGGGAAATGTTTGAAAAAACCTTTGAATACAGCTTCTCACATTTTGCCGACAAGACCTGCGGCGAATGGTACGGCTACCTTCACCGTGACGGAACAGTTTCACACACCCAGAAGGGCTCAATGTGGAAGGGTCCCTTCCACCTTCCCAGATGTCTTATGCTCTGCGAGCAGCTGCTCACAATGCTGGAAAAGGGCGAAAAAATAGAGAGCATTCTGTAATCTCCGCTATCACGTGCGGATATTCCATTCTGAACGACGTGAAGAATCTTTATACACAACGAGAGGCAAGGGATGCTTGCCTCTCGTTTTATTATTAGTTTTGATTTGGATTGTCCGTAAGTCCCAGTATATAGTCGGTTGAAACATTGTAAAATTTGGAAAGAATTATTAGCAACTCAGCTGTGAGATCCCGAAGTCCGCTTTCGTATCTGTAATACTGCGGTTGAGTTGTAAAAAGTATTTCGGCTATTTCTTTTTGGGTGTAATTATTGTCTTCTCTCAAATCTCTCAATCTTTTATAATATGCCACTTTAAAAACCCCTCATAATATCTGTTTGGATATATTGACAGTTTAACATTTTTGCGTTAAAATATTAAAAACTATACCCGTTTGGATATAAAGGAGAGCAAATTATGAAAAAGAAACCGAACTCATAAAAGGTTACATTGCAGATGTAGTGTGTAGTCAGCTGACAGATTTTGAAATTGAAGAAGATAATGTTGCAGATTCAAGGGCAACTTTGATTCTGGATGCCGTAAGAGAAATTTTGCTTCGGGACGAGCTGAACGACTTTGAAATGATTGATGAAATTGTGTCCCTTTTTAACAGATGCAATATTGCCTGCGGAGGCTGTCATAATTTTTAAAAATACTTTAACTCTATTATATAACCTCCCATTTTTCACAATATATGTCCTCTTTCTTCCCTTGACTTTTAATACCGCCTTTGATAGAATTATTCCTAAAGAGCATTAATGGTTGAAAAAAGATACCTTTTAATCTGAAAACACAGGAGAAGCAACAATGAAAATTGCAATTCTTGACAAATCCACCCTTGGTGCAGATATTGACCTTTCGCCCATCCGTGCATTGGGCGAAACTGCGGAATATTCCAACACCAAGCCCGACGAAATGACCGAACACATCGGCGACGCCGAGGTAATTGTGGTCAACAAAATAAAGTGCAACGAAAGCAGCCTTTCAGGCTCAAAAAAGCTCAGGCTCATCTGTGTTGCCGCCACAGGCTATGACAACGTTGACCTTGACTATTGCAGGTCACGGGGCATTGCACTTTGCAATGTTCCTGCCTACTCCACCGATAGCGTAGCACAGACCACTGTTGCAATGGCAATGTCTCTTGCAACACATCTTTCCGAATATCGTAACTTTGTGCTCTCGGGAAAATACACAAAGTCAGGCGTTGCCAACTGCTTAGAACCCGTCTATCACGAAATGGGCGTTCTCACATGGGGCGTTGTGGGCGGCGGAGGAATCGGCACAAAGGTTGCACAAATTGCCCGAGCAATCGGCTGCCGTGTGGTTGTCTGCCGCCGCAGACAGGAGGGCGAATACCCCCTTGCGGATATTGATACGGTATGCAAAACCTGTGACATAATCTCCCTCCACGTTCCCCTGTCAGAAAGCACAAGTGGACTCATCAGCCGCAAGCGCATCGAGTCAATGAAGCATGGCGCAATTGTGATAAACACCGCCCGCGGAGCCGTCTGCGACGAAGCAGCCCTTGCCGAAGCCGCAAGGACTGGCAAAATTCTTCTTGGCTGCGACGTTTATTCAACAGAGCCCTTTGGCAAGGACCACCCCTTTTGGGAAATCAAAAACCTTCGCAACGTGTGTCTCACTCCTCATATGGCGTGGGGCGCATTTGAATCACGCACACGGTGCGTAAAGGTTATCTCCGAAAACATCAGACTTTTTTTTGAAGGCAGCTCTCAGAACCGTATTGTATAAGCCTCAACAATTTTAAAAGTTTTCTTTCAGCAACGGCTGTTAGAACATTTTTGCTTCTACCCCGTTAAAATTTAAGGTTGACAAATTCTTAATATGGCAATAAAATATAAGAAGGGCGTAAACAAAATTACATCACTCGCTCAGGAAAGATAAAGCTATGAAATATTTACTTGGCTTTGACATCGGAACCACATCCCTCAAGGCAGCAGTTTTCAACGAAAAAGCCGAATGTATGAAAGCAGCCACAAAGGACTATACCCTTGAGGTCAAGGACGGCTATGTGGAATTTCCTGCCGAGAACTACTGGACACTTTTTTCCGAAGCCCTCACTGAGCTTTCGGCAGATTACAAAATTTCTGCTATGAGCATTGACACCCAATGCGAAACCATTATTCTTGCTGACGAAAATGGTAAACCGCTGCGCAAGGCAATTGTGTGGCTGGACAACCGTGCAACAGCCGAAGCAGAGTGTATTGAACGCCATTTCGGTGTTCAAAAAGTATATGAAGTCACAGGGCATCCTGAAATCACGGCAACCTGGCCTGCGAGCAAGCTGCTCTGGCTCCGTGACAACGAACCCGAAACCTTTAAAAAATCAAAAAAGTATTCCTTCTTGAGGACTATCTCCTTTACCGCCTGACAGGTCGTTTTGTAACCGAAAAAACCCTTCAGTCCTCCACAATTTATTATGATATAAAAAATAACATCTGGTGGAAGGAAATGCTTGACTTCATCGGCATAAACGAATCAGCCTTCCCCGAAATTCTCCCCAGCGGTCAGATTGTGGGCGAATATAAGGGCATCACCGTTGTAACAGGTGCAGTCGACCAGATTGCAGGAGCAATCGGTGCAGGTATTGTCAGGAAATGCGTTGTCAGTGAAATGACAGGAACAACAATGGTTATCTTTGTTCCATCTGACGAAGTGCCCGAATACACCCCCAACAGCAAAATTCCCTGCCACGTAAACTACGACGGCAAATACTGTCTCCTTTCGTGGACGCCCACCGCAGGAATTGCCCTGAAATGGTTCAAAAACAACTTCTGCGAAAGCTTCAGCTTCCGTGAGCTGGATGAGCTTGCAATGCAGGCAGATCCCGGCTCAAACGGACTCACCTTTTTGCCTTATCTCTGCGGCTCCACAATGCCCAAGTATAACCCCGACGCAAAAGGCGTGTTCTACGGACTCACAATGGAGCACAAGAGAGGTCACGCTGTTCGCAGCATTTTGGAAGCGGTTTCCTGTATGCTGAAGCAGAACCTTGACTATCTGGGTCTTGACTGCAGCGAAATCCGCACAATGGGCGGCGGCGCTTCAAGCCCCCTCTGGTGCCAGATTAAAGCCGATATGACGGGCAAGAGAATCGTAACTCTCAAAAACGACGAAACCGCCTGTCTGGGCTCTGCAATCCTAGCAGGTGTTGCAACAGGAATTTTCGAAAGCGTGGAA
>JAZOCL010000081.1:0-9363 GCA_045596485.1 Clostridia bacterium
TTCAGCAATTTTTCTTGCCTGAGCAAAAAACTCAGGGTCAGAAAATCTATCCTTCAGGTCTGCTGCGAGGCCTATATTCTTCAGCATTTGCGTATCTGCCTCACGGGATGAAAACCGATTTTCGTTTCCCTCAAACAAAACGACCGCCTTTTCAACCTTTTCGGGCTCAAAATCACAAATGCTGTGAAGCCACAGTTCGTACAAAATTTCCATAAATCATATTCCTAACTTGCAAGAATCAAAGCCTTTTCATAACTTGCTTCCGCAATTTTTTATCCAATGCATTGTTATCCCTGCCGCAACTGCCGCATTAAGAGATTCTGCCAGACCGTCCATTGAGATTCTCACCCGAATTTGTGACCGCTCCAGAAGCTCATCACAAACACCGTGAGCCTCGTTGCCGATTATCACAGCTGTTTTCTCGGGCACTTCAAGAGTCTCAAGAGCCATATCACCGCCGGGAGTGGTGGCAATAACAGAAAACCCCCTGCTCTGGAGCTCGTCAATATCCTGCAGTGAGCAGCCTGTCCTGAATTTCATACGAAAAACAGACCCCATTGTGGAACGCACGGTTTTTGAGCTGTAAATATCTGCACAGCCCTTCATAAGATAAATTCCGTCATAGCCCAGGGCTTCGGCGGTTCTTATTACCGTTCCCATATTCCCGGGCTCTGAAACACCATCCAGAACGACAATGCTCCTGCTGTTTTCGTCGGGCTCAAATTCGTCATCGGTCATATTGGCAACAACCAAAATTCCCTGGGGAGTATCGGTATCGGATATATGGGCAAACACGCTCTCCGATACCAAAAAGACTTTGTCACACACTTTCTCTGCCTTTCTGATAATCTCAGGCTCTTTTTGTGCAAAATCCTCGGTTGCAACCACACAATAAATTCCGTTTTTTGCATAAGCAAATGCCTCAAGGGCAAGCTTTTTGCCCTCTGCCAAAAATTTGCCTTCTTCAAAGCGGGTATTCTTTTTTTTCAAAGCCTTGCAAAGCTTCACAGTTTTATTATCCTTGCCTGTTATTTTCAGTACCATAAGCCTACAAGCCCCACGAAACTTCGCTAAACAGTTCTCTTATCTTTTTCAAGAGCAAAAGACCTGCAAAAATAATCAGTGCCTGAAGCGGAGCAAGAACGATATTGCTCACTATATTATGAGTGATGGCATCTGCCATTTCAGTTGTCAGCGTTTCGCCCTGCACCATAGGCACAAGCAGAATATTACAAACAACATTTACTGTCAGTTTTGCCCAAAGACATCTCGTATAGGTGTTTTTGTGTGAATAAATAAACCGGCCGTAAATCATTCCGCTTATACCCGCAACAAGCATAGAGTTCAGGCTGAATGCCTCGCCCGAATGCATAACAAACGATGTCGCATACTGCAAAATACCGAATGCACCGGACAGAATCGGTCCGAAAAGCTTTGCCGCCATAGGCATAATAACCAGCCCGAAATTCAGGCTGATTGCAGGACCCAGCCTGAGGGGTGCTTCTGTAAGGATGGCATAAACAACAAGCAGAATTCCTGCTGCAAAATAGTTTGTCGGCCTTTTCAGCTTATTCACAACGCGATGTTTTCTTATTCTAAGAAGATAAAAAAGCAAAGCCGCAAAAACCACGATTACAACATATAGATTTATAATACTCGTAATCCTGAGAAGCGGATGCAACTCAAAGATGATAGGATTGACAAAGTTCTCAATGTCATCTAACATTCTGTTGAATCCCGACACAGGATTATAAATTTGTTCTTCGTTCATAAAAAGTCCTCCGGTCAAAAAATACACTATATAGCAAAGTCTTTCTTTCCTGACGTTTGCAAGGAAGAAAAATCTTTATTGTGCGAAAAAGTTATACCGCAAGCACGGTATAACTTTTCTGGGTAAAAACTATTTAACCTTTTCAACAAGCTTTGCAAAAGCCGCAGGATCTGAAACTGCAATTTCAGCAAGCATCTTTCTGTTGATTTCGATACCATTGTTCTTGAGACCGTTCATAAACTTGCTGTAGCTGATACCGTTTGCACGAGCTGCTGCATTGATACGAGCGATCCAAAGCTGTCTGAAGTTTCTCTTTTTCTGCTTTCTGTCGCGGTAAGCATAAGTAAGCGACTTCATAACTGCCTGGTTGGCAGTTTTGAAGAGTTTGCTCTTTGCTCCTCTGTAACCTTTAGCCAATTTCAATATTTTTTTACGTCTTTTTCTTGTGTGCATAGCACCTTTAACTCTTGCCATACTTAAAGACTCCTTTCCATTCTAATCATATTTGCGGGCTCAGCCGCTGTAAAAAGTTCCGCCGCTTTGGGCGCAGTGCGCAGCCCAAGACTGCAAAACCGAAAAACTGTCGTTTTTATTTGTAGGGCATCATGCTCTTGATTGTAGCAGCATTTGCCTTTGCAAGATAACCTGCTCTTCTGAGCTTTCTTTTTCTCTTTGTGGTCTTCTTGTTGAGGATGTGACTTCTGAAAGCCTTACCTCTTTTGATCTTTCCGTTCTTTGTAACGCCGAAACGTTTTGCAGCGCCTTTGTGTGTCTTAATTTTAGGCATCTTTTATTCTCCTTCCATAAATAACTTTTAAAGCTTTCGTCCTTATGTGAACCTGAGCTTTATGCCTTCTTGGGTGATACAAACATAGCCATGCTTCTTCCCTCAAGTTTGATGTCCTTTTCGACAACGCCGAATTCTGCCATAGCATCCTTCACTCTGAGAAGCAACTCTCTTCCGCTTGCGCTGTGAGTAATCTCACGTCCGCGGAAGCGCACAGAAACCTTAACCTTGTCGCCGGCCTTTAAAAACTTAATTCCCTGATTAACTTTTGTCTGGAAATCGTGTTCGTCGATATTGGGGCTGAGACGGACTTCCTTCACGTCAATGACCTTCTGGTTCTTTCTCTGCTCCTTTTCCCTTTTGGCAAGCTCAAACTTGTACTTTCCGTAGTCCATAATTCTGCACACAGGCGGTTTTGCCTGAGGCGCAATCTTGACCAAGTCAAGGTTATGCTCGTCAGCCATTGCCAACGCTTCCTTGACAGAAATCACACCAAGCTGAGCACCGTCGGGACCAATGAGACGGACTTCTTTGTCTTTGATTTCTTCGTTAATCATCAACTCTTGCTTAGCTATACCTAAACACCTCCAAAAATTTTTGCACCTTTGGAACAAAAAAAGTGCGGAAAGCATAAAAACTCCGCACTCAAAAAACAAACTCAAAACCCTTTCGCCGTAAGCTGAGGGGAGAAGCGGACCTTCTGCTTTACCGTGATAGTCTATCACACTTCTTCCCTTTTGTCAACAGTTTTTTATATTTTTATTAAATTTGTAAAAGAGTTTTCCAGTTTCCTCTTGAATAATCCCAGGATATGTGTTAGAATTGGCTTAGAAAAATCGACCTTTAAGAAAGGATTAATTAAAATATGTACATCTTCACAAGTACTGTCGTTGAGACAATAAAAACCTTTTGTATATCCGTGCTGTGCTCGGTAATTTTTTCATTAATGATATACCGTGATACCGTTATCTTCAACAAGCTTGTCTGCTTTATTCTGAACCTGGCAGCCTTTATTCTCTTTCTGTTTTTGTACTATAAAAGCTGGTCATCTCTTTATATGCGAACATACACCCGGGCAGAGTATATGGTTCCGGCAGTAGTTTCCTTCTCGGTATACTGCGGAGTTTCAACCTACCTTTACATCCTGAAGGCAGGCAACATTTACAGATGGTTCTTCCAGCACACAAGATTTCTTGAACCTATGCTCAACAGCGAATATGCATTTATATCTTTTCTGCTGGCACAGGTTCTCACCGCAGCGGTTCTCTTTTTGGTTCCTGTTCTCAATCAGGAAAGATAGCCGCCTCACATCTGTAGATTGGTTGTCCTTTTTCAGAAAACAGCTTCTCATATTCGGTCATAACATTACCTTCAAAATTGCTGCTGTGCAAATCGAGGGTAATGTTTTTTAATTTCAACCCAAAATCCGCAAAGGAATTGAGGGAAAACTCAAATAGCCCGCGGTTATCGGTCTTGAAGTGAATTTCTCCGCCGTCTTCAACAAGCCTTTTGTATATTGAAAGATATTTTTCGTGAGTGAGCCTTCTTTTTTTGTGCCCCGACTTTGGCCACGGGTCACAGAAGTTAATATAAATCCTTTGAATTTTTGTTTTAGTCTCCATATCACCAAGAGCTTCAGCATCACCGGGCACAAACCTCACATTGGCAAGTCCCATTTGCTGAACCTTTTCCATTGCAAGAACCAGCACATCAAGATTCTTTTCAAAAGCAATAAAATTCACATCGGGATTTCGGCGTGCAGTTTCGCTGATAAAGCCGCCCTTGCCACAGCCAATTTCAATGTGAAGTGGCTTGTCCTCATCAAAAACCGCCTTTATGTCGTGCTTGTATCCCAGAATATCCTTTATCATCAGCTTGGAGCAGCTTTCCATCCGCTCCTCACGGTGTTTTTTTCTTCTCATCCTCATAGTATTTTTCCTCCGCAAAATATGCCCCGAAGCAAAGCCTTCGGGGCTTTTGAATTATTTTAACAAACAACCTCAAAAAAGTCAATCAGTCATTAAAGGTAAATGCGCTGTAAACATCGGCAATAATATTCCAGAGCTCACGGTTCACTCGTCCTGCTGTTTCCTTGCCATAGAGCCTTGCAAAGTCCTCCACGGCTTTTTTTGTGTCGGCGTCAAACACTCCCGAAATCTTTGCCATATGAATATTTTCGTAAATCTTTGCGAGCCGTCTCAGCATAATTTGAAGCACATAAACTTCCTCAAAATCGTCACCCTCACTGAAATCAGGAATATCCAAGGGATAAACGTGAACGGGGCGGACATTCTTTTCGGCTCTGGCCAGCTCATCAAATGCCTCCACCAATCGGGTCCAGGTTTCAAAATCCGCCTCTCCTGTGGAAGGCAGACCGAACCTCGTCTGAAAGGCTCTGACCGCCTCACGGGTTTCGGGACCGTATATTCCGTCGGGATTAACCAATGGAATTTGATTTATGTACCTTGACAGATATTTGAGATATGTCTGAAGCTCATATATATTGGCCTTTTCATCACGGTGCGAAAAATACAGATTATTGTCCATTTCCGTCCTCCTTATTGCTGACTTACGGCATAGCCGGGATACTGTCCCGGGGTTTTCAGGTCGCCGTTTTTCAAATTGAAGTATGTGTCCTCAATGAGCTGCCATGCGCCCGGTCCCACAAAACCCTTTTGCGGAAGTCCCACATCTGCAAGGAAGGCATTCACGGCGGCTCTTGTCTGTTCACCGAAATACCCTGTCACCTCAACATCGGGAATGTTTTCATAAACTCCCGAAATAAACTTCAGCCGCTGCTGAAGCGCCCTCACCGCATCGCCCTGACTGCCCACAGTGAGAGGATTTCCGGGATAAGGCGCATAGTCCTCGGCAATAAACTGTGGCGGATAGCTTTCTAATATTCCAAGATATGCGTCATTCAAGGTATTCCAGGTAGTTTCATCAACCACCCCCGTTTCGGCAAGACCGTAAGCTCTTTGAAAGCTCCTTACCGCACTCTCGGTTGCATCCCCGAAGACTCCGTCAATAGAAACCTGAGGAATAGCATTGTTATATACCCCGATAACCGAAAGATAATACTGAATTACACGAACAGGATTGCCCGTATCTCCCGGGCGAACCTCGGTAACAAAATTCTTTGAAACATCCGCCAGACGAATTCCTTCCGAATTCAATGCCCCAAGCCGCGAAACAGCAACAAAAATAGATTTAATTTTATACCAAGTAGCTTTTCCGATTACGCCGTCAACGGTAAGGTTGAAGGTCTCCTGAAACCGCCGTACCGCATCCTCTGTTTCAACACCAAACACACCGTCAACAGAAGTAATCTTGGGAATAAGAGGATAATCTCTTGAAATACGGTTAAGCTGTGTCTGGATTGTCCGCACCTCCTGACCTGAGCTCCCCAGCCTGAGGGGCGTCCCGGGATATGTTTCGGTTACGTTCTGAATGGGCGCATTCTGCACCAGCTCAATGTCGCTTCCGTAATATCGGGTAAGTATGTCATAAGGTCCCAAGCCCTGATTGGCAAGCTCCACCGAGCCCCATTGCGAAAGTCCGTCACACATCACCTCACGTCCGTCACAAAAGGCGGCAAAAAGGGGCTCAATGTTTCCCTGACGGCGGATGTAATCATTGAATATATCATCAACAATCAGGCTTATGTTCTCAAAAATATCACGGTTCTTCACAAAGGACTGGTCAAAGGCGGTTGAGTTTGTTATATCAAAGTCATAGCCCCGCGAACGGTACCACTCGGTGTAGATGCGGTTCAGTGCATAAGAAATCTGGGCATAAATATTGGCTCTCAATGCACTCTCGGGCCAGGTGGGAAAAATCTCACTTGACGCCACGTTTTTTATGTAATCCGCAAAGCTCACCGTAACATTTTCGGCATCAGAATCGGGAGCTCCCAGATGAACGGTTATTGTTTCTGGGATGTAGGGTCTGCCAACCATAATCTGTCACAACCTTTCTTTTCACTCATTTTCAAAGGGTTCTTCCTCAACAACAGAAATCACCTTACCGCGTTCCTCACTTTCAAGGAGCGGCATCATAAACATAGGCTGAATGGATTTTTGTCCCTCAAAAACAGGAACATTCACATTCTCCATCGTGTAATAACCGGGATAGTCAACACGGATGTTGTATTTATAAAACCGTTCTCCGCCGTCAGGGGTGAGAGAATTTTCTGCAGGTGGCGCAGGAACGCTCAGAACCTCGGTTCTGCCGCTTCGGTCGGTTTTCAGAATTCTCACAAGCTCCTCCCCGCCTTCAACAGGCTTTGTGACAATCACATTTGCATCTGCCAGAGGTATTGCCTGGTCTGCAGTGTAAACCTGAACCAGAATGTATCCGATTCCCTTCTCCATAACATTATCAGCCATATTCAACACTCCCATTTTCTTTTTCCTAAATATAATATGCAAATCCGTCGTTTTTGTGCATAACTGCATATTTCAGGAATCCCTGGAAAAACTATAATACACAGGAGTGATTATTTTATGCTTATAACCTTTATCCGTACAATCATAATATATTTTTTCACCATACTTTCTTTGCGTATGCTGGGCAAACGCCAGATTGGTGAGCTTGAGCCCTCGGAGCTTGTGGTGACAATTATCATTTCAGAAGTGGCTGCAGCACCCATACAGGACCCTGCACTCCCTGTTATAACCAGCCTTCTTGCAATCGCCCTTCTCCTTATTCTTGAGGTTATTCTGTCATACTGTGCATACAAAAACCTCACGGTGCGAAAAATATTTTTCGGCACTCCCAGCGTGTTTTTTGAAAAAGGCAAAATCAATCAGAAGGAAATGGAAAAACAGCGTTTCAACCTTAACGACCTTATGGAAACCGTGCGCAACACAGGCTCAACCAGTCTCTCAGAGGTGGAATATATTATAATGGAAACAAACGGCAACGTCAGCGTTATTCCCAAAAATGACCAGCGTCCCGTAAACCTTTCGGATTTGGGGTTCAAAAGCAAATCGCCAATACTTTTGAGTTATGTAATAATCGACAACGGTCACGTGAACCGCAACAACATAAAACGACTGGGCTTTGATGACAACTGGCTGAAAGCCCAGCTGAAAAGCAATAAGCTTTCAGCTCCCACCGAAGTTTTTTGTATGACCGCAGACAAAGACGGCGCAATTGTCATACTGCCCTACGACAGAAGAAAGGACAAAAAAGTATAATGAAAGCATTTATATCCTCTCTCGCAATTCTTGTGTCAATCTGTATCTTTGTTGGGATACATTCCTTCGTAATGCTGAGCCTTGCCGATGACATCAACACCCAAAGCCAACAGGTGAAGGAGCTTGCCGCAAACAACAAATGGGATGAGGCAATTGAAAAAATTGACCATATCCGCAGCCTATGGGACAAACGCCGTACCTGGGCTGCTCTCACTATCTCCACCAACGATATTGAACAGATTGAAATTTCACTTACCCAAAGCAGAGCCTATGCAGAGCTTCATCAAAAGCCTGACTTTTTTGGAGAATTTATTATGTTCACAAAGCTTGTTGAACACATCCCCCATCAGGAGGGCTTTCATATCGAAGAAATATTATGATGCTTCAGTTCGCGATACTTCGCAAACCTTTATGGCAACTTTGTTTTGAGAAAAAAGGAACGGTTTTTCAGCCGAAAAACCGTTCCTTTTTATTATTATTTCCATTCAACAAAGCCGTAGCTGTCAAGAATTTGAAAAAACTTTGCAAGTCTGGGATAAAGCGGTTCGGCATCCTCGCCAAATTTTTCTTTGACCTCTTCGCCCAGGGTAATTATATTTTTTTTGCCGTCAATGGCGGGCCACACAAAGCTTCCGTGTTCATCAAGGTGAACATAGGTCACAGGCGGCTTTTTGAAAAGCTTCTGCGCCACCTTATTGAAAAAGCCTGTGTTATTAATATTGAGAGTAACTTTTCCCTCGTCATCCACCGTCCATTCAAGACCTGTTTTTCTTGCAGGAATTTTTTCAAGATAATTTTCTGAAAGCTTTTCCTTCTTTTTCATACTACTTCACGTCACGCTTCTTCCAAACCGAGAACTTGAGCACAGAAAGGATAATAAGTGCAAAAACCGCAAGGCTTGCAATGTTTGAAACTGATACGGGAAGGTTGAGAAGTCCTGATATATCAAGTATTTTGTCAACTCCAAATACCGCAAGAAGCGCAAGGGCTATGCCGATAATACCTTCGCCTGCAATCATACCCGAACAGAAGAGAATTCCGTCATTGATGATGGCAGTCTTTTCTTCTTCCTTTTTCTTGAGCTTGTCAAGAGCAAGGCGAACAAGTCCGCCCACCATAATGCAGGCATTTAGATGAACAGGAAGATAAACACCAATTGCAAAGGGAAGTACGGGAATTCCCACAACCTCAACCACAATTGCAATAAACACGCCAACGAACACAAGACCCCATGGGAGATTTGCTTCCATAACACCTTCAATTATCATCTTCATAAGGGTCGCCTGAGGAGCAGCAAGCTCGTCAGAGCCAAAGCCCCACGCGCTGTCAAGAAGGTAAAGTGTTCCGCCAATTGCAAAGGCTGCCGCAACAACACCGATAATCTCGCCTATCTGCTGTTTTTTGGGCGTTGCACCAAGAAGGTAGCCCGTCTTGAGGTCCTGTGAGGTGTCACCCGCAATCGCGGTGACGATACAAACGATCGAAGCGATAGCGATCGCGCTGATCATGCCTGTAGGACCGATCATACCCGTTGCCTTGAGAATAACGGCGGCAACGAGAACGGTGGCAATGGTCATACCCGAAACGGGGTTGTTACTGCTTCC
>JAZOCL010000082.1:0-17875 GCA_045596485.1 Clostridia bacterium
CCTACAAGAAGCGGGTTGAGGAGAAAATAGCTTTGAGTCAGCAAAAAACAGAACGTATGGAGAAGGAAAAAAACAGAATTCACGAGCAGGGAACGGTTTTAAAAAATCTGAAACGTCTTTTGTCTCTCGCTTCAATTCTTGGAGATGTTCATCGGAGAAAGCGACAGCACAAGGATTTGAAACCCCAGAATATAATTCTGCAGAACCTTGGCAACAGAGAAAAGCTCCGCCTCATTGACTTTGGACTTTCGGCTGCGGCGGTGGTCAGAGGAACAGGAACACCGGGCTATCAGGCGCCCGAACAGTGCGAAATGTATCGTGGTGTTGCCGATGACTCAAGAGTTGACGTGTTCACCTTCGGGCTGATTATGTATGAGCTTCTTTGCGGAAAAAAGCTTGAGCTGGGAAGGCATCTGATACCCGATGCAAGCGACGTTAAATGGCAGAGTATTCCTGAGATAGATAATCCAAGCGTTCCAAAGGCGGCAAATGATATTTTGAAGAAATGTCTTGCATTCTGTCCAAAGGAAAGATTTGCAAACGGAGGAGAAATTGAATGTCAGATCAGAAAAATAATCCCCAGAAGATAATCGGAAGCTATATAGACGAGACTGACGAAAAATATCTGGAGCTTAAAAAAGATGAGCTTGAAAAACTGAAACAGCTCCCCGAAAGAAGGGACGAAAACATATGGGACAAAATTTAAGCCGAAGGTTTGACCTTCTTGAAAATGTTTGGCTGGATGCATCCTGCCCGGTTGTTGTTTTTATACATCATAATACCTATGCAAATGCTGAAGGTATTGAAATCATAAAAAAAGAGCTGCTAAATGCAAAAATTCTCGAGATAAGCAACGTAAAAGAGCTTGAAGGAAACATTGTCTTCAAAATGTTTATCAAAGGCTACTTTGTTAATTGCAGACTCAATACAAGGTATTATAACCTGATTATAACAAGCACCCGACGTGCAACAGCAGGCAAAAAAATTGAATTTATTGAGAGCCACCGAAGGATAATTAACGTTGAGGAACACGGTGTTATCTTTTCGATTCACGATGAAGACGTAAGGGAGCATATTGTTGAACCTCTTGACAAGGCAAATAAAATGAAGCTTCAGTACGGTCTTACCTTCAATGACAATATGCCTGCCGAAGCATTTAAGGAGCTCTCGGATTATATCTGTGCAGAAGCAAAAGAAAAAACTGTTATAGAAGCAAAGCACTTTGATGAAAAGTATCTGAAAACAGTATCAGACTTTGCAAGTCTTGAATATCAGGCAGAGCAGGCAGATATTGATGAGGCTTTTGGTATTACATATATTTCGCGAAGGTCGGTGAAAATTGCCGGCGATAACAGCCAGAAGTATATCTATGAATTCATATGCCCGTATTTTGATACCGAGGACTATCCTCCGGGAACCGAAATTGCCATTACCTGTGAGGGTTCTTCGGAAAAGAAGAGAGCCTTTGGCTCCATTGTGAATATCGAAGATGACGCTGGGGAAGATGAACAGAAAAAGGTGACAGTAACCTTCAAAAATCAGTTCAGCGACGAAGAAATTCCAATGTCGGGCGGAGAAATTAAAAAGGTTGCCAATACTTGCCAGAAGAATGTTCGCGACAGGGTTGTTGCTGCCTTTCGTGAAAAGAGCGTCAGAGCCGAATATATGTATGAAACCTTTAATGACCCGACGGTATTTCCCACAAAGGGCTTTGACACAAGCATTGATATGAAGCCTATTTATGCGGATATGAAAAAGCGTGGTATTCTCAGCAACGAGAAACAGTGTGAAGCCATAAGAAAGGGTATTCAGACCAAGGATATAGCGCTGGTGCTGGGTCCTCCGGGAACAGGAAAGACAACGGTAATTGTTGAATGGGCTCTTTATTATATAAAACAGAAAAAAAGGATTCTTATTTCTTCAAAGAACAACAAGGCTGTTGACAATGTTTTTGAGAGAATTGTGGAACTCAAAGAGGATGAAGCGTTTCTCAGAGAGCATCCTGAATTTGCATCACTCGGTATGCTCCGAATCGGAAACGTTGATAAAATTCAGCAGCGTGTGAGGGATTATCTTCCTGAAAATCAGCATGATGCCATTCAAACCCGAATTTTGGGAGCTGCGGCAAAATGGGATGAAAAGCTTTTGCACGACACACAGGCTGTGGAGGAAGCAATCAAATGCTTGAACCGCGAACGGGATAATTTGATGAAGTTTTTTGAGTCCCAGAGGCAAATGGAGAATATTTATAAGCAAGTCAGGGCAAAAGCTCTTGAACTGATTTCGCTTGACCGAAAGCTTGAAAAGCTGAAGGCTGACCATATGGTAATGGTTGAACAGGCTGCCGAAAAGAAAATTTATCTTGAAGAAAATGCAAAAAAGAATTTTCTGCTGAGATTAATAAGAAAAAGAGCTACAGCGCTTATTGAAAAAGAATATGAAGAGCTGACCAATAAAATCAAGAACATAAACGAAAAACAGTATGACGAATATATCAGGCAGTATAATCAGGCGGCTCAGGAGCTTATATCGACGCTGAAAAGCGAAAAACTTGCAGGGCTCAAAAAAATATGCAGCTCTCTTGAAGCGGAGCTTTCCCAAAATCTTGTGATAGAGATTAAGCCTCAGATGCCCTTTGATCCGATTTCATATTCCTTCAGCAAGGACGAAGAAGCTTACGCAAAATTTAAATTGAAGCTGGATGAGTTTGACAGAAGAATTTATGATATAAAAGCTACTATGACAGAGTGGAGGAATGCTGTTTCGGATAAGAATAATTCGGTTCTTTCAAGCATTCTTATAAGCAACGCATCAGTTGTTGGTGCTACCTGCATCGGTATAAACTCAAACCGCAGATTTGTCAATGTTGATTTTGACGTTGCCATAATTGACGAAGCAGGTCAGATTCAAATTCACGACGCTATTGTACCTATGTCCAGAGCCGAAAAGACTCTTATGCTGGGGGATTATCTGCAGATACCGCCCAATGTCAACGAAGAGCTGAGAACCATGTGTGTGGCGGCACACTGCGATGTGACACTCCTTGAGCAAAGCTTTTTCGAATATCTTTACAATCAGAGCGGATTTCCGAGGGATAATACGGTTATGCTGGACACTCAGTTCAGAATGCCGTCTCAGGTTGCAGATATTCTGTCCTATCAATTTTACAGCGGGAATTATAAATCTGCAGATTTCAAGAAGGGTATGAAATCTCTTTGCCCCGAAGTATTCAAAAGTCCGCTTGTTATTGTTGATACGTCAGACTCCGAAAAGAGACGTGAACGTGTTGACGGACCCAATAAGTATAATCCTTATGAAGCAGAGATGATTGTAAAGCTGCTTGAAAAGCTGGGCTTCGGAACCGACAGCCTTCAGATTGAGCTTGAGGATATAGGAATTATTGCACCCTTGAAACGGCAAAAGACTGCCATTCAGGAGGCAGTAAAAAAACGCTTCCCCTATTTGTCAAAGGCGCAGATTGAAGCAATGATAGCAACCCTTGACAGCTTTCAGGGTCAGGAAAGGTCGCTGATTGTTTACAGCTGTACCCGAAGCAACACCAGAAATCAGATTGGCTTTCTTACAGAGCTGCGCAGGCTCAATGTTGCTCTTTCAAGATGCAAAAAGCAGATTGTAATTATTGGCGATTTTGATTTTCTTACTACCTGTACCGACAATCCTAATGAAGAATTTGGATTTGTTGATGAGGATGAAGAACCGGATGTAATTGAGGTTTCTGCAGAGGTTGAAGCAGAGGATGACAGCGATGATGGAAGCGATTTTGGTCTGTTTGGTCTGGGAAAGAAGGTTGCATCTCAGCAAAAATCAAATGATAAGCCAAAGCCAACACAGAGTGAACCAAGCCTTGCATTGACCAGAACCACAAAGAGATTTTCTGAGTTTATGAAATACCTGCTTGACGATGTGAAGAAGGGTCACGGAGAATATATCAAATCAAAGGATTTTGGAGCGTAATTATGGGAAATCAGACAGATAATCAACACGAATACAGCTTTCTATACCTAAAAAAGCCTCAGTCTCAGCTGGCGAGATGGACAAGAAAGAACAAAGGGCTTCAGGAATTTGGAAAAATGGAGTACTTTGCAGGTATTCTTTGTCCTGTATCTACGGCAAATGTAGAGGTTTTTGAGCGAACGAGAGCAGAATACGACACCATTGAGTTTGTGATTTTGAAGCTGTTTGCATCGGGACTTCAGTCTGTGGAGATTCTTTCTTCAATTACGGGGCTTGAAAAAGAAATGGTGAAGAATGTTCTGAGTGTTCTGGAGAATACATATCACCATATTAGCGGAACGCAGCTTACCGATGAGGGTAGGCAGTCTCTTAATGACGGAAAAAATATTCAATGCTACAAAACAACCAAGCAGGTTCAGTTTGAAGCAATAACAGGAACGGTACTTCTACCGGTTCTGTTTCAGTCTATGTCGGGAATCGAGGCGTATTATTTTACACGCAATCAGGAGTCAGTCCGCCGAATATTGCCAAAGCATTACATAGAGCGTGATGTCAGGGCTGACATAATGACAAACTTTGATCACCACAGAAAGCGCGGAACAATTGAGCGTAATGTCGAAAGCATAATTGATGTTTCGGTTGAAGGTTGCACCTATACCGAGGCCTTTCTTGTGAAGTATGACTACCTGCCGCATCCATTTATTATCTTTCCAGTTCAGGGCTCAAAAAGCGTTACCTGGATGCCGGTTGCGGTTTCGGATTCAAGCGAAAAGGTGCTGAAAAAAGCGGGGTTTGAGTTTGATTATTATAACTTTGACCTTGTAGTTCGACCCGACAGCGAATTTGAACCGTTCGTGCAGCTTCAAAAGGAATATGGACTTGTTGTTTCGCACGAAAAGCTGGAAAAAACCTTTACTCTGGGCGAAAAAACCTTTGAGCTTTCATCGTCTGACAATGAGGCTGCGGAGCTCAAGGTTCATCCGCAAACAGGATTTACAACGGTCTTCTGCGTTGAAAAGGAACAGCCAAAGAACGAAACCGAAAAAAACAATGGCGGACTAACGAAGGAGGCGGAAAAAGATGTGGAACTGTAAATGCAAAACCGAAAATTTTGTGTCTTCGTCAGCTTGTGCTGTCTGCGGTGCTCCAATGCCGCAGTCTGAGCGCAACCGTATTTACAGAAAGCAGCTGAAGTACGCACAAAAGAAACAGCTTTACCTTTTGACAAAGCCAATAACGGTTTTCCTCAGACAGTATCTCAAGTCAAAGGGCATTCCGACAGACGGCGTTCTTGATGCTCTATCTGCCATACTGCACGTTATATGGGATTTGGTAAAAAGATACCGCAAGGCATTCATTTCTGTTGTCGTAGTATTTGCAATAGTTGCAGGTATGAGGGGATTGACCTCTCTTGAAAACCGTTATGTCCTGGAGCATACTCATAAAGAAAGTGCCATAAGGCGTGAAGCTTTTTCGGAGCATATGACACAAAAGCTTGAAACCCTGCCCCGGGTGGTTGAATATTTCAGGGATAATCCTGCCAACTCCCGAAATCAGGAATACCCTGAAAGGCTTAAAGAGAAAAAGGAGATTCTTGTCGAGAACGCAAGAAAAGCGGTGGCTAAGGCGGTTGAATTTGTGAAGGAGATAGGAGAGGAGATACAAAAATGACAAATATATTAAAGCTTTCGTTGGTTATTGTGAATATTGCCCTGAGTCTGGGAATGTTTTTTATAGCCGTTCGTTCTATGAAAAACGATCATCTTGCACGCAGGGATGATTCGGGCTACAGCATTGCAAGCTACAAATCCTTTTTCAACAAATGTGTTGGAGTGGGAATTGTGGTCAAGTTCTTTTATTGGCTTGTGATACCTGATGTAAACAGCATTGTTTCATATATGATAATGTTTGATATGGCAATGTGTGTGTTGATTATTGCTGCAGCGTTTTTATTTATGCTGCCGCTGCATTTGATAAAGAAGGATAAATTTGTAAAATGTTCGGTGGCAAGCTCGGTTTTGTGGATTATAAGAGCGGCAGTTGCTGTTCTTGCTTACTGTATCTTGGCATACTTCATTTCTGCCCCGGTGGTTATTTAAAACAAAAAAACAATGCATCCGTTTTGGGTGCGTTGTTTTTATAAGGTGATGCCGTTCATATGTACGGCGTTGAATTAAATTACGTAAAATAAAAACTTTATTAACTGAAAAAGCAAGCGAAAAAATATTCGCTTGCTTTTCCCTTTATTATATTAAAGAATAATACAGATAAGTCCGCCGCTGCCCTCGTTAATGATTTTCTGAAGAGTTTCCTGAAGCTTCATTTGTGCATCGTCGGGCATACGATAAAGCTTGTTGTGAAGACCCTCATTCACAAGCTCGTGGAGAGACTTGCCGAATATGTTTGACTCCCAAATCTTTTTTGGGTCAACCTCAAACTCGTTAAGAAGGTAGTGAACCAGCTCTTCAGACTGTTTTTCGGTTCCAACAATGGGGCTTACCTCAGTTTCTATATCTGCACGTATCATATGTATTGATGGTGCAGATGCTTTAAGCCGAACACCAAAACGGCTACCCTGTTTCACAATTTCGGGCTCTTCCAGGGTCAGCTCGTCAATAGAGGGTGACACAATTCCGTAGCCTTTGCGGTTTACCTCGTCAAGGGCAACTGCAACCTTGTCGTAGCGGCATTTCACAGAAGAAAGATCCTTCAAAAGATGCATAAGAGCCTCCTGGCTGTCTATGGCAAAGCCAGTCATTTCTTCGATGATTTTGTAATACAGAGCCTCGGGAAGCTGCAAATTCAGTCTTATGCTGCCATTAACCATATTGATGTCTGAAATCACAGCATCGGTTATATATTCATTGTCAAGAAAGCTTTTTGCAAGACTCTTTGCGTCGGAGAGCTTCAGAGAGCCTGAAACTGTGTCGGTAATAAATTGCTGAAGCGCACTTTTCAGCCAGTGTCCCCGTTCAAGTGCGTCAGCCCATCCTGGAAGGGATATTCCTAGCTCGGTCACAGGGAAGGCAAGCAGAAGGCTTTCCATAATACTGTTTATGTCGTCAACAGAGAGCTCCATACAGTTTATGGGCAAAACCGTAGCCCCGTATTTTTCTTCAAGATAGGCTTTGTGTTCAATTGTGTTTTCTGAATAAGGATTGAGAGTGTTGAGAATAATAATAAAAGGCTTGCCCAAAGCTTTGAGCTCTTTCACAACCTGTTCTTCGGCAGGAATGTAATCCTCTTTGTCAATGTCGGTTATACTTCCGTCGGTGGTAACAACAATTCCCACGGTTGAATGCTCACAGATAACCTTTTTTGTACCGATTTCAGCGGCTTCAGCAAAGGGTATAGGATTCTGTGACCAGGGGGTCATCACCATACGGGGATTGTCGTTTTCGATGTATCCCAGGGCACTGTCAACAATATAGCCAACACAGTCAATGAGACGGATGCGGAAGGAAGTGTTGTCCTCAAGACGGATTTCAACAGCTTCGTTGGGAATAAATTTCGGTTCGGTGGTCATAATCATTCTGCCGCCTGCACTTTGGGGCAGTTCGTCCATTGCCCGTTCACGCTTGTGGTCGTTTTCGATGTTGGGAATCACCACAAGATTCATAAAGTTCTTTATGAAGGTGGATTTTCCTGTCCGCACGGGTCCAACCACGCCGAGGTATACGTCACCTCCCGAGCGTCGGGCAATGTCATTGTAGATGTTATATTCCAGCATACAGTATTCCTCCTTGGATATTTTGCCTGTTATTTTGTTACAATACTTATGCACAAGCTGTTGCGTTTATGCAAAGAGCTGTTTTGAGCCCATAATATCGTTGACAAAAGCGATGGAATGTGATAAATTAAAAATGTTGAAACGGAGCGATTGCAATGGAATTGAACGAAAGCAGATACGCAGTTTTTCTGGATATTGACGGAACTCTGATGGGAAAGTCGCATCAGGCACTCAAGAAGAATCTTGATGTTATACAAAAGGTACGGAGTCTTGGACACAAGGTGCTTATAAACACAGGCAGAGCCACAGCATATCTGCCGGAGGAAATTGATACAAAAAAATATTTTGACGGTGTGATTTCGGGCGCAGGAGCCAGAATTATTCTTGACGGCGAGGAAATTTTTTGCAGGCTAGCGAAAACTGACAAGGTGAGAAGCTTCTGTGAGTTCTGTATGGATATTGAAAATGTGTGTATCCTTGAAGGTGTAGAAAAGATGTTCTTTGTGGGACCTCGCACCGAAGCTGATTATGAGTGGGTTTGCATATCGCCCGAAAATATTGATGAGCACATAACTGATAATTTAAAAATTGAAAAGTTCACTATCTTAGGCAATGCTCCGTCAGAGATTCAGCGTGTGATGGGTGAAGATTATTTGGTTTTGCAGCATAGCACATATGCCGAAATAATTCAAAAATCTTTCACTAAAGCAGGAGCTATGGAATTTGTTCTCAAAAGGCTTGGTCTTTCAAAGAAACAAAGTATTGCAATGGGTGACAGCCTCAATGATTTTGATATGATAGAGAGTGCAGGAATCGGTGTTGCTATGGGAAACGCTATCCGTGAGATAAAGGATATTGCCCATATGATAACTGACGATGTTGATGCTGCAGGTGTTGCAGCAGCACTGGAAAAGATATTCGGCATATAATAATATTTAATCCAAAAGAGGGATAGCTGTGAGCAAAAAGTTATTGTTTATTCTTAATCCTTTGTCAGGTAAAGGAAGCATCAAAAGCAGTCTTCTTGATATAGTTGACATCTTTACCCAAAATGATTGGGAGATCACAATCCGCACCACTCAGAGCAAGAGTGATGCTTTTGAGTTTGTGCGCAGCAACGCAGCGGACTATGAGCTTCTTGTGGTTTCTGGCGGCGACGGAACTCTCAATGAGGGCATTCGGGGACTTATGACAATTGAAGAAGAAAAACGTCCCAGACTGGGATATATTCCCGCAGGAACAACAAATGATTTTGCTTCAAATATGAAAATATCGAAAAATATGAAAAAAGCAGCTCAGGATATTGTAAAGGGTCATCCCTTCAAATGTGATATTGGTCTTTTTAATGAAAATAACTTCATCTATGTTGCAGCCTTCGGTGCTTTCACAGATGTTGCTTATGATACTCCTCAGCAGAACAAAAACGTGCTTGGACACGCTGCCTATGTTCTTGAAGGTGCAAAAAAGTTACCCACAATAAAGCCCATCCAGATGAAGGTTATTCACGATGGCGGCGAGTTTGAGGGAGAATATATTTACGGAATGGTGGCAAACACAAATTATCTGGGCGGTGTCAAGGCCGAAAAAGCGTTCAAGGCTCAGCTCAATGACGGACTTTTTGAGGTGATTCTTGTAAAAAATCCCAAGAATGTGCTTGAAACTCAGGACCTTTTGACAAGGCTTATGACCCAGGATTTATCATCGGATGCCTTTATTGTTTTCCGTACAGACAAAATCAGGTTTGTATCCCCTGGTTCTGTTCAGTGGACATTGGACGGTGAGTTCGGAGGATCGGTAACAGAGGCTAAAATCATAAATGCAAAGCAGGCAGTAACTCTTGCTTTGGGAAAAGAAATGGAACAGTAGGGATTGAATTATGGAAAAAACACCTCTTTCGCTGCGAAAGCATATTGCAATATTCGGACAGACCAATGTGGGGAAGTCAACACTCTTTAATGCTCTTTTGGGGCAGGAGGTGTCAATTGTTTCGCCTGTGAGCGGAACAACGACTGACCCTGTTCTCAAGGCAGCGGAGTTGATACCATACGGGCCTGTGACATTTATTGACACAGCAGGTCTGGGCGACGAAACCGAGCTTGGTGAAGCTCGTGAGAAAAAAACAAGAGATATTCTTATGCGCACCGATTTGGTTCTTTATGTGCGTGACGTGAATTCAGACTGCAGCTGCGACTTTGATTTCGGTAAGGTTCCCGTTGTTAACGTATACACAAAGTGCGATATTGCGGACAATGAACGAATAGAATACATAAAACAAAAAGACCCCAAGGGGATTTTTATTTCTAACTATACGCCCGAGGGGCTTGCAGAACTTAGAAAAAAGACGGTTGAAGAACTGAAAAAACAGACAAGCAATGATGAAACCCTCCTTGGAGACATTGTTCCCGAAGGCGGCATTGTTGTTCTTGTTATTCCCATTGACTCTTCAGCTCCTAAGGGAAGAATAATCCTGCCTCAGGTTCAGACAATACGAGACTGCCTTGACCATAACATCCGTGGAGTTACAACAACTGTTGAAATGCTGGAGGGCACACTTTCAATGCTTAAAAACATTGATCTTGTTGTGACAGATTCTCAGGCGTTTCAAAAGGTGAGCCAAATCGTTCCGCAGGATATTCCCTTGACCTCATTTTCTATGCTGTTGGCAAACCAAAAGGGAAGAATCGGTCAGCTTATAAAGGGTGCCGAAGCAGTTTCACTTCTTTCGGACGGAGATGAAATCCTTATGCTTGAGGCGTGCACGCACAATACCACCCATGATGATATCGGAAGGGTGAAAATTCCTGCTCTTTTGCAGAAGAAAACAGGCAAAAAGCTGAGCTTCACACATATATCGGGGTACGATTTTCCTGAGAATATAGAGAAGTACAAGCTGGTCGTTCAATGCGGGGGTTGTATGATAAACAAAAAGGCAATACAGAACCGACTGGAGATTTTTGAAGAAAAAGGAATTCCCGTTACCAACTACGGCGTAATTCTGGCAGAGCTTTCGGGAATTCTTAAACGGGCTTCTGCGGTTTTTAAGGATAAATGATAACTTTATAAATACATAACGGAGGAACAAAATTATGGACACAACATTGGTTGTAATGGCAGCAGGAATGGGAAGCCGCTTTGGCGGACTCAAGCAGATGGAGCCGATTGGTCCTGCAGGTGAGTTTTTGATGGACTTTTCGGCTTTTGATGCAAAAGAAGCAGGCTTTTCGAAGGTTGTTTTTGTTATCAAAAAAGAGATGGAAGAGGACTTCAACAGAATTGTTGCAAGTCGTGTGAAGAAGTATATGGACGTTGAGTATGTCTTTCAGGAGATGGACAGTTTGCCCGAAGGCAGAGTGAAGCCCTGGGGAACAGGTCACGCAATTCTCTGCTGTAAGGATGCTGTAAAAACACCATTTGCAATCATTAATGCTGATGACTATTACGGCAAGGCGGCATATGTTGAGGTTAACAACTGGCTAAAGAATATGAAGAGAGGCGAAATGTCACTTGTGGGCTATGATCTTGCTCAGACCACCACAGAAAACGGAACGGTTACCCGTGGAGTTTGTCAGGTTAGGAATGGATACCTTGAAGGAATCCGTGAGACAAAGGGAATAAGCGGCTTTACATACTGCGAAGACGGAGAAACGGTGCACAATCTCCCTGAAGATACTGTCGTTTCAATGAATATGTGGGGCTTTGGAACAGAAATATTTGATTATCTTGAAAGAGAGTTCGAAAGCTTCAGAAATGAGAAGGATGTAATGAAGGATGAATTCCTTATTCCCATAGTTGTGGACATTCTCATCAAGAAGGGCGAAGCAAAGGTAAAGGTGTTGCGCAGCCCTGACCGTTGGTACGGAATGACCTACCGTGAGGACAAAGAGGTTGTAATGAATGCAATGAAAGAGTTTTGCGAAAAGGGTATGTACAACGGAATTTCATAAACATTAAAACGGCAGAAACCAAATTCGGTTTCTGCCGTTTTATCTTTGCCGAGCAAAGATTTTGAGCTGTTTCTGCTTTTTATACCTCGTCTGAGAACCTCTCAAGGTCTATAACCTTGTCCGTAAGTCTTGATTCCTCTGCAGCAAACGAAATGAGGTGATTGAGATAAGATGTTCTCACATCGCATATTGACTTGCCGGGCTCCTCGTCATTGAAGTGCTTCATCAGGTCAAGCATAATGCCCGTATCGCCGCCGCCGTGACCGGCTGAAATATCTTCGCCAACCTTGTCAATCTCAATTTCTTCGGTTTTTCCTGTCATAAAATCATAGATTTTAATTGTATTTATTGTCATATTTGCATCAATTTCGCCGTTTGAGCCGAATATTTTTATTGCACGTCCTCGTGCAAAGGCAGTCATAGTGAATACAACTGTGCAGCCGCCTTCAAATTCCATATTCACGGTCTGGTGATCAACAACATCGTTGTCGCAAGCAAAAACACATCTGCCGTAAGGACCCGTGCGGAGTGCATCAACGATTTCTTCGTCGGTTGCATCCACATGGTCTGCAATCACATCGCGCCAGGGATTTGGATTTTTGCCGTCATACACAGTATAAAACTGAACAGGCTCGTATTTGCAAGTGTCGGCATAAGGACAGTTGTCAAGACAACGGTCGGGAGCACCTTCGGGTTTGTTTTCCAAGCGGAAGTAGTCACGTCTTCCGAATGACTGAACCTTTTTGCAGGGCTTGCCGATAAGCCATTGGAGAATATCTGTATCATGACAGGATTTTGCCAGAATCATAGGAGCGGATTCAGCTGAATTTCTCCAGTTGCCGCGAACAAAGCTGTGGCTTTGATGCATACGTTCGACACCTTCGGTATGTACAACGGACATAATGGCTCCAATTTTACCGCTGTCAATAATTTCTTTTATTGCATACCAGAATTTTGTAAATCTCAGAACGTGACAGACAATAACCTTTACGCCCTTTTTTTCGGCTGCCTCGGCAATTTCCTTACATTCTTTTGCTGTGGGTGCCATAGGCTTTTCAAGGAGCAGGTTATAGCCCTTTTCGATGAGCTTCAGAGCCGGGTCACGGTGCATTTTGTCCTGGGTTGCGATAATTGCAAAATCCGCCATTTTGGGGAGTGCACAAAGCTTTTCCCATGAATCAAAGCACATTTCATCCGGAATATTATGAAGCCCCTTTGCTTTTTGACGTCTTGAGTCCTCGGGCTCGGCAACAGCCTTTATTTCAAGCAGGTCAGGATTGTCAACTGCGAACTGTGCATAAGTTTCACCTCTCATTCCGTAGCCGAGAATAATTGCTGAAAGTTTTTTCATTATGTATGCCTCCTGTTAACAATTTATTAAGCTAATTTTATCACGTTAAAAATCAAATGTATATATGTTATTGTATAATAAATCTATAATTCTGAATACTGATTGGCGAAAATTTTCGTAAATAAATCAAAAAGCAGTAAATCTTCACAACGCTCTGTTCGGTTCTGTACTTTGATGAATTTGTCTTCACAAGCCAAAGTATCAAAAGCTCCGAAAATCAGCAAGGAAAAAATCTGGCGTATTTTTAAGACTATCTTGGGGTCAGCTTAAATGAGTTTGTTATGGTTGTCCGTGTTGAAAAGGCCTGCAATATGCTTTTGGGTATCGATTTGAATATAACGGTGATTGCCTATCAGTGCGGCTTTGGAAGTCTGCGCAACTTAAACCGAATTTTTTTGAAGAAAATAAAACACACGCACTCTGAGCTTCGAAAGACGGGCGGACGCAGACTGAACGCATTTGAATAAAGCTAACAAATGAATATATCAGAAAAAATTTGCAAAAATACACTTTACATTGCAAATTTTTTTTGTTATACTGTATTTTGTGGAAAATTAAATAAATTTTACTATATCTAGTAATCAACGGATAAAACGGAGGTATTTGCAAAGATGTGTGCAAAAAAGTATGATGACGACAGCATTGTGCTGCTCAAAGGGGCAGACCCTGTCAGAAAACGCCCGGCGGTTATATTTGGCTCGGACGGCATTGAGGGCTGTCAGCATTCGGTATTTGAAATACTTTCAAACTCAATTGACGAAGCGAGAGAGGGCTACGGCAAGCTGATTACTGTTCGACGTTTCTTGGATATGTCGGTTGAGGTTGAGGACCAGGGCAGAGGAATTCCTGTGGACTTCAACAACAGAGAAAACAGATACAACTGGGAGCTTGTTTTTTGCGAGATGTACGCAGGTGGCAAATATGCCAACAACACAGGCGAGAACTATGAGTTCAGCCTTGGTCTCAACGGTCTTGGCACCTGTGCCACACAGTTCAGCTCTGAGTATATGGATGTTGAAATACTGCGTGACGGCTTTAAATTTGAACTTCATTTCGAAAAAGGCGAAAATGTGGGGGGACTCACAAAAATTCCATTCAAGCACCGTCACACGGGTACAAAAATCCGCTGGAAGCCGGATAGTGAGGTTTTCACCGATGTTGATATTTCTCTTGATTATTATCTTGACATAATGAAAAAACAGGCGGTTGTCAATCCCGGTGTAAAATTTGTTCTTTATAACGAAACAGCACCGGGAAAGTTTGAGCAGTTTGATTTTTATTATGACAACGGAATTGTTGATTATCTCAACGAGCTTTCGGGGGGCAAAGAAAAAACCGCACCCTATTACATCGAGGCAGAGCGCCGCGGACGTGACCGTGAGGACAAAGAGGATTATAAGGTAAAAATGAGCTTTGTGTTCTGCTTTAACAACGATGTGAATGCTATTGAGTATTATCACAATTCAAGCTTTCTTGAGTATGGCGGAGCTCCCGACAAGGCGGTGAGAAATGCCTTTGTCTATGCAATCGACAAGTATCTCAAGGCAAGCAATAAATATACAAAAAATGAGTCGAAAATTCAATTTGTAGACGTTCAGGACAGTCTTATTCTCATTGCCAGCTCCTTTTCAACGGTTACAAGCTATGAAAACCAGACCAAAAAAGCAATTACAAACAAGTTCATTCAGGAAGCGATGACAGAATTCCTGCGTGAAGCGCTTGACGTATATTTCATCGAAAACAAGATTGATGCCGAAAAGATTGCCGAACAGGTTCCCATCAACAAGCGCAGCCGTGAAACAGCCGAAAAAACCAGAACGAGCATAAAAAAGAAGCTTGATGTGAAGATGGATGCTGTGAATCGTGTCAAGAAGTTTGTTGACTGCCGAAGCAAGGATATTGACCGCCGAGAGGTCTACATTGTGGAGGGTGACTCGGCTCTGGGTTCCTGTAAGCTCGGCAGAGACAGCGAATTTCAGGCTATTATGGCAATCAGGGGTAAAATTCTTAACTGTCTCAAGGCAGACTATGACCGAATTTTCAAAAGTGATATTATTGTTGATTTGCTTAAAGTATTGGGCTGCGGTGTCGAAATCAACTCAAAGCAGAACAAGGAGCTGAGCTCATTTGATATAAACAATCTGCGTTGGAACAAAATTATAATCTGTACCGATGCCGATGTTGACGGTTTTCAGATCAGAACTCTGGTGCTGACAATGCTTTACAGACTGACCCCTACGCTGATTGACAAGGGTTATGTTTATATAGCTGAATCACCTCTTTATGAAATCACCTGCAAGGACAAAACCTATTTTGCCTTTGATGAAAGAGAAAAAGCTGACATTCTTGCAAAGCTGGAAGGAAGCAAATACACAATTCAGCGAAGCAAGGGACTTGGTGAAAACCAGCCTGAAATGATGTGGGAAACAACAATGAATCCCGAAACACGCAGACTTATCAAGGTTATGCCCGAGGATGCCGAAAAGACAAAGAACGTCTTTGAACTTCTTTTGGGCGACAACCTGACAGGTCGAAAGGAACACATTGCGGAACACGGACACGAGTATATTGAACTCACAGACGTAATGTAGCAAATGTAGAAAACGGAGGAAAAGATAATGGCAAAAAAACCCGTTATTGAGCTTCAGAATATAACGGATACTCTGGAAAACAACTATATGCCTTATGCAATGAGTGTAATTATCTCCAGAGCCATTCCCGAAATTGACGGATTCAAGCCGTCCCACAGAAAGTTGCTTTATACTATGTATAAAATGGGGCTTTTGAACGGTGGAAGAACCAAATCTGCCAATGTGGTGGGGCAGACGATGAAGCTGAATCCCCACGGCGATGCTGCAATTTATGAAACGATGGTTCGTCTTACCGAAGGGCATCAGGCACTGCTTCATCCGCTTGTTGATTCAAAGGGTAACTTTGGTCGTCAGTATTCAAGAGATATGGCATATGCTGCGGCACGTTATACCGAGGTCAAGCTCTCAAAAATCTGCAGCGAGGTTTTCAAGGATATTGACAAAGAAACCGTAGACCTGGTTGACAACTATGACGGCACCCTGAAGGAGCCAACCCTGCTTCCTGTGAGCTTTCCCAATATTCTGGTGAATCCCAATCAGGGCATTGCCGTTGGTATGGCGTCAAACATTTGCAGCTTTAACCTTTCGGAAATCTGCGAGGCGACTATAAGGGTGATGAAGGACCCTGATTGCGACATTATGGAGGTTCTCAAGGCTCCCGATTTTTCAACGGGCGGTGAGATAATTTTTGAAGAAGCTGTAATGCGTGAGATTTATGAAACAGGGAGAGGCTCCTTTAAAATCCGTGCAAAGTACGAGTACGACAAAAAGCAGCATTGTATTGACATAAAAGAAATTCCATACACCACAACGGTGGAGGCAATTATCGAAAAGATTATTGAGCTTATAAAGGGCGGAAAGCTGAAGGAAATCTCGGATATCCGTGACGAAACCGACCTGAGCGGTCTCAAGGTTACAATTGACGTAAAACGCGGAACCGACCCCGACAAGCTTATGGCAAAGCTCTTCAAAATGACACCTCTGCAGGATAGCTTCGGCTGCAACTTCAATATTCTTGTTGAGGGCTCGCCTATGGTTTTGGGCGTAAAGGACATAATCTGCGAGTGGCTGCGTTTTCGCAAAAACTGTATCAAGCGGGGCATCCGCTACGATGTTGACAAAAAGAGCGCAAAGCTGCATCTTTTGCAGGGTCTCGAAAAAATTCTTCTTGACATTGACAAGGCAATAAAGATTGTCCGTGAAACAGAAGAAGATGCAATGGTTGTTCCGAACTTGATGAAGGGCTTTGGTATTGACGAGATTCAGGCAGAATTTGTTGCTGAAATCAAGCTGAGAAATCTCAACAAGGAGTACATCCTGAAGCGTACTGCCGAAATCAAGGAGCTCATTGATGAAATTGCAGAGCTCAGGGACACTCTTGAAAAGAATAAAAAAATTGAAAAGATAATTGAAAAACAGCTGAAAGAAATTATTAAAAAATTCGGAGCAGACAGAAAAAGTACAATTGTTCACGATGTTGAAGCCGAGGTGGAAGAAGCTGTCGAGGAAATTGAAAATTATCCTGTTATGATGTTTATAACAAAGGACGGCTACGTGAAAAAAATTTCACATCAGGCACTTCGCACCAGTGGCGAGCAGAAGGTAAAAGAGAACGATGCAATTGTTCAGTGCGTTGACACAGACAATCTTGCCGAGGTGCTTGTGTTCTCCAGCTCAGGAGAGGTTTATAAAACCCGTGCCTATGAAATTCCTGCCACCAAGGCGAGTCTTTTGGGAGAATATATGCCAAATCTTCTCTCAATGGGTGAAGGCGAGCGTGTTGTGGGAATTGTTGTGACAAAGGAATATAAGGGCAATATTCTTTTCTGCTTTGAGAACGGCAAAATTGCAAAGGTGGACATTAAGGGCTATGAAACAAAGCAGAACAGAAAAAAGCTTATCAATGCATATTCACTTGCATCGCCACTTGTCAAGGTGCTTTATCTTGCTGAAGAAACAGAGCTTGTGGCAATAAGCAACATAGGCAAGGCTCTTGTGTTCAGCTCAGAGCAGATTGCCCTCAAGACCACCAAAAGCTCTCAGGGGGTAAATGTTATGCTCTCAACAAAAAACAGCAAGCTGGCTGACGTGAAGCCTCTTTCGGAGTCGGGAATAAAAGACGTGAAGCATTATCGCACCAAAAATATTCCCGCAAAGGGTGCAGTAATACGTCCCGAGGATGCGGAAAACCCGCAGCTGATGATGTTTGAGTAAACTAAAAATATATATTACCAAATAAAAAGGAGATAGAATAATGTTTTGTACCAATTGTGGCAAAAAGGTT
>JAZOCL010000083.1:0-10379 GCA_045596485.1 Clostridia bacterium
CCGCCTCTGATTTCAACAATAACGTTTTTGTCGTCGTTGGGGTCCTTGGGGAGAAGCAAAATCTTAAGCTCGCCTTCAATCCTTTCAATATTTGCCTTTGCTTCAGAAATCTCGTCCTGAAGCATTTCCTTGAAATCTTTATCGGTTTCGGGGTCGTCAATCATTTCTCTTGCGTCCTCGATGGTGGTCATATTCATTTTGTATTCACGGTATTTCTCCACAATGGGAGTCATATCGGAATGCTCCTTACACAGCTTGCGCCAGTTGTCCATATCCGCCATAACCTGGGGATCGCTGATTCTCGCTGCCAGCTCATCGTACTGTTTTTCTATAAATGATAACTTGTCAAACATAGTTTTTTCCTCTCGTTTTTTTACTTTTCAAGTTCACCGCGTGAAAGTGCCGTAAGATATGCATTGATAAACCCGTCAAGGTCGCCGTCCATAACCGCTCCCGTATTGCCTGTTTCAAAGCTTGTGCGGTGGTCCTTTACCATACTGTAAGGATGGAACACATATGAACGAATCTGGCTGCCCCAGCCGATTTCCATCTGAACGCCCTTCAGGTCCTCGATTTTTTCCTTTTGCTCACGCTCAGCAATTTCAACCAGCTTTGACTTCAGCATTTTCATCGCGGTCTCACGGTTTTTGTGCTGTGAGCGTTCATTCTGACAGGTAACAATAACACCTGTCGGAAGGTGAGTTATGCGGATTGCCGACTCGGTTTTGTTGACGTGCTGACCGCCTGCACCGCTTGCACGGTAGGTGTCAACCTTCAAATCCTCGGGATTTATGTTGATTTCAATGTCATCGTTGATTTCGGGCATAACATCAAGGGATGCAAAGGACGTGTGGCGTCTGCCCGATGAATCAAAGGGCGAAATTCGCACCAGACGGTGAACGCCCTTTTCGCACTTGGCATAGCCGTATGCATTAACGCCCTCAATCTGAAAGGTTACACTCTTTATGCCTGCTTCTTCGCCGTCCAGAAAATCAAGGGTTTCAACCTTAAAGCCACGGCGCTCTGCCCAGCGTGTATACATCCTGTAAAGCATCTCACACCAATCCTGAGCTTCGGTGCCGCCTGCCCCTGCGTGCAGGGTCAGAATTGCATTGTTGCCGTCATACTTGCCCGAAAGCAGGGTTTCAAGCTTCATTGCAGCAAGACTTTCTGAAAGCTCCTTAAAGCCTGTCTTAACCTCATCAAGAACACTAATGTCGTCCTCTTCGATAGCAAGTGCCACAAGGGTTGTAAGGTCATCCCACGACTCATAGAGTGCATTGTATCTTTCAACCTTGCTCTTGAGCCCTTTAATTCGCTGCAGAATTTTGCCTGCAGCTTCCATATCACCATAAAAATCAGGCTCCATTGTTTTTTTGTCGAGCTCGGAAATCTCCTCCATGGTTTTTTCGATGTTAAAGTGAATCCCTCAAATCTGTAATATCTTTCTTCATTCCGTCAAGCTCAAGCTTGTATTCATCGAACTCTATCACATTTTCACATCCTTTAAAGATATTTTTGTTAATTCTCTCAGCAGCGCAGCAAAAGCGCCGCTCCCTGCATCAGTCTTCGTTCTTGCCGAGACAGCAATGCTTATACTTTTTTCCGCTGCCGCAGGGACAGGGGTCGTGTCTGCCAATCTTTTCAGCCTTCACAACGGGCTTCTTTTGAACACTTCCGTCGCCGCCATGGTTTTCAGCAACAGGCTTTGCCACCTGCTTGCGTTCAATCTTCACCTCACGCTTCACACGGAAGAGAAATCTCACGGTATCCTCCTTTATGCCTGCAATCATATCGTCAAACATATCCATTGCCTCGAACTTGTATTCAACAACCGGGTCACGCTGTGCATATGCACGAAGGCCGATTCCCTGGCGGAGCTGCTCCATACTGTCGATATGATCCATCCACTTTGAATCAACAACCCTGAGAAGCATCATACGTTCAATCTCACGCATCATATCACCAAAGGCTTCCTCAATCTTTGCATATTTTGCAAGCACTTTTTCGTTCAAATCTTCTGTGAGCGACTGAACAGTCATACGGTCAATCTCAATCTCCTCGAACTCAAAGGCATCAGGTTCCAGCTCGCCAAACACATTTGTCATTCTCTCGCGGATTGTATCCCACATCCATTCCTCGGCATGGGGGGATTCGCCTGTGCTTGTTTTCACAATTTCACTGATAACACTTACCATCATATTTTTGATGGTATCCTTGAGGTCAACACCGTCAAGCACCTCATCGCGCTGCTTGTAAATCATTTCTCGTTGCTGGTTGTTCACGTCGTCATAATTGAGAACGTGCTTTCTTATGTCAAAGTTATGACCCTCGACCCTTGCCTGAGCAACCTCGATTGTGTTGGAGAACAGCTTGCTGTCGATTGCCTCGTCCTCGCTCATACCCACAGCTTCCATAATTCTGCTGATTCGGTCTCCTGCAAAGAGTCTCATTAAGTCATCTTCAAGGGACAGGAAGAATCTTGATTTTCCTGCATCGCCCTGACGGCCTGAACGTCCTCGGAGCTGATTGTCAATTCTTCGGCTTTCGTGACGCTCCGTGCCTATGATATAAAGACCGCCTGCCTCAAGAACCTCCTTCTGTTCGGGCTCAATTTCTGCCTTGTACTTTGCATTGAGCTCTCTGAAGGTTTTTCTTGCATTGAGAATTTCTTCGTCGTCGGTTTCGCCAAAGCCTGTTGCCTGAACAATCATTTCGGGGGCAAAGCCCATACGCTCCATCTCTGCCTTTGCAAGGAATTCTGCATTACCTCCAAGAACAATATCCGTTCCTCGACCTGCCATATTGGTCGCAATGGTAACAGCACCCTTTTTTCCTGCCTGAGCAACAATCTCTGCTTCCTTCTCGTGCATTTTTGCATTGAGAACGTTGTGCTTGATTCCTTTGCGCTTCAGCATTGAGCTGAGCTTTTCAGACTTCTCGATTGAAACTGTGCCGATAAGAACGGGCTGCCCCTTCAGGTGAGCTGCTTCCACCTCGGCAATAACTGCGTTATACTTTCCGTTTTCGGTTTTATATATAATATCAGGAAGGTCCTCTCTCAAGAGAGGCTTGTTGGTTGGAATAACCACAACATCCAAACTGTAAATCTCGCGGAATTCATTCTCTTCGGTGAGGGCTGTACCTGTCATGCCCGAAAGCTTGTCGTAAAGACGGAAAAAATTCTGGAAGGTGATTGTGGCAAGCGTCTTGCTCTCGTTTTCAACAGTTACGCCTTCTTTAGCCTCAATTGCCTGATGCAAGCCGTCGCTGTAACGCCTTCCGAACATAAGACGACCTGTGAATTCGTCAACGATTATAATCTGACCATCCTTCACAACATATTCTTTGTCTCGCTTCATAACACCGTTTGCCTTGATTGCCTGGTTGATATGGTGAGAAATTGTTGCATTTTCGGGGTCGGTGAGATTTTCAATTCCGAAAGCCGACTCTGCCTTCTTTACACCACGGGGCGTAAGAATTGCGGTTTTTGCTTTTTCGTCAACAATGTAGTCAACATCGTTATATATCTCTTCGGCTTCAGCCTTGCTGTCGGTTTCAATAACCGCACGGCTGGTGAGAGTTTTTGCAAAGATATTTGCCTGTTCATAAAGAGCTGTTGACTTGTCACCCACTCCCGAAATAATCAAGGGGGTTCTTGCTTCGTCAATGAGAATGCTGTCAACCTCGTCCACAATGGCATAGCTGTGACCACGCTGAACCTTGTGCTCCTTGTAGGTAACCATATTGTCACGAAGATAGTCAAAACCCATTTCGTTGTTTGTGCCGTAGGTAATATCAGCAGCATAGGCTTCTCTTCGCTGAGCGTTATCCTTGTCGTGAACAATCAAACCAACGCTGAGCCCAAGAAAGTTATAGAGCTTTCCCATCCACTCGCTGTCACGCTTTGCCAGATAGTCGTTGACGGTAACAATATGGACTCCCTTACCCGAAAGTGCATTCAGGTATGCAGGAAGGGTTGCAACCAACGTTTTTCCTTCACCTGTTTTCATTTCAGAAATTCTGCCCTGATGCAAAACAATACCGCCGATAATCTGAACACGGAAATGCTTCATTCCCAGAACACGCCAAGCCGCCTCACGGCAAACCGCAAATGCCTCGGGAAGAATATCGTCAAGAGTTTCGCCCATTGCAAGGCGCTCCTTGAACAAAGCAGTCATATCCCGAAGCTCACTGTCCGACTTTTGCTGCATCTGTTCTTCCAGAGCCAGAACACTGTCAACAATAGGGTCAATTCTCTTTAATTCTCTTTCGCTGTAAGTTCCTATAAATTTTTCAATAATGCTCTTAAAACCCATTGGTTTACCTCCAAAACATCATACGAATCCATTTTAAATACAATTATCATTAGTATAGCACACTTTTGCAAATTACACAAGTGTTCTTTGTAAATCTTAGGCAATATTTTGGAATAAATTTCATCCTTCCGACCATAATATATACAAAACACTTCACTCGAAAGGAAGATATGAATGTTTGCAAGCCTTTCCGGCAATATTGCCACCGTCTGGGACAAGGTGGTAAGCCTCAAAAAGAAGCCTGATAAAACCTATGAAAAGCGCATAAACGAGCTGAAATCAAACATTGAACAAACCAGAACCGAAATGAACCGTGCAATGGAAAATTTCAACAACGTCACCGAGCCAAAGCTCATTGATTTTTATATTTACCGCATCCAGTCAGAGCAGACACGCTACGAACAGCTGATCTCGGAATATAAGACCATATACAGCCTGACGTCAGAATAACGCAAAATGCCTTCCCCTTTTGGGAGAAGGCATTTTCTTTTATTCAATTGTCATTGTGCCAAAATATGAAGGAATATGAAAATCAGGCTTTTCACGGTTCACCATACACCAACAGCCATAATGAGGGAATTCGGTTTCGTCACCGCATTTGTATACATTCGCAGGGTGATCAAGACCAGTTTTGAACTCATAATCGGGAATATATTTTTTGATGAGCTCAAAGGGAACTGTATAGTCCAAGGTCCAGTAATCTTCAAAGATTTCTGTCTTTATTTCAATCATCTCAATATCCTCAACCGTGAGAGGGGTTTTATCATATCTGTCTTTGCGGAAAGCAATATTTGCAACACCGTTTGCGTTCATTTCAAAATTGAAATATCTATCTGTGTGAACAGGGTCAAAATTCATAAACCACTCAAGGCAGCTGTCATTGTTCACCAGTTCAAGATGCTTTGTTTTTGTGGCTCTGGGGTTCTTCTCGTATGCATCAAAATGTGCGTGAAAGCCCTTGTCGCTGTAAGTTGCGCAGAAAACAACCCTTGGGCAGTAGCCGTCTGGATTTACATAGTCCGTAATTGTGATTGTTGGAATATTCTCTGATCCTTTTTTCTTGATTTTATACATAGTAACTCTCCTTTTATTTATCTGTTTATTTAAACCCCGATTATGTAGAAATTTTAGTAGGGTATCAACTTTTGACATACTTAACTGAAAAAAGACATCCACAGGATGTCTTTTTGGTGCGCCGGGAGGGACTCGAACCCCCGACCTACTGGTTCGTAGCCAGTCACTCTATCCAGCTGAGCTACCGGCGCATATTGGACACGAATCTAATCCTGTCGCCAACGATTATTTATTCTACCACACCTTTCCGAAAAAAGCAAGTGTTTTTTAAAATTTTTTCAGATTATTTTGAAAAGATTTGTGTTTCTCATTTTGTAACACTATTGTAAATATTTTTTTATTTACAACTTTGCTCAATTTTGCTATACTTGTAGATGTATTTATTTCGACAAATTTTCACAGGAAGTGTTATAATATGACCATTAAACAAATCTTAAAATCGTTGACTGCCATTGCTCTATGCTCGGCAATTGTGCTTTTTCCCCTTTCGGCATATGCATCAGTTCTGGGCAGTTCAAAAATTGACGGCTATACAACAAAAATTGGCGAGGGGCTGTTTTTTACTCATAATCTGTTCTACAGTGACCAGAGCGGCGTGGGTAAACAAAGCGAAAACTATCTCACCTATACCCCCAACAGCACAGTAATTCCAAGCATTACCTTCGGCACGGCGCTCTACGGCGGAAACACTCTTTCAAATCAGGTATCAACTATGGAGAATTCAGGCGTTGACGTTTTGGGCGGAACAAATGCCGACTTCTTCTCCACCCAGACTCTGGTTCCGATGAGCAACGCAATTGTTGACGGAAAAATTCTTACCAAGGATGCGTCAGGACAGGATGCCATCGGCATTATGGAGGACGGAACCGCATTCATATCTTACGTATTCTTCAACTCAGCAATGACCCGTGAGGACGGAAGCTCCGTTGCCATTCATAACATAAACAAGTTCCGCCAGCCCTACGCCGCATATCTGCTGACCCCCGAATTTTCGGATACCACACGCAACACAACAAAGGGCTTTGACATCATTCTGGGCTCAATTGAAGGGGAAATGAAAATCGGCACAAAAATGACAGCAGTCGTTGAATCTGTAACCGAAAACTCCTCTGCCATTGCCATCCCCAAGGACAAGCTGGTTCTCACAGTTGACTCAAACGCTCCCAAAGAAATTCTCACCCCCATCTCAACTCTCAAGGTTGGCGAAAAGGTCACCTTCAGCTTTAGTGCAACCGGGGACGAAAGATGGTCTCAGGTTAAGGTTGGTATGGGCTCTGTTGGAGGACGACTTCTTATTGGCGGCGAGGTGAACCCAAACCTGTCGGCAGGTGCAGCCCCAAGAACCGCAATTGGCATCAAACAGGACGGCTCAATTGTTCTTTACACCATTGATGGCAGACAGGAAGGTCACAGCTACGGAGTTCAGCTCAAAACTCTTGCAAAACGTATGCAGGAGCTTGGCTGTGTTGAGGCTCTCAACCTTGACGGCGGCGGCTCAACCGCAATCACCGCACAGCTCCCGGGAAACAGCTCCTCAACACTTATGAACAAGCCCTCCGACAAAAAGGAACGCAACCTTTCAACACACTTTATGTTCACAAACACAGCAAAGAAAACAGGTGTGGCAGCACAGCTTCATCTTTACCCCATAACTAACTATATTCTCAAGGGTGCAACCCTTCAGCTAACTCTCAAGGCAACCGACAGCGGATTTTATCCCACCGAGCTGCCTGGAGATGTTGAATATTTTGTTCAGGATGGTAAGGAAAGCACGGTTAGCCAAAGCGGTCTCTTTACCGCAAAGGATTCAAGCCTTGTTGAGGTTTTTGCACAGAGCGGAGATATAAAAACCTCCACCTCTGTCACTTGTCTCGAAACCCCGACAAGCATTACGGTGAAAAACAAAGAAACCGACACCGAGCTGAAATCGCTGAACCTTGACCCCGGCGACAGTATTACCCTCTCTGCCGAAGCCTTCGGCGGATATAACAAGCTGATTTCTTCGGCAGATTGTTACCGTTGGGAATGTGACAATGAAATCGGAAGCATTGACGAAAATCAGACCTTCACCGCATCCGACAGATTCGGAGCAAAAGGAAACATCTACGTTTCGGCAGGCAGCAAAACCGTCACCGTTCCCGTAACACTTATCGCAGCGGACAGCACCGACCCCAAGGCCTATCCCATTATTGATATGACCTTTGAGAAAGGCAGCCTGACGGGCAAAATTTCCTGCGAATATAACATTCTGACCCACAAAGAGGGAATCACTGTCAAGGCTGATGGAAAAGCTGCAACAGATGTTTACTACAATCCCGAAACGGGCGAGTTTACCGCACCGCTTTCAAAAGATGTTCAAAAGATAACCATATACGCCACCAATGAATTTGGATATACTACCTTCAAGACAATGACGGTGAATTCCGCCGACCCCGAAAGTCCCTTTGCTGACACTTCGGGGCATTGGGCAGAAGATATTCTCAGCTATATGTATTCGCAAAAAATCATTAACGGCGAAGTAATTGACAAAGTTCTTCACTTCAACCCCCAAAAGCCTATGACCCGCTCGGAATTTGCAGTTATGGTTGTGAACTTTCTGGGGCTTGACAAAGCTCAGTATTCCGATGTATCTCTCCCCTATTCTGACCTCAGCACCATTCCCTTCTGGGCACTTGACAGCTTTAAAGCACTTTATGAGCTGGGAATTGTTAAAGGCAGATATGTGACCGAAACAGAGAGCTGTGCTGACCCTCTTGCCTCAATCAGCCGTGCAGAAGCCGCAACCATTGTGGCGAGAATTCTCCCCAAGGGTCTCTTCAAAACTGAAATCACCGCTCCTGACAAGGCCGAAATTGCAGCTTGGGCAGAAAATGGATTTTCCACCCTCTTGAACATCGGTGCAATGAAGGGCTACGAAGACGGCTCTCTGATGCCCTCAATACCTCTCACCAAATCAGAAGCCGCAAAAATTCTGTACTCAGCAATGTAGGTATTGACAAATCACAGTATATGAGTTAAAATAGGAAAAAAGATTGTTCCGGTAGGTAAGGCTACCACAGGGATACGGATTGCTGCCGCGACATGGTGGAGACACCATTAGATGGTTGAACAGGCTATATCGAATGCAAGGTATCGTCTAACGCAATTTCATCGCCCTGCGAAGCTAAAGCTCGAACGGTGACATTGTGTTTTTGGAATATTTTGTTTTCCCTATGTCATTGTTTTGAACTTTGACATAGGGATTTTCTTTTCGAAATTTTCAGAAACAGGAGGAAAAGCAGATGATTGAAGAAATTTTGACATTAATTGAAAATAAGGAATTTGTAAAGCTGCGAAGTACCCTTTCTGAAATGAATGCACCCGACATTGCAACAATGCTTGATGAAATCCCCGAGGAATACATTCTCCGTCTTTTCAGGCTGCTGCCAAAGGAGCTGGCGGCAGAAACCTTTGTTGAAATGGATGCCGACACACAGGAGCACCTGATCAAGCGTTTCAGCGACAAGGAGCTCCACGACGTACTTGACGAAATGTATCTTGACGATACTGTTGATATTATTGAAGAAATGCCTGCAAATGTAGTGAAGCGAATTCTCAGACAGTCTGACCCCCAGACACGTTCAGAAATCAACAAAATTCTCAACTACCCAAAGGACAGCGCCGGCAGCATTATGACCATTGAGTATGTTGACCTGAAAACCCATATGACCGTTGCCGAAGCCTTTGACCGAATCCGCAAAACAGGTGTTGACAAGGAAACCGTTTATACCTGTTATGTAACCGACCAAAACCGTCATCTTCTGGGAATCACCACCGTCAAGGACCTTCTTCTTTGCGACAACTGCGCAGAGATTGGGGATATGATGGAAACCAACGTAATTTTTGTTGATACCTTTGAGGATAAAGAAGAGGTTGCCAACCTTTTCAATAAGTATGACTTTCTTGCAATGCCCGTTGTTGACAAGGAAACGCGGCTTGTGGGAATTATTACCGTCGATGACGTAATCGACGTTATCCAGGAGGAGCACACCGAGGATATTGAAAAAATGGCGGCTATGCTCCCTTCTGAAAAGCCGTACCTCAAAACCTCATCATTGGAAATCTTTAAAAACAGAATTCCGTGGCTTATGCTTCTTATGCTTTCCTCCACCTTTACCGGAAAAATAATAAGCTCCTTTGAAGAAACTCTGGCTTCCTGTGTGGCTCTCACCGCATTTATACCGATGCTTATGGGAACAGGCGGTAACTCGGGCGGTCAAGCATCGGTTACAATCATCCGTGGTCTTTCGCTGGGCGATGTTGAAATGAAGGACATTTTCAAGATTTTAGGCAAGGAGCTGATTGTTTCACTCTTTTGCGGAGCAGCTCTTGCAATAGTAAACTTTGGAAAAATGATTCTCATTGACCAGGGAACAATCCTTGCATCAGGTCAAAATCCAATCACGGTTTCGCTGGTTGTATCACTGACTCTACTTGTGACCGTTGTTTGTGCCAAGCTGGTTGGCTGTAGCCTGCCGATTCTTGTGAAACGTCTGGGCTTTGACCCTGCAGTTATGGCAAGCCCCTTTGTGACAACAATTGTTGACGCAATTTCGCTGCTTATTTACTTTGTAATCGCAATGCAGGTTTTGCAGTTTTGATAAAAACAGGGTGTGCCAACGGCACACCCTGTTTACATTTTATTCTTTCCTTTCTCTATAATAAATGTCGGTGAAATATTTTAATATTTCAGTTTGCTAAATTTAGCAAACCATTGTGAAAACTATGTTTTCACAAGCCGACTATATTGCAATCATTCGTGGCTTTCAAACCTTTAGTTTGAAAGTTGCGGAATAAAATTCCGCTAAAACGGCGTATCGCCGTTTTCTACGGCATTGATTATAACCATTGACGTGGATATTTTTTACATACTAGATGATTCCTCCATCAACAGTCAGGACCTGACCTGTTATATAAGACGCTGCATCCGATGTGAGAAACAAAATG
>JAZOCL010000084.1:0-7678 GCA_045596485.1 Clostridia bacterium
CACGTATCCCCGACATAGACATATGGAGAGTTCTGGGAATTGGTGTTGCAGAAAGCGTGAGAACGTCAATCTCCTTTTTCATTTCCTTGATTCGTTCTTTGTGAGCAACACCAAAGCGCTGTTCCTCGTCGATAATTAAAAGCCCGAGTTTTTTGAACTCTACCGACTTTTGTAAAATCTTGTGAGTTCCAATTACTATATCAACCTCACCTGTTTTCAGCTGACTGACAATGTTCTTCTGCTGCTTTGGAGTGCAGAAGCGGGACAGACAGGCAATGTTAACGGGATAATCCTTCATTCGTTGCCTGAAATTGTTGTAATGCTGACTTGCAAGAATTGTTGTGGGAACAAGATATGCCACCTGATAGCCGTCCATAACCGCCTTGAACGCTGCACGCATTGCAACCTCGGTTTTGCCGTAGCCAACATCGCCACAAAGAAGACGCTCCATAGGTCTTGGTTTTTCCATATCCCTCTTCACTTCGGCAATACACCTGAGCTGGTCGTCGGTTTCTTCATAGGGGAAGGCGGACTCAAAATCGTGCTGCCATTCGGTGTCATGCGAAAACTCAATACCCTTGATTGCCTCACGTTGAGCATAAAGCGCCACAAGCTCCCGTGCCATATCCTCACAGGATGACTTCACCCTTTGCTTAGCTCTGTTCCACTCCTGACCGCCAAGGCTGTTGAGCTTTACCGAGCCTCCGTCACGGCCGATATGCTTGTAAATCAGATTCAGCTGGTCGGCAGGAACATACAAATAGTCACCGCCCTTGTAAACAATCTTCAGATAGTCCTTCTGAGCCCCTTCCACGGTGAGACGTTCAAGACCCGTATACTGACCGATGCCGTGATTTTGATGAACCACAAAGTCCCCTACGTGAAGATCCGTGAAGCTGTCAATTCGGTTTTCCTTTGTAACCCTGAACCTTCCTCTCTTCCGCTTGCCTTCGCCGAAAATCTCCTTATCACTGATGACAACCGTGCGAATGAGCGGATATTCAAAGCCGCGGCTGAGACCGCCGTGAGTTACAATAATCTTTCCCGCTTCGGGAATTTCGTCAAAATTCTTTGTGAGCGTGCAGGCGATTTCTTCGTCGCACAGCTGTCTGTATAGGTTTTCTGCACGACGCTCGGAGCCTGCAAGAATAACCGTTCTGTATTTGTTCTTTTTGTAATAATCCAGAGCATCATAGAAAAACTCCATTTTTCCATTGAATCCGCTCAGACTTTTTGCAGTGAAGCCTACCAGTCTTTTGGGCTTGATATCGGGATTGGAGTGTGACAAAGCAGACATCAGCACCATACCCATACCGCACATTTTCTTTATAGCTTCGGTATAATCTGCCGAATACTTCATTGAGCTCTTTGGAATAATTCCGCGTTCCAGCATATCCTTGAGATTTTCTTCGGTTCGTTGTGCTTCAATTCTCACCGCTTCCGAAATGCCTGATGGGTCATCTGCAAAAACAATATATTTTTCGTCAAAATAGTCAAGAACCGTCGGAATCTTTTTCGGGTACAGATAGGGAATATACTTATCCCGTGAGGGAAAAACAATTCCTTCCTCAATCCGTTCTGCATCACGCTTGAGGTTTGCAATCAGCTTGAGGGTTTCGTCGGTTTGCTCACGCTTTTTTGCAACATTTAAAGCCTCCTTGCGAAGCTGCTCCGCACAGTTTTTTCTTGTCTCACCGTCTGCAGCAAGCTCTGTTGCAGGGGTTATCCACACCGCCTCAATAGGCTGAGAGCTGTTTGCCGTACGCTGGGTCTCAACGTAAAATTCACGTACCGAATCAACCATTGTATCAAAAAATTCAATTCTGAACGCCATATCATTCCAGAATGGAAAAAAATCAAAAATTCCGCCTCGAATGCTGAACTGGCCCGGGCCCTCAACCATTTCTTCCCGTTTGTAGCCGAAGTCAACCATAATGCTGCTCAGCTCGTCAAGCTCAATTTCGTCGCCCACCTTCAGCTCAAGAGTACGGTTCTCATAAACCTCACAGGGAACCGTCGCGCTGAGAAGTGCTGACATTGTGGTTACAATACAATATTCCCCGGGGCTTCTGCGAAGTGTATCAAGCACCTCAAGACGCTGCTTTTTTATGTCATTTGCCGCAGCCTCTATATCATAAAAAACCAACTCTCTTTCAGGGAAAAACAGCACCTTTCCTCCAAAAAAGAATTTAAGGTCTGCAAACAGCTCCTTTGCTCTTGCCTGATTGGCAGCCACCACAAGAGCGTTCCTTCCCAGAGCTTTGCACGCACAAAAAGCAAGGTGTGCCCTGACAGAATCAGAAACACCCGTAACACTTACAGGGGACTGATCACGCTTCAGTCCCCCTATTATCTCTTCAAAATCAGCTAAGCTTTCTAAAATTTTCAGAAATCCGTTCATAGCTTCACCATTTTTTATATTTTCATTTTTTCAGAGCAACGAGAATATCACTTCACGAAGCTTTATCCGTTGTACTTCGACATTGCCTTTTCGGTGCCGTTTTTGATTATTTCGCCAACAGCCTCCGCCGCCTTCACCGCAACGGGAACAAGCACCTCCACCTCGCTTTTGCTGAAGTGCCCCAAAACATAATCTGCCAAATCATAATCAGGATTTTCAGGACTTCCCACACCGATTTTTATTCTGGGAAAAACCTCAGAGCCCGTCTGATAGATTATACTTTTTATGCCGTTGTGACCCCCTGCGCTGCCATTGGGGCGAATACGCATTTTGCCCAGAGGCAGAGAAATGTCGTCATATATAATAATTATTTGCTCATTTTCAACCTTATACCAGTTCTTGAAATCTCTGATACATTCACCGCTCAGATTCATAAAGGTCTGAGGCTTCACCAGAATCACCTTTTCGCCCTCAATGATACCCTCACCGTAAATGCCGTTGAACTTCAGCTTTTTAAGGTCAATTTTATATTTTGCCGCAACAGCATCTAAGGTATCAAAGCCCACGTTGTGGCGGCTGTTCACATACTTCTTCCCCGGATTCCCGAGGCCTGCAATTATATACATCTTTATTCTCCTATTGTGACTTTACTTTTGTCCACAATTCTGCACAGTACTTCTTGATTTCAGGCTCCTGATACCTGAAGTATTCATCAAGCTCGTTGTCCTGACGTGGAACATATGCAGCATTTCCCTCATAAACTGTGACACTCATTTCGTTATAAACCGACTCAACAGGTGACGAATAACCCACTGCGTCAGTATTTGCCGCCGCATTTTCAGGGTCAAGCATAAAGTCAATGTACTTGTGCGCAAGGTCCGTATTTGTGCAGTCATTGGTTATAACCATACCGTCAATCCAGAGGTTTGTGCCCTCATCTGGAGCAAAAAATCCCATATTCTCATTCTCTGACATAATATATGCCGCATCACCGGAATATACAATCGCCATAGCCTTGCTGCCCGTAATCATACTGTCAATTACATCGTCGCCAACGTAAATCGGATCCATAATCTCACGCTGCTCCACAAGCCAGGTGTATGCCTTGTCAAGTTCCCCGAGGTCACTTGTGTTGAGTGAATACCCAAGAGCCTTGAGAGCAATCATAAAGGAATCACGCTCTGAATCATACATATAGATGTTGCCTTCGTATTTTGGGTTGCGAAGGATTTCCCAGCCCGCTTCAAAGTCTTTTTCATCCACAACCGTCTTATCATAAAGTATTCCCACATTTCCCCAGAAATAAGGAATTGAATACGTGTTTTCAGGATCAAAGGGTCTGTCCAGAATTGAGGGAATAACTCCCTCAAGGTTCGAAAGCTTTGATTTGTCAATCTCCTGCAAAAACTTCTCCTTTGCAAGACGCTCAATCATATAGTCCGAAGGAATGATGATGTCATATTTTTCACCGCTCATCACCTTTGTATACATAGACTCGTTTGAATCGAAGGTTTCATAAATTACATCACAGTCATACTCTTCCTCAAAGGCTGTCAGAAGTTCGTCGTCTATGTATTCTCCCGCGTTATAAACCTTGAGAGTCTGTCTGTCGCTGCTGATACCAAAGAGAGCTGCACCAATCAAAATACAAAGTACAAGAGCACTCACCGCTTTCATTATACGACGGTTTTTCTTGCTAAGCTCTGCAAACATTATTTTCATTCTGCTTCCCGGAGCAAGCTTCACCACCGCAACAGCAACCGCAATAACAAGAATTACAATTGTGGAAAGTGCGTTGATTGTGGGGTTTATGCGCTTTGTTGCGTTATATACAATCATAGAAATATTTTCAACACCGTTGCCGCTTACGAAATACGAAACAACAAAGTCATCAATGGACATTGTGAAGGCAAGCAGCATTCCGGCATATATCCCCGGCTTTATCATGGGAACAATAACCTTTGTGAGAGCCTGAAAGGGCGTTGCGCCAAGATCCATTGCTGCATTTGCAATGTTCACGTCAAGCTCACGGATTTTGGGGTATACGCTTGTTATTACATAAGGCGTGCAAAAGCAGACGTGTGCAAGCAGCATTGTCACATATCCCTTTTCGAGCTTGATTGCCGTAAATAGAATCATAAGTCCGATTGCCGTAACAATGTCGGGATTCATAATGGGAATATTATTGATATTGAGAACCCATTCTTTTATAATCCTGCGGCTTTTCGAAAGTCCGATTGCGGTAATTGTTCCCAAAACCGTTGAAACAGCAGTTGCCAAAAATGCCACAGAAACCGAAACCCACACCGCCGACATTATCTCCGAATCGTGTATCAGCGCTTCATACCACTGAAGCGAAAATCCCGTGAACTTTGCAAACGAACGTGAAGAATTGAACGAAAACACCATTGTTATTATTATCGGCAGATAGAAAAATGCAAAGCACAATGCCACATAAAGACCTGATGAAATACGTGCTAATCTTTTCAATTCACAACCTCCTTTTCAAAAATCAGTTATACAAGGTATCAATTTTCACCCTTGTCAATCTTTTTCATCCATCTAATAGAGAACAGAATAATCACTGCAAGCACCAGAGAAACAGCACTGCCAAAATTCCAGTCGCCTGCACCCACAAACTGATTTTCAATCAGGTTGCCGATAAGCATATACTGTCCGCCGCCTAAAATTTTGGGAATTACAAAGGTAGATATTGACAAAAGAAATACCATTATCACACCATTGAGAACCCCCGGAATAGACAGCTTGAAGGTTACCTTCAAAAAGGTCTGGACAGGGTTTGCTCCCAGGTCGTATGCCGCCTCAACGAAGGACTTGTCCATTTTGCTGAGGGAGGTGTGAATGGGGATTATCATAAATGGCAGAAATTCGCAAATCTGTCCCACCATAACCGCAAAATCGGTATACATCAGTCCAAGTGGCTCTAAAATGCTCTTCCAGGCATAAATTCTGATTATCATATTAATCCACATTGGAATGGTAACAAGCAAAATCAAAAAATCCTGAACCTTTTCCTTACATCTTGAAATTATGTATGCCATAGCATAGCCCAGAACAAGGCATATAGCAACCGTGATTAGCCCAAGCTCAATTGAGGACATAAACACCTCAAGGTACACGGGCTCGGTAAACTTTTTAAAGTTGTCCAGAGTGAACTGGATGTTAATAAGAGAATTTCCGCTGTTTGTAACAGCATATAAAAATATCATAAAAATCGGAACAAGAATTACAACAAAGGACCACACAAGATAGGGTCTTACCAGATTTTTAAAGTATTTCATCGCTTTCTCCTTTCAATTTTTCTGCACTCAGTTCATTTTCCACATTACGTGAATGTCCTCAGGTCCGAAAGTCAGACCCACATCCTTGCCCACATCGTGATAGTCTGTGGTATGAATCATATACTGACGGTATTTTGTCTGAACCATAATTTCATAGTGAACACCCTTGAAGACAATGCTCGAAACCGTTCCCCGAAGCTTTGCCGAATCGGGCTCCACAATGTCGATATCCTCAGGTCTCAGCACAACCTCAATTTCTTCGTTATCCTTAAAGCCCTTGTCAACACATTCAAACTCAAAGTCGTCAAAGCTCACAAGGCAGTCGCGAATCATAATACCCTCTATTATGTTCGACTCACCGATAAACTGTGCCACAAAGCGGTTTTCAGGCTCATTGTATACGTCGGTGGGAGTTCCTATCTGCTGAATATAGCCGTCGTTCATAACCACCACCGTGTCAGACATAGAAAGAGCTTCTTCCTGGTCGTGAGTTACGTAGATAAAGGTGATTCCAACCTCCTGCTGAATCTTCTTCAGTTCAAACTGCATCTCCTTTCGGAGCTTTGCATCAAGTGCTCCCAGAGGCTCGTCAAGAAGCAGCACCTTTGGCTTGTTGATGAGAGCACGGGCAATGGCAACACGCTGCTGCTGACCGCCCGAAAGGGATGTCACATCACGGTTTTCGTAGCCCGAAAGCCCAACAAGTCTGAGCATTTTTTCTACTTCCTGCTTCACCACCGACTTTTCGGTCTTTTTTATATTGAGTCCAAAGGCAATATTTTCAAAAACATTCAAATGAGGGAACAAGGCATATTTCTGGAACACGGTGTTGACCTCACGCTTGTAAGGCGGAAGCTTTGAAATTTCGATTCCGTCAAAAAGAATATCGCCGCTGTCGGATTCGTCAAAGCCCGCAATAATCCTGAGTGTTGTTGTTTTTCCACAGCCCGAGGGACCGAGAAGGGTCAAAAACTCTTTTTCATAAATATTGAGGTTTATTCCCTTCAAAATCTGCTGGTCGTCAAATGTTTTTGTTATGTTTTTAAGCTCAATTAATGGTTTCATACTTATGTTCCTTCCTTTCTGCGCCAAAGGCACACATCCTTAGTCCGAAAGAAAAATGTTCGGTTTTTGCGGAATGTCGAGGACGCCGTTCACTACGTCAAAAATTATATTCAAATTTATTTTTAAAAGAAGGGCGGAGTTGATATCCAAATCAACTCACAGTCACGCTTGCTGTTGTTTTCTATGTGATAGTTTTCATTGCATCGGACATAAAAGGTATCGCCTTTTTTCAGGTGATGCTTCTCGCCGCCGTAAATCAGGTCAGCGCAGCCCCCCAGCACATATCCGAAATCCTCACCGTCGTGGGGAATTATCTCCTGCGACCTGCCGCCGGGATAAACTGTTATTCTGATTGGCTCAACCGCATTTTTCTGGGCATTGGGAACAAGATAATCAATCTTGTATTCCTCCTGTTCGTTTTCAAAATAATCTTTTTTTGAAAAAACAATTGCCTCTTCTGATTTTTCAGAAAAGAACTCCTGCAATGATGACCCAAGTACCTCAAGAAGATCCTCCAGAGTCGAAATCGAAGGCGAGCAGTTGTTGTTCTCAAGCTGCGACAAAAAGCCTTTTGAAAGCTCACTTCGGTTTGCCAGCTCCTCAAGGGTGAGCTGGTGCTTGATACGAAGGCGTTTCAGCTTCTTTCCTATATCCACAAAATTCACCTCGAAAATTTAGTATTACAAAACTTTTCTTTTATTATTGTAAAACAAATGTTATTATACATAATAACTCAGAAATAATCAAGTACTTTTGTAAAAAAATGTTGGAATATTTTATAAAATGAGGAACATAAATAGTACTTCTCGGCAGGGAGAAGTGCTTTTTATCATATATCAAGCTTAAAAATTCTTTTCAGTTCTTCCTTTGTTATACCTACGTCACCGCCGTTCATAGAGTCTTCAATCTG
>JAZOCL010000085.1:0-12316 GCA_045596485.1 Clostridia bacterium
CGATTACATTGAAAGTCAGTTTTTGAAAGAGGTGAAAAACAATGGCAGAAAGAGTAGAGATAACCAAAAAGCAGGAGCGTATTGATGCAAGTACGCTTGACATAAAGGAAAAAGTAGTTTCTCTTAATCGTGTATCAAAGACTGTTAAGGGTGGTAGAACAAGCAGATTCAGCGCCCTGGTAGTTGTTGGTGACGAAAACGGTCATGTTGGATACGGTATGGGTAAGGCAGCCGAAGTTCCGGATGCAATCCGCAAGGGTATCGACGAAGCTAAGAAGAACATGATTACTGTTCCTCTGGTAAAGACTACAATTCCTCACGAAATCATCGGTGAATACGGCGCAGGCAGAGTTCTTCTCAAGCCCGCAGCAGAAGGTACTGGTGTTATCGCCGGTGGCCCCGCTCGTGCGGTTCTGGAGCTTGCCGGTATCCGTGATATCAGAACAAAGTGTCTCAGAAGCAACAACCCCAAGAACGTTGTGTCTGCAACAGTTCAGGCCCTTGCAGCACTGAGAAGTGTTGAAGAGGTTGCAAAGCTGAGAGGCAAGAAGCCCGAAGAAATCTAAGGGCAAAACCAGTTAACAACCAAGAGAGATAGGAGGTTTTTTCCTTGGCTAACACATTGAAAGTAACACTTGTAAAAAGTACAATTGGTTGCAAAAAGGATCAGATTGCCACAGTTGAAGCTCTGGGACTCAGAAAGCTTCATAGTAGTGTAGAGAAACCCGACAATCCTCAGATTAGAGGTATGATCTTCAAGGTTTCTCATCTGGTTGCAGTTGAAGAGGCGTAAATTCATTCGTCTCACATATTGATAAAAAATAAAGAGGAGGTGTACTCAATGAAACTTCATGAATTATCTCCGAGCGAAGGCTCAAAGAAGAATAATTTCAGAGTAGGCAGAGGTCACGGTAGCGGTAACGGCAAAACAGCAGGCAAGGGCCACAAGGGTCAGAATGCCCGCAGCGGCGGCGGTGTTCGTCCTGGTTTTGAAGGCGGACAGATGCCTATCTACAGAAGACTTCCGAAACGTGGCTTTACAAACATCTTTGCAAAGGAATATGTTTCTGTTAACGTAGAAGTTCTTAACAAGCTTGACTGCGCAGAGGTTACTGCTGAGGTTCTGAAGGAGAACGGCATCATTTCAAAGATTTGTGACGGTGTTGTTATTCTCGGCCGCGGTGAAGTGACAAAGGCTTTCACAGTTAAGGCAAAAAGATTCAGTAAGACTGCTGAAGAAAAGATTATTGCTGCCGGCGGAAAGGTTGAGGTGGTATAAATGTTTGAAACAATTAGGAATGCATGGAAGGTTGCAGACCTGAGAAAGAAATTGTTTTATACACTCGCTATGATTGTTATTTTCCGTCTCGGTTCTGTTATTCCCGTTCCGATGCTTGACCCCGCTCAGCTGGAGCAGATTTTTGCGAGCACAAACAACTCGCTTCTCGGCTTCATCAACGTGGTTTCAGGCGGTGCTTTTCAGAATACAACAATTTTTGCAATGAGTATTACGCCATACATCAACGCATCAATTATTATGCAGCTCCTGTGCGTGGCTATTCCTGCGCTGGAGAGACTGCAGAAGGAAGGCGAAGAAGGCAGAAAGAAAATTGCTCAGATTCAGAGAGTAGCAACAATTGTTCTTGCTCTCATCCAGGCTATAGGCTTGTATTTCCTGCTGGATAGCTATAACGCAGTTGTAAACCCCGGTTTCTGGACTGCGGTTGTAGTTGTTACAACATTCTCAGCAGGTACTGCATTCCTTATGTGGCTTGGTGAACAGATTACCGAAAAAGGTGTCGGCAACGGCATTTCGCTGATTATTTTTGCAGGTATCGTTTCAGGCGGCCCCGCAATGGTGACATCGCTTTATCAGTATATGCTTGGCGGCACGGCAAACATTATCGGGACAATTCTTCTGGTAATTGTTGCACTGGTTGTTATAGCTTTCGTTGTTGCTATGCACGACGCTGAAAGAAGAATTCCTGTTCAGTACGCAAAGCGTGTTGTTGGAAGAAAGATGTACGGCGGACAGAGCACTCACATTCCGATTAAGGTTGCGTCAGCAGGTGTAATGCCGATCATCTTTGCTATGTCCATTATGTCATTTCCCGGAACAATCGCATCATTCTGTGGTGTTCAGGCGGGTGACGCAGGTTTCTGGGGAGGTTTCCTCAAATACTTCTCACCTGACCATTGGGTATATGCAATCGTTTATTTCTTCCTTATTATCTTCTTCACATACTTCTATACAGCTATTCAGTTCAATCCCATTGAAATGGCTAACAATATGAAGAAGAACGGTGGATTTATTCCGGGCATCCGTCCCGGACGTCCTACATCAGATTTCATAAGCAGAGTACTTTCAAAGGTTACTCTTGCAGGTGCTATATTCCTGGGCTTCATTGCTGTTATTCCGATTTTTATGAATATCGGTCTCAATATCAACAACTTTGCAATCGGTGGTACATCACTTATCATCGTTGTAGGTGTTGCCCTTGAAACAGTTAACCAGCTCGAGTCTCAGATGCTTATGAGACATTATAAGGGATTCTTGGAATAATAGACAAAAGGGCTGTTTGCCCATGACTTTACAGGGGATGCCTCGGCGCTGCTGCGTTTCAGGCAGCCCCTTGTGGAGTTTTTGAACATAAGAGAGCGTGACGCTTCTCTTTGATTTCAAAAGAGCCATTGCCGTGACACGGGCTTTGAAGCCTGTAACACTGTTGACGGCAGAGCAGAGAGGTCGGATTTCACTTTGAGTGAGCGACTTGCTTTGTGTTCAGAAATTGCGCTTAGATAAAACAAGGACGACATCTGGTTTTTGCCGACAAGCTTCGGCAAATAGGGTGCTTTGTCAGAGATAGAGACTAATCCTCTTGCCGCGTGGATGCGGAGAAGAAGTTTGGGGGCTCTTGAGAAAAGAATGAAGCTTTTGCTTCTATATTTTTGACTGAAAGGCGATGCTGAAAAATGAAACTTATTATCCTTGCTGCGCCAGGTGCCGGAAAAGGTACACAGGCAGAAGCTTTGAGCAAGCATTTTGGAATACCTACAATTTCTACAGGAGCAATCCTCAGAAAGAACATTGCTGACGGAACCGAGCTCGGAGAAATTGCATCACAATACATCAACGACGGAAAGTTTGTTCCTGACGATGTAATGATTGATATTGTTAAAAAGAGACTGCACGAGGGTGACTGTGAGAAGGGATTTATTCTTGACGGCTTTCCCAGAACTCTTAATCAGGCAGAGGCTCTTGAGGCTTCGGACATAGAGATTGATGCGGTTCTTACCCTTGAGGTTGACGACGAAAAGATAATCAAAAGACTTTCGGGCAGACTTGAATGCAAGTCCTGCGGAAGCTCTTATCACAAAGAACACAAAAAGCCGAAAATTGAAGGCGTGTGTGACAACTGTGGCGGAGATCTCACAACAAGAGCTGACGATAAGCCCGAAATTATCAAGGACCGTCTTGAAACCTATTATAAGCAGACAGAACCTCTCAAGAAGTTCTATGCTGACCGCGGTATGCTGAAAACAGCAATCGGTCAGGAGAATATTGCAGACACAACAACCGCTGTTCTTGCTGCACTTGAAGACTAAAACAGTCGGAGAAAAATAATGATTACCATTAAATCGAAATATGAAATTGAAAATATGAAGGCTGCCGGTCGGGTGGTTTTTGAAACCCTAAAGCTTCTTGAGAAGCTGACAAAGCCGGGGGTTTCGACCCTGGAGCTTGACAAGGCTGCCGAAAAATATATAAGAAGCCAAAGCTGCACGCCCTCCTTCAAGGGCTACGGCGGCTTTCCGGGGAGCATTTGTGCCAGTGTGAATTCTGAGGTTATTCACGGAATTCCTGACAGGCGTGTGCTGAAGGAAGGCGACATCGTGAGCTTTGATGTGGGTGCTTGCTACAAGGGCTACCACGGCGATGCTGCCCGCACCTATGGAGTGGGGAAAATCAGTGCCGAGGCGCAGAGACTCATTGATGTAACCCGTGAAAGTTTTTTTGAAGGAATTAAGTTTGCAAGAGACGGCTACAGAATTTCGGATATTTCGGGAACAATTCAGAAATATGTAGAAGAGAACGGATACAGCGTTCTGAGAGAATACTGCGGTCACGGTTTGGGAAAGGAGCTCCACGAGGAGCCTGAGATTCCGAACTATGTTGCACCGGGGCACAGAGGCGTGAGAATCAGACCGGGTATGTGCCTTGCCATTGAGCCTATGGTGAACGAGGGCTCAAGACAGATTTATGTGGCAGACAATGATTGGACGGTTCTGACCCAGGACGGCAAGCTGGCGGCACATTATGAAAACAGCGTTCTTGTTACAAACGATGAGCCGTTTTTGCTTACACTGTGCGAATAAGAAATAATTTGTAAATCATATAATGAGGTATACATTTTATGGATGATATATTTAATGTGGGCGATATAGTCTTATCGAAGATGGGCAGAGACAGCGGCAGGCATTATATTGTTATGAATGTCTCCGACAATTTTGTATATATCTGCGATGGCGACTTTCACAAGGTCGACAAGCCCAAAAAGAAGAAGGTTAAGCACGTTGAGAAAACAGAGGGCTTCAGCGAATATGTGGCAGACAAGCTTGAGGAAGGGACAAAGGTTACCAACACCGAGCTGCGCAGAACAATAGCTGAGTTTGAAGAAGAAAACGGGCTGATTTAAGCAACAGACTGAATTTTGAAATGAAAAGCGAATAACAACTTTTCGTTATTCACTATTCGCTATTATCTATTTAAGGGGGTGACATTATGGCAAAGGAAGACGTTCTGGAGGTTGAAGGTACAGTCCTTGAGGCTCTGCCTAATGCAATGTTTCAGGTTGAGCTTGAAAACGGGCACAAAATTCTGGCTCATATTTCAGGCAAGCTGAGAATGCACTATATCAGAATTCTGCCCGGTGACAAGGTTACCGTTGAGATTTCGCCTTACGATTTGACAAAGGGCAGAATTACGTGGAGAGCAAAATAACAGAAGCAAATAAAGGCTTTTGCCGAGCGTATCAGGCGTTTGCGGCAGGTTGTTTTGCGGAAAGTTTTTGAAAGGGTTTGCGGTTTGCAGACCTGAAGTTTGTAACCATTTGCATTATACTGTCGGATGCGGCTGTGAAAAGTGCCTTTATTTATGTTTTTTTGGAATAAATTCATAAGAGAATCTTTGTTTAGAAAAGAAAAATTATGGAAATACTTCAAAAAATGCGTTGGGGAAATTTGGTGCTTGACATAATTCGTGTTTGATGATATAATAATTCGGTTAGCGATGTGCGCAAGTACAGGCTACCGTAACTTTTTTAGGAGGTGAAGGAATAATGAAAGTACAACCTTCAGTTAAACCTATTTGTGAAAAGTGCAAAGTAATCAAGAGAAAAGGCAAGGTTATGGTTATTTGCGAAAACCCCCGTCACAAACAGAAACAGGGCTAATTGCGAAAATTATTAATCTTGTGAGAGCAGAGTCAGGCTTATTCGCCAATTAGTTTAAGCTGATGAAAGCGAAGGAACTCTTCGTGATAAGTGAAATTCTGCTCCGCATTACACTTTTCAAAAAAGAAAATTTATTCGGAGGTGAATGAAAGTATGGCACGTATTGCAGGTGTTGACTTACCAAATGAGAAGAGAGTTGAGATTGGACTTACCTATATCTTCGGTATAGGACTTTCCACATCAAAGAAAATCTTAGCTGCTACAGGCATCAATCCCGACACAAGAGTTCGTGATTTGTCTGAGGAAGAGGTTTCAATTCTCAGAGCTGAGATCGACAGGTACAATGTTGAAGGTGATCTCCGCCGTGATATCGCTCTTGATATCAAGCGTCTCATTGAAATCAACTGTTACAGAGGTCTTCGCCACAGGAAAAACCTTCCTGTAAGAGGACAGCGTTCAAAGACAAACGCAAGAACCAGAAAAGGCCCTAGAAAAACTATGGCTAACAAGAAGAAATAATAAGTTTATCGAAAGTCTTTACGTTTTTGCGTAAAGCTCCCTTAAATTCAGGAGGTGAAATTTACTATGGCAAAGGCAGTCAAGAAGACCAGACGTCGTAGAGAAAAGAAAAATATTGAACGTGGTGCGGCTCATATCAAGTCAACCTTTAACAATACAATCGTTACCATCACTGACGTTGCAGGAAATGCTATTTCATGGGCATCAGCAGGTGGTTTGGGATTCAGAGGTTCAAAGAAGAGCACTCCCTTCGCAGCTCAGATGGCAGCAGAAACAGCTGCAAAGGCTGCAATGGAACACGGTCTCAAATATGTTGAAGTATACGTAAAAGGCCCCGGAAGCGGCAGAGAAGCAGCTATTCGTGCTCTCCAGGTTGCAGGTCTTGAAGTTAATATGATTAAGGATGTTACACCCATTCCCCACAATGGTTGCAGACCCCCCAAGAGAAGAAGAGTGTAATTTCAGGAGGTGAAATAAAGCATGGCAAGATATACAGAATCCGTTTGCAGAATCTGCAGACGTGAAGGACAGAAATTATTCCTTAAAGGTGACAGATGTTTTACAGATAAATGTTCTGTAGCAAGAAGAACTTACGCTCCCGGTCAGCATGGGCAGGGCAGACGCAAGCTTTCAGAGTACGGAACCCAGCTCAGAGAAAAGCAGAAGGTTAGACGTGCTTACGGCATCTTGGAAGGTCAGTTCGCTCATTACTTTGAAATGGCTAACAAGATGGCAGGCGTTACAGGTGAAAACTTGCTTTCGTTGGTTGAGAGACGTCTTGACAACGTTGTTTACAGACTTGGTCTGGCTGTTTCAAGACCCGAAGCAAGACAGCTGGTTTCTCATGCACATTTTTTGGTAAACGGCAAAAAGGTTAACATCCCTTCATACCTCGTTAAGGTTGGTGATGTTATCACTGTTTGCGAAACAAGCCGCAAGAGTGCTAAGTTTGATGCAGTTCTTGCATCAACAGAATCAAGAATTGTTCCCAAGTGGCTCGATATGAACAAGGATACTCTCGAAGGAAGAGTTGTTGCTTTCGCTGAAAGAGAAGATATTGATCTTCCCATTGAAGAACACTTGATTGTTGAGTACTACAGCAAATAATCAACCGTATCCGAAAGTATGCCGCATATTGCGGCAGTTTCATAAAACTTGCACAGCCCTGATGGATACACCATTGTGTGTTCGGTAAGTGAAGCAAGGCTCTTTGCCTTGCGGGATACGCATTTTCTGTTATCCCTGTGTTAAAGAATTTGAGTAGGAGGGCTAAATATGATAGAAATAGAAAAGCCAAGAGTTGAATGTGTTCACGTATCAGATGACAATAGCTACGGCAAGTTTGTTGTTGAGCCTTTGGAAAGAGGATACGGCACAACCTTGGGTAATTCGCTTAGAAGGATTCTTCTTTCATCCCTTCCAGGTGTAGCGGTGAATTCTATTAAAATCGACGGTATTTTACACGAATTCTCCACAATTCCCGGTGTTGCTGAGGATGTTACAGAGATTATCCTTAACATAAAGAAGCTGGCAATCAAGCTTTATTCAGACGGTCCCAAGACAATTTACATCAACCACGAAGGCGCAGGCGATATTTGCGCACGTGACATCAAGTGTGATTCAGATGTTGAAATTATCAACGGCGATTTGCACATCGCAACACTCAATGAGGATGCAAAACTGTTTATGGAAATCGTTATTGACAAGGGTCGAGGCTATGTTTCTGCTGACAGAAACAAGCAGCTTCTCCAGCCTGTTATTGGCGTTATTCCCGTGGATTCAATCTATACGCCTGTTATGAAGGTTAACTATACGGTTGACAACACCAGAGTAGGTCAGATTACAGACTATGACAAGCTCACCCTTGAGGTTTGGACAGACGGCACAATCAATCCTCCCGATGCTGTTAGCTTGGGTGCGAAAATACTCAATGAGCATTTAAATCTCTTCATAGATTTATCTGAAAGTGCAAAGAATGCAGAAATTATGATTGAAAAGGAAGAGAGCAAGAAGGAGAAGGTTCTTGAGACGACAATCGAAGAACTTGACCTTTCGGTTCGTTCCTACAACTGTTTGAAGCGTGCAGGCATCAATACTGTTCAGGATTTGACAAACCGCAGCGAGAACGATATGATGAAGGTGAGAAACCTGGGTCGCAAGTCTCTTGAAGAGGTTATTGCAAAGCTTGAAAGTCTTGGACTTGCGCTTGCATCAAATGAAGACTAATTCTCCGAGGGCACACGCCTTTGGTTGAAGTATTTTATTGAAAGAGGTGATAGTATGGCACACCAGAGAAAGTTGGGAAGACCCACTGATCAGAGAATAGCAATGTTAAGAAGCATGACAACTTCTTTCCTTGAAACAGGTAGAATTGAAACAACAACTACCAGAGCTAAGGAAGTTCAGAAGTTGGCTGAAAAAATGATTACACTCGGCAAAAAGAACACACTTCACACAAGACGTCAGGCTCTTGCGTTTATCACAAAGGAAGACGTTGTGACAAAGTTGTTTGCAGAGATTGCTCCCAAGTATGCTGAGCGTAACGGTGGTTATACAAGAATTATGAAGGTTGGGCCCAGACGCGGTGACGCTGCTGAGATTTCAATCCTGGAGCTTGTGTAATTTATTGCAACAAAACGATGGCGGCTCTTTTTTGGGTCGCCATTTCTTTTGAAAAATTATTTGAGGTAATATATGATTAAGCTTTGTATTTTTGATATGGACGGAACTCTGGTTAATACCATCGACACCATTTCATATTTTGGTAACACCACCCTTGAAAACTTTGGTATTGAAAAGATTCCTACCGAAAATTACAAAACCCTTGTGGGCAACGGTTCACGGGTTCTTATTGAACGGATGCTGAAATTCCGTGAGGTTGAGGCAGATAACATTGACGAAATTCATCAATGGTATATGAACAAGTACGACAAGGATTTTATGTACCTGACAAGAGTCTATGACGGGATTATTCCCATGCTTGAGGCTCTGAAGGAGCAGGGTATAAAGACAGCAATCCTTTCAAACAAGGACGACTCAACAGCCAAGAAGGTTGCAATTGACCTTTTTGAAGAGGGACTCATTGACTTGTGCCTCGGCGCAAGAGAGGGCAAGGCTCTTAAGCCTGACCCTGAGTCGGTTTTTGAGATTGTTGAGGATTTTGGGGTTGCAAGGGCAGAATGCCTTTACATAGGAGATACAGCTACAGATATAGAAACTGCAAAGAACGCAGGACTTTATTCAATCGGTGTTCTTTGGGGCTTTCGTGATGAAGCAGAGCTTCGCAGCGCAGGTGCAGACCTGATTGTGGATGACCCCATAAAAATTGCAGAGTTTGCAGAAAGTAAAAATTAGAAATTTCGAAGAGCCGACATATATTGTCGGCTCTTTTTGATGTGGAAAATGATTCGGACGGGCGAAAGGGTCTGTACTTATAAATTATCAGACTTTTGAAGCGGACAGTCGGGGTCACACCGTGAAAAAAGGTGCCAGTGGCACGTTTTTAGGTGGGATTGAGGTGCGAGAGCACCGGTAACAGAGAGAAAAACAGAATGTTTTTTGCATAAGCTGCGCCTGTTCCTACAATATTTGCTGTGGAAGGGGAGCCTTGGGGATGCCTGTCCCCAAATTGTATGGCTGTTTAAAAACATCGTTTTTAAACAGCCCCCAAGATTAAAGTTATTTGTAAAAGGAGGGAGAGTTGCCCGTAATGCGCTTGAAGGCGGTTGAGAAATAGTTCTGGTTCGAAAAGCCCAGGGCGTCAGCAACCTCGCCAACCGACATTCCTGCAGACAGCAGCGCAACTGCTTTGTTCATTTTCAGGCGGTTGAAGTAGTTCATAATTCCAACGCCTGTGTATTTTGAAAAGGTTTTTTTGAGGTTTACCTCGCTCATATTGCAGAGATGAGCAATTTCTGAAATGGAAAGGTTTTTGTGGACATTTTTTTCAAGGACGTTGATAATGAGTGAATAGTTTCGGGCCATTCGGGTTTTGATAACAGGATTTTCGGACGTTCCGTTTGCAATGGTTTTAAGAAGAAAAATCTCAAGGTTTTTAACTGCCAGTTGATAGTCAAGAAGCTCCTTGTGGGTTATGCCCTCTGCGCAGATGTCATTGAATATAAACGCCGTACGGATTTGACGCAGAAGCTTTTTGGGGTATTCCACATCTTCAATCTCAAAAAATCTCGATGAACATTCAGGCATATCGGTAGCCTCGAAGGATAGAATAATAATGTGAGGCTCTTTCTTGCCTTCATTCCACAGGCTGTGAAATTCCATAGGCTCGTGAAGAAACGCCTGACCCTTTTTGAGAATATGTATATCACTTCCGGCTGAAATACCGACCTCGCCCTCCTGAACAATAACAATCTCCCAGAAGTTGTGGTATTCGCCCTTAAAGCAATAATTCTTTTCGGGCTTTTGTTCAAAGGCGGTATATATTGATTTGATTTTTAAGATATTATCAACATCGGTATGTGGATACATATATGCCTCCTTATGTATACAAACAGAAACAAAAGTATACAATTTTGAAGAATCTTATAATTTTAGGTATGATAGCACAAAAGATGTCGGTTGTCAACTATAAAAAAGATACATTTTTGGAAAGCTTGGAGAAGCGTTGGGTTTTGGGTAATGGAGGAAGGAGATTTTGAATATAGATTGAGTAAGACGTTGAAGAAAGCAGGTTGATGAAATGCTCAATTATTTGTGGAGCGGAATGATTTTGGTGTCCCTTGTTGTAGCGGTTTTCACGGGTCGCATTGAAGAGGTTACCGGTGCGGCAATGGAGGGCGCAGGAGCAGCGGTAGAGACCAGTCTTGGGCTTTTGGGGACAATGTGTTTGTGGACGGGACTTGCAAAAATCGCAGAGAATTCGGGTCTGACAAAGGTTTTTGCAAAGGTCTTGAGCCCTGTGACAAAGGTTGTTTTTCCAAAGCTGAAAAAGGATTCTGCAGCAATGGACGCCATTGTTATGAATATGGTTGCAAATCTCTTGGGAATGGGAAATGCGGCCACTCCTCTGGGGATTGCCGCAATGAAGGAACTTGATAAGGAAAATAAGCATCGGGGGATTGCCAGCAATGAAATGTGTATGTTTGTGGTGGTCAATACTGCGTCAATTCAGCTTATACCCTCTACTGTGATTTCGCTGAGACAGATGTTTGGTTCGCAGAACCCCTCGGAGATTGTGGCACCCGTGTGGATTTGCAGTATATGTGCACTTGCTATGGGAACTCTTGCGGCACAGCTTTTGGAAAGGAGACGGAGCCTCAGGTGATGAGATTTCTTTCTGTTTTGGCAGTACCTTTAATGATTGCGGGAATTTTGGGCTTTGGTCTGGTGAGAAGAATAAATGTTTATGACAGCTTTATTCAGGGGGCAAGGTCGGGAATTGAAAGCACGGTTCAGATTATACCCCCTTTGGTTGGGCTGCTGGTTGCCATTTCGATGCTTCGGGGTTCGGGTACTTTTGACTTGCTGGGGAAGGCACTTTCGCCCGTGACGGAGCTATTGCATATTCCCGCGGAAGTGTTGCCGTTGGCTTTTTTGAGACCTGTGTCGGGAAGCGGCTCCATTGCCATTGTGAATGACATATTCAAAAATTCGGGACCCGATTCGGTGGCAGGAAGGATTGCTTCTGTTATGATGGGGTCAACCGAAACCACCTTTTACACCGTTGCGGTGTATTTTGGAGCGGTGGGAATTAAAAAGACAAGGCATACCGTGAAGGCAGCTCTGGTTGCTGACCTTGTGGGGATGATAACCAGTGTTATTGTTGTGAGAATGTTTTTGTTTTCGTAATTTTGAAGAATTTTTTGTGAAGGCTCAGGAAAAGGGCAAGGCTTTTGTTTCAAAATATGACGGAGCTGAAAAAGTTATTGCACAGTGGGGCAATATGTGATAAAATAGTGCAGAGAAGAAATGAAGGGAGGCAAATTGGCAATGAAGGAAAGCTACAGAACGGTAAAAAGTCAGGCGACGGATGAAATTGTGGAGAAAAGGTCGAGATTTATTGCCGATGTGAAGCCTGTGGAAACCGAAGAAGAAGCCATTGCCTTTCTTGAAGAAATAAAGAAAAAATACTGGGACGCACGGCATCACGTTTATGCCTATGTTCTGGAGGAAAATAACATTCAGCGGTACAGTGACGACGGTGAGCCTGCAGGAACGGCAGGAGTACCTGTGCTTGATATGATTAAAAAAGAAGGACTCAGCAACCTTATTGTGGTTGTTACAAGATATTTCGGCGGAATTTTGCTGGGTACGGGCGGACTGGTTCACGCATACTCAAAATCGGCAAAGGTTGGCGTTGAGGCGGCAAGTCGGAGGCCAAGGCG
>JAZOCL010000086.1:0-7554 GCA_045596485.1 Clostridia bacterium
TCCTTGAAATATTTTTCAACATTTTTGTCAGGCGCAGAAGGCGTAGCCTTTTTCTTGTCAACGCCAAAGGATGCTGCAAGCTTTTCGACCTGACGCACGTTGAGACCCTCGGCAATAATTCTTTCTGCAAGAGCAACGCGATTTGCCTCGCTTTCGATTGAAAGCAGCGCTCTTGCGTGACCCTGGCTCAGGTCACCCACGATCACCATTTTCTTTATTTTGTCAGAAAGGCCGTTGAGACGGAGCGCATTGGCAACAGTGCTTCGGCTCTTGCCCACACGGGTTGCAGCCTCCTCCTGGGTGAGACCAAAGGCATCCATAAGCCTGCGATAGCCCTCGGCTTCTTCGATTGGGTTCAAATCCTCACGCTGAAGATTTTCAACCAGCGCCAGCTCCATAACCTGCTTTTCGGTGTAGTCACCTTCGACACAAGGAACCTCGCTGAGCCCTGCAAGCTTTGCCGCGCGCCATCTGCGTTCCCCTGCAACAATGGTGAACATACCATTTTTCTGAGGCTTCACCACAATAGGCTGAATGAGTCCGTGCTCCTTTATGGAGCTTGCCAGAGCCTCAAGCTTGTCCTTTTCAAAAAGCTTTCGGGGCTGGTCAGGATTGGGCTCAATGTCACGGAGCTTCAAAAGCTTCACGCCGCTTTTTTCCTCGGTCTTTTTGGGTTCTTCAAAGGTTGCATCGCTGTCAAAAAGCGCATCCAAGCCACGTCCCATTGACGCCTTTGAGGATTTCTTTTTTTCTGCCATATATATTCACTTCCTTCCCTTGGTTAGCTGTTCCGTCTGATAACCTCTTCCGCAAGGTCGCCATAGCACTCTGCACCCTTTGAATGTTTGTCATATTCAATAATGGGCTGACCGAAGCTGGGCGCCTCTGAAAGCCGCACATTTCGGGGAATAATTGTGCCGTAAACCTTGTCACGGAAGTATTTTTTCACCTCGTCTACCACCTGAATTGAGAGATTTGTTCTTGCATCGAACATTGTCATCAAAATTCCTTCAATGGCAAGGTCGGGGTTGAACTTCTGTTTAACTGTTTTTATTGTATTTGTAAGCTGACTAAGCCCCTCAAGAGCATAATATTCGCACTGAATAGGAATCAGCACCGAATCTGCAGCCGAAAAAGAATTCAGGGTAATAAGCCCCAGCGAGGGCGGACAGTCAATGAAGATAAAATCATAATCATTCTTTATTTTTGCAATGGAATTCTTCAGAATAAACGCACGGTCATCCTTCATTGCAAGCTCAAGCTCTGCACCGGCAAGGCTGATATTGGCAGGACAAACCCACAGATTATCAAAGCCTGTATCCAAAACGGCGTCACCCATCGGAACATCATTTATAACGCAATCATAAATTGAGGTTTCAACGCTTCTGGGGTCGATTCCGAGGCCGCTTGTTGTGTTTCCCTGTGGGTCAATATCAACAAGAAGAGTCTTTTTGCCTTGCTTTCCCAGACAAGCGCTCAGGTTCACAGCTGTTGTTGTCTTTCCTACACCGCCCTTCTGGTTGGCAATGGCAATAACCTTTCCCATATAAATCCTCCTCTCTTCATTTCACGTAATCTTATTCTATCACCTTTTGGGAGAAATTACAATATAAATATTCAAAAATTTTCAGGCAAATTAACCTTTGGTTTGTTGGGCAGCAAGACGAAGGAGAAAGGGCGTGCACCACAGGGCTCCCGCAAAGGCAAAGACTTTGTGGGAAAGAGGAGCAACACACCCCAAGAGTGAGGACTCTGCTTGCAGATGTCCGAACAACAAGGTGTGTGTTGCGCCGTGTTTCACGTGAAACATTCCTCCCGATTTGAGAAACATATTCAAAAAACACGCCCGACTGATTCAGCGGGCGTGTTTCACGTGAAACATTTATTCCTTTACTAAACTTCTTATCCATTTTTTGCTGACAAACCGCCAGATTGAAAGCGCAAGCTTCACAAGCTCTTCGCCCATCATAAAAACATAAATCCCTGTAAGCGGAAGCCTCAGCCAAAGCCCTGCGGCAATAACCAAGGGCACACCCACGATCCACATAGAGCTTATGTCAATAAAGGCCGCATACCGCGTGTCGCCGCCGTTGCGAAATACCCCTACAATAAAATAGAAGGTCAGTGCCTTTACATTCATAATCAAGGCGGTCAAAAACAAAATTCTTAATGCTTCAGAATATATTTCGGGAGTAATATTATAAGGAATCAGCACAAGAGGTCTGATGAGAATAAATATCAGCGAAACTCCGAGAGAAAATACCACGTTCATCAGACACAGCCTTTTAGAAACTGTATACGCCTTCTCTCCTTCTCCTGCGCCCACAAGCTTTCCGATAATAATTCCTGCAGCATTGCCACCACCGTGGAAGAACACCAGCAAAAGCCTTTCGATGTTTTGCACGATAGTGATAACAACCATTGCATCTGTGCTTATCTGGGAGAAAACCCAGGAATATGTAATTGTTCCCAGTGCCCAGGCACATTCGTTGAGAGTAACAGGAAGCGCTGCCTTAAAATATCCCCCCAGCATCCCCTTTGGAATTTTTATAAGCTCAAGTATATTTGCTGCCTGAACCAGCTTTCTTTGGTAGATTGCACACAAGATTACTACAAGCTCCGAGGCTCTGGCAACAATGGTCGCAATGGCCGCACCCTCAATTCCGAGAGCGGGGAAGCCAAGCTTTCCGAAAATCAGCACCCAATTCATAAATATATTGACAAAAAGCCCCACAAATCGGGATATAAAAGGAATATTCGCATTTTCACTGCAGCAAAGACTCATATCATAAGCCGCCGTAATCCCCGAAAAGAAATACGAAAAGCAGGCAAGTCTCAAATACCTGGCGCCGTAATCCACAACCGCCGCGTCCTTGCGGAAGAGCCTGATTATAAATTCGGGATCCCCCAAGGATATAATAATAAAAACAGCCGAAAGAAGCGTCACCAGAACCAGATTTATTCCAAGAACCTTCCGAACCTTGCCCACATCCTTGGCTCCCCAGTATTGCGACGCAAAAACTCCTGCGCCGCCGCACATACCAAAGGTCATTACCGCAAAGAGAAAGTACCATTGATTGGCAATTCCCACCGCCGCAATAACATCCTTCCCGAAGCTTCCCAGCATTACGGTGTCAAGAAGATTTATAAACGCCGCCACAAGCTCCTTCAAAGCCATAGGCACAAGCAGCATAAAAAAGCTTCTGTAAAAGGCTTTCAACTTAATCAATTCCTTTCATAGTGAGAGAAATTCTCTTTTTGTTCAAATCAACATCAAGAACCTTCACCTTGACAATATCGCCGATTGAAACCACATCCATAGGATGCTTCACAAATTTGTCGCTGAGCTGAGATATGTGAACAAGCCCATCCTGATGAACGCCAATGTCAACAAAAGCACCAAAGTCTATAACGTTACGGACAGTTCCCGTGAGAATCATATCGGGCTTCAAATCCTCCATACTCATAACATCCTCACGAAGCAAAGGCTGCTCAACAGAATCTCTGGGGTCACGTCCGGGCTTGATTATCTCTTCAACAATATCACGAAGGGTGGGAACACCGATTCCCAGCTCCTCGGCAAGAGCCTTGATATTTTTGTCCTTCATTCTGTCCCTGATGTCGCCCAGCGCACCGTTCTCAACATCCTTCATTGTATAACCCAAAAATTCAATAAGCTTTGTTGCCGCATCATAGGCTTCGGGGTGCACCGCCGTATTGTCAAGCACATTTTTGCCGCCGGCAATTCTCAAAAAGCCCGCGCATTGCTGAAATGCCTTGGGCCCAAGCTTTCCTACCTTTTTCAGCTGTGCACGACTGGTAAAGCTCCCTTCTTCTTCCCTATATTTTACAATATTGGCAGCAATTGTCGAATTAATACCTGAAATATACTGAAGAAGGGGCGCAGATGCAGTATTAAGGTCAACGCCAACGCTGTTTACACAGTCCTCAACAACGCCGCCAAGAACCTCGCCCAGACGCTTCTGGTTCATATCGTGCTGATACTGACCCACACCGATTGCCTTGGGTTCAATCTTTACAAGCTCCGCAAGGGGGTCCTGGACACGCCTTGCAATGGAGATTGCACTTCTCTGAGTTACGTCAAAATCGGGAAATTCTTCGGTTGCAAGCTTTGACGCAGAATAAACCGAAGCCCCTGCTTCGTTTGTTATAATATATTTCACATTAAATTCGGGAATTTCTTTAATAAGGTTTGCGGCAAAGATTTCGGTTTCCTTTGAGGCTGTTCCGTTTCCGATTGAGATGAGGGTTATTTTGTGCTTATTTATAAGCCCCTTAATGAACGCCTTTGCCGACTCTCTCTGACCCTCGGAATGGGTAATGTAGATTACCCCTGTGTCAAGAACCTTGCCTGTTTCGTCAACAACGCCCACCTTGCAGCCTGTGCGATAGCCCGGGTCAAGACCCAAAACAACCTGACCGCGTATTGGTGCCTGCATAAGAAGGTTTTTGAGATTCACCTTGAACACCTGCATTGCCTGCTCCTGAGCCATATCGGTAAGCTCGTTGCGAATTTCACGTTCAATACTGGGCTGAATAAGTCTTTTGTAGGCATCCTCTGCCGCTGCCTCTACAAGATATGCGGTAATTGACTTGCTGTCGGTGATTTCTGCGCCCTTCAGATATTCAAGAATTTTTTCTTCGTCGCAGCAGACCGTAACCGACAAAAACTTCTCGTTTTCGCCACGGTCAATTGCAAGAATTCTGTGGGGAACAGCCTTCGTCACAGGCTCCGCAAAGTCATAGTAATTGCTGTAAACCGAATCCTCATCAACTGTCGCCTTTGACTGCAGAAGTCCTGTTTTTGTGGTAATTTCACGAATTTCCTTGCGGTGCTCTGCGTTATCTGAAATAATTTCTGCAATGATGTCCATAGCACCCTGAAGAGCTTCCTCTGTCGTCTCAACACCCTTTTCGGGGTCAATGTATTCTGTCGCCAGAGCCTCAATTGACTCTGCCTTTGTATTCTGAAGATAAATGACTGTTGCAAGAGGCTCAAGCCCCTTTTCCTTTGCAACGGTTGCACGGGTTCTGCGTTTGGGACGGTAAGGACGGTAAATGTCCTCAAGCTCCGAGAGCTTTTCAGCCTTGTCGATTTCTGCCGCAAGCTCCTCGGTGAGCTTGCCCTGCTCATCAATTATACGCTTGATGTCCTCTTTCCGCTCTTCCATATTGCGAAGATAGGTGAGGCGGTCAAAGAAGGTACGAAGAATTTCGTCATTAAGCTCTCCTGTCGCCTCCTTGCGGTAACGTGAAATAAAGGGAATTGTGTTTCCCTCGTCAAGAAGTGCAATGGTGTTGTCCACCTGCCATTGTTTCAGGCTCAGCTCCTGGGCAAGTCTTTCAGCAATTGTCATATTTTTGTTTCCTTTCATTTATATCATCTGTTTTGCCATATCAAATATTATCAAACATTGAAATCTGGCTGGTTTCGGTCATACCCTTAAGGCAGCCGTTTTCTGCAAGAGTTTCGATTACCACCTTGGTGAGCTTTGCCCTTTGCTTCAAGTCCTCAATGGACATAAACTCGCCTTCCTTACGTGCTTCCACAATATTTTGGGCCGCCGCATCGCCAACACCCTGAAAGGCATTGATGGGAAGACGTATTTTGCCGTCAACCCTCTGGAACTTGAAGGCATCGGACTCATAAAGGTCAACAGGCATAAACTCAATGCCACGCTGATACATCTCGTGAACAATCTCACAGATTGTGAACACGCTCTTTTCGGTTGCCGACCAGTCGTTCTGGTGCTCAAGCATTCTCTTCATTTCGGAAAGCAGGTGCTCGTCGCCCTTTGCCATAATCTTTCCGTCAAACAAATCTGCACGAACGGTGTAATATGCAATATAAAATTCCAAAGGATAGTGAACCTTGAAATAGGCAACTCTGAACGCCATCATAACATAAGCCGCAGCGTGGGCTTTGGGGAACATATACTTGATTTTCTTACAGGAATCAATATACCATTCGGGAACTTTGTTTTCAACCATTGCCTTTTCAAAGTCCTCAGGCATACCTTCCTTTGCGGCACGACCCTTGCGGACAAACTCCATTATTGTAAACGCCATCTTTGGCTCAACGCCCTTGTTCATAAGATATGTCATAATATCATCACGAACACCGATAACCTCCGAAAGGGTTGCTGTTCCTGCCTTGATAAGCTCCTGAGCATTTCCCAGCCACACGTCCGTTCCGTGGGATAGACCTGCAATGAGCACAAGCTCATAAAAGGTTGTGGGAAGGGTGTCAAGAAGCATCTGCCGTGTAAAGGACGTACCAAACTCAGGAATACCAAAGGTTCCCACCTTGCTCTTTATCTGCTCGGGGGTAACACCGATGGTTTCGGTGCTTGAGAATATCCTCATAGTTTCGGGGTCGTCAAGGGGAATCTTTGTTGCGTCAAGTCCCGTAAGGTTTTCAAGCATACGGATTGTTGAAGGGTCATCGTGACCCAAAATATCCAGCTTGAGCAGATTATCGTGAATCGAATGGAAATCGAAGTGAGTTGTGATAATTCCCGACTCCTTCTTCTCTGCCGGATGCTGAACGGGACAGAAATCGTGAATGTTCATTGTTTTTGGGCATACAATAATGCCGCCCGGATGCTGTCCTGTTGTACTTTTCACGCCAACAAGTCCCTTTGAAGCTCTTTTCAGCTCTGCACGGGTGGGTTTTATCCCCTTTTGCTCATAGTATTTTCTGGCATAGCCGATTGCGTTCTTCTCGGCAATTGTACCGATTGTTCCTGCCTTGAACACAAAGCCCTCGCCAAAGAGCTCTTCAACGTATTTGTGGGCTGTTGCCTGATATTCGCCCGAAAAGTTCAGGTCAATATCGGGAACCTTGTCCCCCTCAAAGCCAAGAAAGGTCTCAAAGGGAATGTTAAAGCCGTCCTTTGTCATCCTTATTCCGCAGTCAGGGCAGTCCTTGTCGGGCATATCAATGCCGATATTATATTCGCCGTTTGTGAAGAATGTACTCTTCTTGCATTTTGGGCAGATATAGTGGGGCGCAAGGGCATTAACCTCGGTAATGCCTGCTAGATACGCCGCAAAGCTGGAGCCGACCGAACCACGGGAGCCAACCAGATAGCCTGCCTCGTTTGATTTTTTTACCAGCTTGTGGGCTATCATATACATAACCGCATAGCCGTAGCCCAAAATACAGCCAAGCTCCCTGTCCATTCTCTTTTGAACAATTTCGGGAAGGTCGTCGCCATAAACCTCGTGAGCACGCTTTCGGCACATATTCTCAAGATCCTGCTCACAATTTTCGATTGAGGGGGGATATGAACCGTCTTTGAGAGGCTCAATATCCTCAATCATATCTGCCACAAGCCTTGTGTTTGTAACAACAACCTCATACGCCTTTTCCTTGCCCAGATAGCTAAACTCGCTGAGCATTTCGTCTGTGGTTCTGAAAAACAGCGGAGCCTGATTGTCGGCATCCTCATAGCCTTGTGCACCAAGAAGAACCTTTGGGAACATAGCCTCCTCGGGGTCCATAAAATGAACGTCACAGGTAGCGACAAC
>JAZOCL010000087.1:0-4103 GCA_045596485.1 Clostridia bacterium
CCTTGTTCACGGATATACTCAAAGAGGTTGCAAAAACCATATTTATTCCCCTGACGGTTGGCGGAGGAATCAACACCCTTGACGATTTTGACAGAGTGCTGAAATGCGGCGCTGACAAGGTCAGCGTGAATTCAGGTGCAATAAAAAATCCGCAGCTCATCTACGATGCTGCAAAACGCTATGGCGACCAGTGCGTGGTAATCTCCGCTGACGTAAAAAGGGTTGACGGAGTGTTCCGTGTGTTTGCCAAGGGGGGCAGAGAAAATACGGGTATGGAAGCGGTTGAATGGATAAAGCACTGTGTGGATAACGGCGCAGGCGAGGTGGTGCTCAACTCAATCGACACCGACGGCGTGAAGAAGGGCTTTGATTTGGAGATGCTTGATGCTGTTTGCAATGCGGTCTCTGTGCCTGTAATCGCATCAGGCGGTGCAGGCGGAATTGCAGATTTTGTTGAGCTTTTCAAGAAGGTTCCGAAGGTTGATGCAGGACTTGCTGCTTCAATCTTCCATTTCGGTGAGGTTGCAATCAAGGATTTGAAAACTGAACTTCGTGCAAACGGAATTGATATGAGAATATAGGGAGGTATAAAAATGCTGAACATAGATGAACTTAAATTCAACGAAAAGGGTCTCATTCCTGCAATTGTGGTGGATTCTGTAACCAAAAAGGTGCTGACCCTTGCATATATGAACCGTGAGAGCCTTGAAATTTCAATGAAGGAAGGAAAAACCTGCTTCTGGAGCCGTTCCAGACAGGAACTTTGGCGCAAGGGCGAGACAAGCGGAAACTATCAGCACATTGTTTCTATTACGGCAGACTGCGACAACGATGCCCTTGTTGTGGTGGTTGAAAAGGACGGCCCCGCCTGCCACACAGGCACAGATTCCTGCTTCACAAAGGAAGTGTGGCAGAGTGAGGATAAGCACGAATTTTCTCTTCAGGGACTTATGGACCTTCTCATTGGCAGAAAAATTGAGAAAAAGGAAGGCTCATATACCACCTACCTTTTTGAAAAGGGAATTGACAAAATTCTGAAAAAGGTTGGCGAAGAGAATACAGAAGTTATCATTGCAGCAAAGGCAGATGATAAAAAGGAAACAATTTATGAAATTGCCGACCTTTGCTACCACGTGATGGTTCTTATGGTTGAAATGGGTATTTCCGTTGATGACATACATCGGGAGCTTTCAGGGCGTCACGTTATTGATCACAAGGTTAAGCAGGAGAAAATGACACAATGATTTTTGAGGATTTTCACGTTCATTCAAGCTTTTGCGACGGCAAAAATACTCTTGAAGAAATGGTTCGTGCAGCAGTCGATTTGAATATGACCCGAATCGGTTTTTCAGGTCATGCATATATGGGTTTTGAGTGTGAATACTGTATGACAAAGGAAGATACCTTGCGTTATGCTGCGGATATTTCAGAGCTGAAGGTGAAGTATAAGGACAAAATTAAAATCTTGTGCGGACTCGAAATGGATTATTTTTCAGAGGAGCCTCAGATTGAAACCGACTATCGCATAGGTTCGGTTCACTTTGTAAAGAGCGGAGAAAATTATCTTGAGGTTGACAACAGCGCAGAGATTTTTGTAAGCGATGTAAAGCAGTATTTCGACGGCGATTTTTATGCCTATGCTAAGGAATATTTTGTTCTTGTGGGCGGTGTAATCGCCAAAACCAAAGCCGATATTGTGGGGCACTTTGATTTGGTTACCAAGTTCAATGAGGGCGGCAGATTTTTTGACACAGCAAATTCTGAATATGTTGCTGCGGCAAAGAATGCAATTGACAGGCTGATTTCTTTTGAAAAGCCATTTGAAGTCAACACAGGTGCAATTTCCCGTGGATACAGAAAAGAGGCATATCCCGAGCTGCAGCTTTTGAGATACATTGCTGAGAAGGGCGGCAGGGTTGTTCTTTCAAGCGACAGTCATTCAGCCGAAACGCTGTGCTTTGAGTTCGAAAAGTATGAGCTGCTGGCAAAGGAACTGGGCTTTGCCGATTTACAATTTTAATACAGACTAAACAGACAGGACATTGCTTATTTTGTAATGTCCTTTTTTGTAATATGTCCGCTTGACCAAAAGGGATATATGTGATAAAATTATGCATATGTTAAATTTTTGTTAACAGCTTGATGAAAATCAAAGGAGAAGAAAATGTTTTTTGATATACTAAAAAGCGAAGAGTCAATACTTTCAGCAGAAACCGACCTGTATAACAAGTGCATAGAATGCGAGAAAAAAGTGAGAATAGACCCAGAAATGTCGGTTGCTGCGGCAAGAATTGCAGGTGAGGCTTTTTTGAATACTGTATTGCTGCGGAACGGTATTGAAATTCCTGATACCTTTGAAGAACGCAGAGAAGCAGGGCTGTCGACCATTGTTGAAAAAATCAATATGTGTCTCGAGAAAGGCTTTCTCAACGAAAAACAGGTAAAGGGTCTGACCTTTATTCGCAAAGGCGGCAACAATGTTATTCATATATTAAACAAGAAGACAGGCACACCATCAGAGATTTTCAGGGCGTTTTATATTTCGGTGGCATCTTATGCTATCGGCAAGCCCATATACAAGCTGTTTGAGCAGGAAAAGCGGAATGCTTACACCAGAAGTGACAAAAAGTTCTTCCCCGAGATACCCGGCTACGAAACGGAGGATTTTCTGCCCATCGGTGATTATGAGGTTATTAGACCAATGTTTGATTACCGAACCCCTGAGTCTGAAAAAATAAGAGCCTATCGCTGTAAAAAAATCAGCAGGATTGAAGGCAGAGAAGAGATTCAGTATGCCATTATTAAGAGATTTAAAAAGAATTCAATAGAAGATATAAGACAGTACCGTGACATTGTTGCAATAAACGAAATAAAGCGCAGCAATGCAAACCTTATGAGACTTCCCATCATTGCTGAAGAAATCAGCACTTCGGTGGAATGTGAGTATCGCTATCTTTGCTACATCACTTCAGAAAACACCTTTTTGCTGAGTCACAGAGATGAACTGAAGAAATATTACACGAGCCTCGGCTGCGAAACCTATGAGCAGCAGGTTCTGGCACAGCTTCAGATTCTCAAGGATGTGGTTGAGCTTCTTTATGACCTTATTGACATTGACGAAAACAAGTCAATTCATCACAGAAATCTGAGACCCCACTGCATTTTCATAACACCTAACCGCAGGGGCTGCAAGGTGTCAATCGGCAACTTTGAGTATTCAAAGGTGGATATGGGTGAAGCGGTGGCAGAAGGCAATCCCACCCTAATGGTTTCGGACTATGCTCAAAGAGTTCAGAACGACCCCTATGCTGCACCCGAAATAAAAAGAATCGAAGAAAGACTTCTCTCAGACCCCGATTGGGAGCAGGTTGATGTATATTCTGCTGCAAAGCTTTCGCTTTATATTCTGTTTGGAAATGCCTCTGAAAAAAATCTTGCGATGCAGCTTGAGGCGTTGCGCGAGAATATGTCAGAGGAGTTTTATACAATAACACGGGATATTATTGAAAATACTTATCCCACAAGACCCACCTTCAAAGAATATCTCAAGGTAATAAGAGCAGAAATGCTCAGATTTGAGTAGAGAGGAAAGTTATAATGCAGAACAACGGAAGCAACCTGATTCAGATAAAAAAAGGCTTTCAGTATGCGGTAATAAAGAAAATATACCCAAAAGGCAACGTAATGGGAGCTACGGAATTTTTTTCGGCGAGGGATGTGCAGTCTAACCGCATTGTGGGAATAAAAAGAATCAAATGTGAACCCCAGAAGTACAATCTTTACAAGGGTGAAATTGCCATTCTTATGGGGTTGGAGCCCTATGTTTCGGATATTCCCACCATATACTATCACGATTACACAGACAGAACTCTTACAATCGTTATGCAGTATTTTGAGGGTGAAACTCTTGCAGAATGTATAAAAAAAGAAAAAAATAGAATTCAGGAGTCCGTAACGGTTGTAAAAAATCTGAAGCGCCTGCAGTCTCTCGCTTCAATTCTTGGAGAGGTTCACCGAAGAAAGAGACAGCACAAGGATTTGAAACCCCAGAATATAATTCTGCAGAACCTTGGCAACAGAGAAAAGCTCCGCCTCATTGACTT
>JAZOCL010000088.1:0-3134 GCA_045596485.1 Clostridia bacterium
TTGACAAGCTGTTGTTCGGGGGATATTCAACAATCTCACTTGGTTATGCAGGTCTTTATGAGTGCGTGAAGTATATGACAGGCAAAAGCCATACCGACCCTGAGGCTACACCTTTTGCCCTTGATGTTATGGAGAAGATGAATGAAGCGTGCCGTGGCTGGAAGGCAGAGCACAACATTGACTTCAGCCTTTACGGAACACCACTTGAATCCACAACCTACAAGTTTGCAAAATGCCTGCAAAAGAGATTTGGAGTGATTCCCGGAGTTACCGACAAGGGTTACATCACAAACAGCTATCATGTTCACGTAAGTGAGGAAATTGACGCCTTTGAAAAGCTCCGCTTTGAGGCGCAGTTTCAGCATCTTTCACCCGGCGGAGCAATCAGCTATATTGAGGTTCCCAATATGCAGCACAATCTTGAGGCAGTTCTGCAGGTTATGAAGTTCATTTATGACAATATTATTTATGCAGAGCTGAATACCAAGTCGGATTACTGTCAGGAGTGCGGCTTTGACGGAGAGATTGAAATTGTTGAGGAGGACGGCAAGCTGGTTTGGGAATGCCCCAATTGCGGAAACCGTGACCAGGACAAGATGAATGTTGCTCGCCGTACCTGCGGATATATCGGAACACAGTACTGGAATCAGGGACGTACCCAGGAAATCAAGGAAAGGGTGCTCCACTTATAATGTATTACGGACAGATTAAAAACTGTGACATTGCAAACGGCGAAGGGGTGCGTGTTACCCTTTTTGTCTCGGGCTGCACAAACAGATGTGAGGGCTGCTTTCAGCCCCAGACATGGGATTTTTGTTATGGTGAGCCCTTCACAAAGGAAACAGAGGACAAGCTCTTGAAAATGCTCGAGCCTGATTACATTAAGGGACTGACGCTTCTTGGGGGTGAGCCCTTTGAGCCTGAAAATCAAAGAGCCCTACTGCCATTTGTTAAAAGGGTGAGAGAAGCCTATCCAAACAAAGACATCTGGGCATTTTCGGGATTTACTCTTGAACAGCTTTTGAGAGATGAGTCCCACCCTAGATGCGAGGTGACAGATGAGCTGCTTTCGCTCATTGATATTTTGGTGGACGGAAAATTTGATAAGGAAAAAAAGAATATAAGACTGCGCTTCAGGGGCTCGGAAAATCAGAGAATTCTAAAGCTTCCCGAAACCTTGAAAAGCGGCAAGCCCGTAATGTGGGAAAAATGACAAAAACCCCGTTGGATTGTTCCAACGGGGTGGTTTTTTAAATTGATTTCGTTATATCTGTTAAGCCCAAAATATAATCTGTTGATACGTTGTAGAAATTTGCCAGCTTAATCAATACGTCAATGGGCAGCTGACGCTGACCATTTTCGTACTGTGAATATGTGTTTTGTTTTATGTGCAGATACTCGGCAAGAGTTTCTTGCTTTATATCCAAATCTTCTCTCAATTCTTTCAATCTCATATCATAACACCGACTTTCATAATGTTATTATACGAAATCTCAAACTGAGATATTGAATTTTATCTCAAAATGTGATATTATATAATATGGCAGCAGCAAAAGATAGCCTGCGGAACGGATTAATCCGTTCCCTACGTTAGTTGTCTGTCTGTTGTAAAAGCTCAGACGGAAGGGTGTCGTTTTTGTTTTAGAATGTGGACAAATGAATAGACTTGTGGTATAATGTTTTTTGCGACATAGTATAAATATTTTTGGGCAAAATAGCACAGAATCACATTGGTAAAAAATGTGAGCCTTTGCTTTATCATGCTATTATTGCCTGATACTATGTCGCAGTAGTTGCTTTGGCTTGCGTTTTTCGTGCGTCAGCCTTTGCTGACGCATTTTTTATTGCATAGGAAATTGCGTAGCAATTGACGAAGCAACAAGAAAGTGTACCTTACTCCCCCAAGATTGGGGGCAGGGGGTTGAAGCGTTTATTGAAACACTTTTTTATTGGAAGAAGGTAGGGAGGATATTTGAATGAAAATTAAAACTGAACTTTTGCGAAAGACTATTGCGGAAATTGTATGCCAAAATATGGATGATTGGCTTGAAATTGATGCAGATAACATAGTAAATACAAGAGCCATTGAAATGATTGGGGAGATACAAGAAGTGATAAAGAGCGAAATGGACGATTTTGAAGTGGTCGAAGAAATTGTGTGTATTTTTGAGAAAAATGAAATTAGTGCAGGAAGTCGTCACGATTTTGGATAAAAATATCAAAACCCCGTTGGATTGTTCCAACGGGGTGATTTTTGTTGCTACGGTAAATCTGTAAGCCGAGTTCTGTCATTTAAGACGGTCATCTATCTAAGCCCTGCATCACTGCAGGGCTTCAGCCACCTTCCCGTGAGACGCCGGGCCAGCTTGACCTCATCTATCAGGTGTTGCTCCGAGTGGGGTTTACATCACGGATTCCGTCGCCGGACCGTGGGTGAGCTCTTACCTCGCCTTTTCACCCTTACCTGCTTTTTTGCAGGCGGTAATTTTCTGTTGCACTTTCCTTAAAGTTGCCTTCACAAGGGGTTACCTTGCACCCTGCCCTGTGGAGCTCGGACTTTCCTCACGCACAGGATCACTCCTTTGTGCCCGCGACCGTCCAATCTACCGCATTAATGCAAAAACCAACGGTTTTTGTGAACATTTTATCCGCCCATAAAATATGAGCGGATATATTTGTGTGAAATTTGGCGTTTACTCTGTGTAGAGTGATACCTTGATTACGTCAGCAATTGCCTTCAGGTGGTTAATGATTGTGTCATCAACTATGCTATGTGTGTCGATCATTGTATAAGCAATTTCGCCACGGCTCTTGTTGATCATATTTTCAATGTTAATGTTGTCCTTGGTAAACACATCTGTAATCTGTGTCAGCATTGAAGGAACATTCTTGTGAGCGATTGTAACACGTGAACCGCAAACCGCACCCATATTGCAGTTGGGGAAGTTAACGGAGTTCTTGATGTTTCCGTTTTCGAGGAAGTCCTTCAGCTCCTGAGCTGCCATAACAGCACAGTTGTATTCACTTTCGCGAGTTGATGCACCAAGGTGGGGCATAACAACAACGTTCTCGTTTTTGAGAAGTGTTTCGGTTGCAAAGTCTGTAACGTATGCTGCAACTGTTCCATCCTCAAG
>JAZOCL010000089.1:0-60443 GCA_045596485.1 Clostridia bacterium
GATGTGGTATTTTTGATTCAACGGCATTTTACAGAAATTCAAATGATTATTTGGAGAATGGGATATGGTATGTTGATAACTGTATTTTAGATGCAGGAAGCGGACTTGCTGCGGCTTCAATAAAGCCCGGCACGAGAGTCATTGCAAAATATGCCTTTGCGGGCTGTGCAGAGATGACCGAAGTTATGATTCCGTCAGGTGTTACCCATATTGGAGAAAGTGCTTTTGACAGCACCGCTATTACATATATTGCTGTTCCTGACAGCGTTGTGTATCTGGGTGAAGCTGCCTTCAGCTATTGTGAAAACCTGAGGAGAGTCTCTCTCGGTGACGGAATTTCGGTGATTGGAGATTCTGTGTTTAGCGATTGCTATGCCCTGACTGAAATTATCATTCCTGAAGGTGTTACCTTGATTGATAAATATGCTTTTTTGTATTGCGATGCGCTTGAAAGTGTTTATTATCGCGGAACAGAGGAACAATGGCTTGAAATTGAAATACTGAATTATAACGATGGTCTTGACTATGCGGAAATATATACAGAGTGTGTACCTGCTGTGGTAGAAACATCGCTGGAATCAGGCGTTGAAGAGGGTGAGTATATAATTGCTGCTGAAACTCAATATATTCCTCAAAATGCCGTGATTTTTGTGGCGGGCTATGATGGAAATGGCGTTTTGAAGTGGGTTAAGTCTTTGCAGATAGATGAGGATAACACTTTGCGTTCGGAGTTCAGCATTGACGGTCTCGCAACAGTTAGGCTTTTTGTGTGGAAGGATGATGCTATTACTCCCATGACGGAAAGCATTCCGTTTTCGTTTATTAATTAAAAAATACTTGACATTTGACAAAAAGTGTACTATAATTACTTGGTTAGAAAAATCCTTACTTTCGGTATGCCCGAAAGTCAAAGTCCACAAGGAGGTGAAAAGAAATGGTTGAGGTTATTAACAAGTACGAAACTTTGTTCGTTGTTGACGCATCTAAAGGCGAAGAAGAAACAGCAGCATTGGTTGATAAGTTCAAATCATTGATTGAGGCTAACGGTACAATTGAAAGCGTTGACGAATGGGGACGCAGAAGATTGGCTTATCCTATCAATGACATGGCTGAAGGCTATTATGTTTTGGTTAACTTCTCTGCAAAGGCTGATTTCCCGGCTGAGCTTGAACGTGTGTTCGGTATCACAGACGGAGTTCTCAGAAACATTGTCATCAAAAAAGACGAGAAATAATTGTGTGATTTTTTTGCACACAGAAAGCGAGATTGCTTATGATTAACAAAGCGATTTTGATGGGCAGACTTACCCGTGACCCGGAACTGAGACACACGGGCTCAGGAACTCCCGTTTGCAGCTTTTCAATTGCTATTGATAACGGCTACGGCGAGAACAGGCAGACAGATTTTATTAATTGTGTTGCCTGGAACAAAACTGCTGAATTTGTTGAAAAGTATTTCACAAAGGGCAGAATGATTATCGTTGTGGGCAGAATATCCACACGTACGTGGGAAGGTCAGGACGGAAAGAAAAACTATGTTACAGAGGTTGTAGCAAATGAGGTTTCTTTCGGTGAATCCAAGAAGAATGCTGAAGAAGGCGGATATACTGCTCCTTCACGTGCGGCAGCTGCTGATTCTGTTCCTTCGATGCCCGAACAGGAAGAGGAAGCTTTTGTTCCTCTGGAAACTAATGATGATTTGCCGTTTTAATGCGGCTAACCCTTTAAACTGAAAGATAGGAGGAAAGACCAATGCCTGAAAAGGAAAGAAACGATAAGGCAAGAGCAAGACGCCCCAAGAGAAAGGCTTGTGCTTTTTGCGTTGATAAAGTAGAATTTATCGATTATAAGGACGTTGCAAAGCTCAGACGTTATATCACAGAAAGAGCTAAGATTCTTCCCAGAAGAATCAGCGGATGCTGCGCAAAGCATCAGAGAGAACTGACTGTTTCTATCAAGAGAGCAAGATATATGGCACTTCTGCCTTATACTGCTGACTAAGCCGAAACAGATATGTTGTTTCAGGAACCACCCTGGTCAGGGTGGTTCTTTCTTTTTGAGATAAAATATGGGCAGGGTGTTTTGGGTCGGCAGACCGTCGGGAACGCCGATCCTACAAATTGATGTTGTTTGAGGTGTGTATTTTGGAAGTCTCGAAATTGGTCGAGGCTTTTTTCTGTACTAACTTATTTTTTTTCATAGCTCAACAGCTCAAGAATTTTTTTGTATAAATCCTTGGGGAGCTCGTGGCAGATTGCGTGCGTTTTGCCGTGACATATAATAAGGTTTTCGGTGATGCCGCATTTGAAAAAGCTGTTTATGAAGTCTATATATTCTGATGTGATAGGCGTTTCTACCGTTTTGAAGCAGAAAGTGGAGGAGGAATCGTAGCAGTCTATTATGTCAAGGGGAGAAACACGAAGCGCGTGAGCAAGAAGCTTGATTTTGTCGCTACGCATATTTTTTATGTAGCCGCTTTCCCACTTTTTTACAGTGCTTTTGCTGACGCCTACCAGCTTTCCTACTTCTTCAAGGGTAAGTCCCAGTTCTTTTCGTCTTTGCTTTATGTCAAAAAACATAATGATTTATCCTTCCTTTTTAGTATTATCTCTTTTGTCTTTCTACTAATTTTACTAAAATTATCGCCCTAGAAAACGGCGTAACACCGTTTTTCGCAGAATGACTTCTGCGACTTTCAAACTTTTTGTTTGAAGGCTGCGCTTGATTTTCATTATAACACAAGAAATTTGTAAATGCAACTTGTTTTTACAAAAAAGTAAAAATATGTTAGTTATCTATTGACAAGACTGTAAAAAAATGGTAATATTGACAGTGCGAAAAACAGGAGGTGAGTCATATGGATGCTGAAAAGCTGAAAATGAAAATAAAGAAAAAAGGATTTTCGGCAAAAAAGCTTGCGGAAAAAGCGGGAATTGAAAGAAACGCCCTTGAAAGAAAGCTGACAGGGACAGAAGACTTTTTGCTTTGGGAAATTATAAAAATTTCAAAGCTGCTTTCGCTGGAAAACAAAGAAATGCTGAATATTTTTTTTGACGGATAAGTTTCCTAAAGGAAACAAAATTTTTGGCAGGTGGTGAAGATGGGAATAGAGCATTCTGAAATTTGGGAGACTGAAAGATTTGGAGGTGCGACAAAGGACAGCGAGGTTTTTTGTTTTTGCTGTGGACTTGTTTTGGAAGAGAAAGAAGTCCTGAGTGACAGATTTGGACGTTGCTTTTGCGGCATCAGGTGCAAAAAGATTTTTTACGAAGGAGAAGGTTTATGACAAAAAAGGAGCTTATGCAATGCTTTTATCTTAATCGGGAGATTATGAGTGACACAGAGGAATTGGTTAATCTGAAAATCATAGCCAGAGACGGAAATGGGTTTGAATTTCACGACGAAGAGGAGATAAAAAGACGAGAGAAAAGAATTGTTGAAAAAATCAGACGGTGCACAGAGCTCAAAGACAGAATTGAAAAATTTATAAATTCCATCGATGACAGTCTCACCAGACAGATTTTTTATTACAGGTTTGTGAAATGTATGCCCTGGAAGAAGGTCAGCTATATGACAGGGGGATATAACAGCGATGAGGGTGTAAGAAAAATTGCTGAAAGGTACCTGAAGTCAATTGAGAAGAATAAATAAAGCTTGTCCGATTTGTACGCAAATTGCTGATATAATTTAATTAAGATGAGTGAGACAGATTGGAGGGAGAGGCGTGGAAGAAAAAAACATACAGAATTGTGAGGACAGCCTCATTACGGATTATATCCGCAAGAGAAAAAAGGATGTGTGCAGGCTGATTGACCGATTGATGATTGAAATTGCAAATCCTGACAGAATTGCGGCTGCGCCTCTCAATCAGCTGTCATCCGTTATGGGAACCCTTATTGACAAGTTTGGGGCAGGAGAAAAGGACAGTGCTTTGGAGGGAACTCTTTCTACACTTTTTGATGACTTTGAGGATGTGAGCTAAGCGTGAGATACTACAAAAATCTTACCCGAAAGCAAAATCTGCTGATGCAGCGTGCAAAGGGCGGGCTCAAAAGAATAAACATTCTTCACGGAAGTGTCAGGTCGGGAAAGACCTGGATAAGTCTTGTGCTCTGGTGCGTGTGGATACGCAATATGCCAAAAGACAGGTGCTATCTTATGACCGCAAAGACCCTGACAACCCTGAAACGCAACTGCCTTGACCTTTTGGAGATTCTTGCCGGACGGAACAATTTTAAATATTCAATATCAAAAAAAGAGGGGGTTCTTTACGGAAGAAAAATTTATCTTGAGGGAGTTAACGATGCGGGAGCAGAGAGCAAAATCAGGGGAATGACCCTTCAGGGGGCATACTGCGATGAGGTTACACTTTTTAACGAGGAGTTTTTCAGTATGCTGCTGTCACGACTTTCGGAGCCGGGGGCAAAGCTTTTTGGAACAACTAATCCCGATAATCCAAATCATTGGTTCAAGGTGAAGTATATTGACCGCAAGGACGAGCTGGATTTCTTTTTGATGGAGTTCTTGATAGATGACAACACCTTTCTTGACCCCCATTATGTTGAGGAGCTGAAAAAGGAGTATACAGGAGTCTTTTATCGAAGGTTTATTCTTGGGGAATGGTGCAGCGCTGAGGGGCTTGTTTATCCTATGTTTGATAAAGAGCTGCACACCCTTGACGAGATTCCGCAGCCTGTTGGGATGGCAGAGTATTATATTTCGGTGGACTATGGAACGCTGAATCCTTGCAGTATGGGGCTTTGGCGTCTGGACGACAGATGTGCGGTGAGGCTTAGGGAAAGCTATTATTCGGGCAAGCAGCAAAAAAAGCTGCTTACCGATGAGGAATATTATGAGAGGCTGGTAGCTCTAGCGGAGGGCTTTGACATTAAATGCGTAGTTATAGACCCCTCTGCTGCCAGCTTTATTGCAACAATCAGGAGGCATGGAGAGTTCAGCGTGAGAAAGGCAGACAACAATGTTCTCAACGGAATCAGGATTACGGGAAGTCTTTTAAAAAGCGGAAAGCTTTTGGTGCACAGCTCCTGTGAGGATGCAATCCGTGAGTTCGGTACTTATTCCTGGGATGAGGAGTCGGAGGAGGACAGGGTTGTTAAAGAGTTTGACCACGCTATGGATGACATCAGATATTTTTGTGCCACGGTGGCCGAAAAGCGGCTGCTATGAAGCTGGTGCGGAATATATATGTAAGTTTTGACGGGAGGCAGGAAAGGTGTTTGAGAACATCAGAGAATTTTTTGGAAGGGTGAGAAAAAGTATGTTTGACAAAACGGTGATTGGTTCGGCAATTTCTTCGGAGATTGCTGTGTCGGACGAAATGAGCGGAGCAATCAGGCTCTGGAAGACAATGTATGAGGAACAGAGCGGACTTCATCTGCCTGCGGCAATTGCCTTTGAGATGGCGAGGCTGATTACGCTGGAAATGGAGTCGAAGCTTTCGGGGAGCGCACGAGGAGAGTTTCTTGATGAAAGCTACAGGGCTGTGATTGAGAATATAAGAGTTCCCGTTGAATACGGCTGTGCAAAGGGTGGACTTGTTATGAAGCCTTATGTTTCAGAGGGCAGGATTTTGGTTGATTTTATTCAGGCTGATAAGTTCTTTCCTACCGAGTTTGACGAAAACGGCAAAATCAGAGGTGCGGTTTTTGTTCAGACCAGAGCCAAGGATGGGAAATTTTATACCAGACTTGAAAAACATCGGTTTGTGGGAAAAACCTATGAGATTTCTAACAGAGCTTTTTGCAGCACAAACCGTGATTACCTTGGCAGAGAGATTTCCCTTGGTGAGGTTGAGGAATGGAAGAATCTTTCGGAGAGTCTTTCGATTTGCAATGTGAAGGCACCCTTGTTCGGGTATTTCAGACCTTCGATAGCCAATACTGTTGACCCGTCTTCACCTCTTGGAGTGTCGGTTTATGCCAATGCGGTGAATCTTATTGAGGATGCGGACAGACAGTATGAACGCTTTTTGTGGGAGTTTGAAAGCGGTGAGCGTGCCCTCATTGCAAACAGTATGGCATTCAAGCGTGACAGAGACGGAAGACCAAGGCTTCCTGACAGAAAGCTTTATCGCACTATGGATGTGGAAGATATGGACTTTTTTAAGGAATGGTCGCCGCAAATTCGGGAGGATGAGTTTTCAAAGGGACTTAACAGAATTTTCAGGCAGATTGAGTTCAACTGCGGCTTTGCTTACGGAACTCTTTCGGAGGTCAGCGACTCGGAAAAAACCGCCGAGGAAATCCGTGCATCCAAGCAGAGAAGCTATGCAACCGTTTCGGACAACCAGAAGGCACTAAAGAATGCTCTCAAGGAGCTTGTTTATGCAATGGATGTTTGGTGTACTCTTTATAATCTGGCACCAATGGGCGAATACAGTCTGTCCTTTGACTTTGATGACAGCATTGCGGCAGACAGAAGAGCTCAGTTTGAAGAAAAGCAGGCCTTGGTGAACAACAAAATTATGGCACCCTGGGAGTTCAGAATGTGGTACTTCGGTGAGGACGAAGAAACAGCGAAGAAAAATATTGCTGATATAATCATTGACGTGGAAACGGCGTAACGCCGTTTTAGCGGAATTTCATTCCGCAACTTTCAAACTAAAGGTTTGAAAGCCACGAATGATTGCAATAAAGTCGGCTTGTGAAAACACAGTTTTCACAATGGTTTGCTAAATTTAGCAAACTGAAATATTAAAATATTTCACCGACGTATATTATACTGCAGTAACTTTGTTAAATTGTCCGGGATGACGATAAACTAACAATCCTTTGCAGAAAGAAACTGCGTTAAAAAACTGAAAATAAGGAAGGAGTTCATAGCTATGACAAGAGACGAGTTGAGAGGAATTATTGAGGGAATATCTGACGAACAGCTAAAGAAAATTCTTGATATTAATTCCGCAGACATCGGAAGGGTTAAGCTTGGCACTGAAAAAATAAAGGCTGAGCTTGACGGGGCAAATCTGAAGATTTCGGATATGGAAAAGGAAATGGAGTCTTTAAGACAAGGTCAATGTGAGGCAGAAGAAATGAAAGTAAAGGTTGAAGAGCTGCAAAAAGTCATTGACCAAAGAAGACTTGAAGACGAGGCTCGGGCAAAGGAGGCTGCCTTTGAGGAAAGATTTTCGGCAGCGGCAGGTGAGGCTAAATTTTTGAACGACTATACCAGACAGGGAATTTTTGCTTTGTTTCAGGAGGCTCTTGAGGCAGAGGAAAATCAGGGCATGTCGGACAGCGAGATTTTTGCAAGTCTCACAAGGGACGCAGTCAATATTTTTGAAGCCGAAAAGGATGTTCCCTCGGTGGTTGCTTCGACATCGGGCTTCGGCGGGGATTTGAGCCGCGGCGATGTTCGGGAGATTATGGGTTTGTCACGTGAATGAGGAGAGTAAAACTCTTCAATATTAATTTTCGGAGGAAAAATTATGGCTAATGCAATTGAAAAATTCAAGAAGTATATTGACACTCTTGACGAGGTGTATAAGGTGGCATCCGTTACCTCGGTGCTTGACGGCAACAACCGTTTGGTGAAGATGGGTGCAAATGCAAATGAAATTATTATTCCTAAAATGTCAATGGATGGTCTTGCTGATTACAGCCGTGAGAACGGTTACGTGGGCGGAGATGTTACGCTCACAAATGAAACTGTCACCTTCAATTATGAACGCGGACGTTCATTCACCATTGACGCAATGGACAACGAAGAAACAGCAGGTGTTGCCTTTGGTCAGCTTTCGGGAGAGTTTATCCGCACAAAGGCGGCTCCCGAGATTGATGCCTTTCGTTTTGCACAGTATGCAGGCACAGAGGGTATTGCCAAGGTTGCGGCAAATCTTTCGGAGGCTGATGCCACACTTGCGGCGCTTATTGCAGCCCAAAATGCAATGGATGAGGCTGAGGTTTCAATGGAAAGCAGAATTCTTTTCATTACACCCACGCTTTATAACGGTGTTATGAACATTGACACCACAAAGTCAAAGGCAGTTCTGGATTCCTTCAGCCAGATTGTGAAGGTTCCCCAGAGCAGATTCTATACCGCTATCAATCTTTTTGACGGTTCAACAGGCGGTGAGGAAGCAGGTCACTTTGTTAAGGCTGATGAAGGAAAGAACATCAACTTTATGATTATCGAAAAGTCTGCGGCAATTCAGTATCAGAAGCATTGCGTGAGCAAGGTTGTTACACCCGAGGAAAACCAGTCTTCGGATGCGTGGAAGTTCTTCTACCGTGCTTACGGTATTGCAGATGTTTATGAAAACAAGGTGTGCGGAGTTTATCTCCACCACGCTGAAATCTAATTGACCGATACAGGTTTTGGGAGGATTATTGTGCGATTTGTAGGACTTGTGAAGGCAGCAGCCAAAGAGAAAGCTGCCGCAAAAACTGCGAAAAAGCCAAAGACCACGAATAAAGAAAGCGGTGATAATGGTGCAAAGGCTTGATGTGAGCTATGAATACTACTTCAATATTTATAACTGCGGACATCAGGGTGACCTGAGCCGACAGGACTTTGAACGCTATATTTGCCGTGCGGAAAGAGAGCTTGAGGGGTATTTTGTCCTTGAAAGAGCTACGGACTCGCAAAAGGAGTCGGTTTGGCTTTGTGCCTGCGAGATTGCAGAGGTGCTGCATAGGTTTGACTCTCTTGATTCGGTGAAGAGCGAGACTATTGACGGGTATTCGGTTACATATTCCGACAGAGGCAGCCTTGTTACAAAAATCCGCAGAATTGTTCTCAGACGGCTGGGAGGTACCGGACTTTTGTTTGCGGGGGTGTAAGTATGCTGAAAAACGGTGTTGCCACAATTTTTACGCTTGACCCAAAGGGCGAGAGGTTTGTCAAAAAGGGCGTTTTTGATGCGTGGATTTACCACCAAAAAAGGCTCCGGACAAATGAAAACGGTGTTTATTGCAGGGATAGCTTTGACGTGAGAATTGCTCTTTGTCTTGTTGATGAAATCCTTGAGGGAGACCTGATTTATTTTGGAGGGCTGGACGAGGCGGATTTTGCTGTGGCGAAATGCAGAAGAGTTGCAGTTGTGGGAAAGAACTGCCACGGAGCTAATCCCCATTGGCATTTACAGGCGGAATATGACTACAGATAATGAAGGTATCTTAGGGAAAAACGTTAAAAACGTTTTTCCTCGTCAAAATAACATTTTGACGAGGAAATTGCAATGCAATTTCCCGATACTTCATTGCAACGAGGTTCTCGAAAATTGTTCTTTAAACAATTTTCCAAGTAGCAAATGCCTTGCTACACTGAAACAGCGTTATCACGCTGTTTCGCTAGAGAACACTCGTTATAATAATTGTCGGTGAAATATTTTAATATTTCAGTTTGCTAAATTTAGCAAACCATTGTGAAAACTATGTTTTCACAAGCCGACTTTATTGCAATCATTCGTGGCTTTCAAACCTTTAGTTTGAAAGTTGCGGAATAAAATTCCGCTAAAACGGCGTTACGCCGTTTCCACGTCAATGGTTATAAGGAAGAAAGGTGAAGAGATTTTGATTGATGAGATGGTGAAGTATCTTTCCGGGTGTCCTTACCTGGACAAGGTCGGAATAAAAATTAATTATCTTGAGGGCAAGCCCCTTGCCTTTTCCCTTAAAATGCTGCCCACAGAGCCTGTTATGAAGCGGTATGCGGACGGCGGTGCGGTCTGTGAGGCTCGGTTTGCATTGTGTTTCAGGCAGGAATACAGCCGTGCCGAAGCCGAAAACCGTGCGGCGGCTGAGCTTTGTGAAAATGTTGAAGCCTGGATTTGTGACCAGAACAACAAAGGAGAGCTGCCTGATTTGGGAGATGGAGTGAAGCCTCTTTCACTTGCGGTGGCAGAGAGCTTTGGGATTACCCCTACGGGCAGCATTGACGCAAGGTTTGAGGCGGAGCTGCGGTTGGTTTATTTTGTTCAATACGTGGGTTAATTTTTGTGCAGAGGGTGCGGCAAGTGGTGTCTGCACTCTCTGCCTGTGTTTTCAGAAGGAGGAAATTTTATGTCAGAAATTATTAAGAGATACAAAAAGCTGGCGTTTTTTGGAGTTCCCGAAACGGGCAATGACGATTCGGCGAGCTATGTTTTTTACCGTATGAAGGGCTTTGATGAGATTTCGACCTCAAAGAATCCCAGAGAATATTCAAGGCAGTATGTTGACGAGGAGTTTGAACAGACCGATGTGGTGGGCTATAACCCGTCAATTACCTTCGGGTTTGACAGATTCAGCGGTGACCCTGTTCATAATGATGTTATTGAGATTTTCAATAAGGAAAAGGTCGGTTCCGATGCGGTGAGACCCATCATTATGGTGGATATGGCAAGTGATGAGAAGTCGGCTATCAAAAGAGACTTTGCGGTTATCGCCGAAAATGAGGGAGACGGTCTGGATGCATATAAATACAGCGGAACTCTGAGAGTTAAGGGCGAAAAGGTCTTTGGTACTGCTCAGAGCGACGATGACTGGCAGACCTGCACCTTTGTGGAGGAATAATTTATGAAAAAGGAATCGGAATTCAAGAAAAAGACGGTGATTTGTGAGCTTCTTGGACACAAAGCTGAAATTGCTGTAAGCAGCAAAACTTCTGTGCTGTGCGAGAAAATAAAAAACGAAGCGCGGGCTTTGCTGAAGGAGCTTGAGGAAGAGCCTCAGGGTGACTGTGAGAATGCGAGGATTGCCAAATTTTTTAAAAAAAGCATTAAAGCTCTTGGGGGAGAAAAACTGTTTTTTGAGGCATTTGCAGAGAAGGAGGCTTCTGTGGCAGAGCTTTCAGGAGTCTTATGCTGTATAATCTCAGCTCTGGGAGAAGCTCTTGCTGAGGATACGGAGGCGTAGGCAAAGGTGAAAAACAGATTTTTGACTTATGCCGAAAAGGTTGAAATTGGTGGAAAAGAATATGACATCAATACCGATTTTTCGGTGTGGATTGAAATTGAGCAGCTGCTGATATATTCTGACGGCGATTATGGCAGCAGGCTTGCAAAGGTTCTCTCGCTTGCCTATGCTGTTTTGCCTGAGGACCCCAAAGGAGCGGTGGAGAAGGTTTTATGGTTTTATGCTTTGGGTAGAGAGCCTGAGAATTCGGGTTACGATTTGCCCCCGGCTCCCGTTTTTGATTTAATGGAGGATTTTGAATATATTCGTGCAGGTTTTTTAAGTGAGTTTGGCATTGATTTGCTGGAGACAAATATGCATTGGTGGCAGTTCAGAAAGCTTCTTTCGTGTCTTGGTGAGGACTCAAAGTTCTCAAAGATTGTGGCATACCGCACGACAGATACGGCAAAAATCAAAAATCGTGAGGCCAGGTTGTTTTTTGAGAGAATGAAGAAAAAATACAAACTCAAAGACAGGCGCAGCCCTGAGGAACGCGAGACAGAAACCGCCTTGAAGCTCGAAACGCTTTTTTCTTGAGTACGGTTCTTTTGAGGAATTGCAGAGACAGACGAGGTGTTTGTCTCTGCAGAAAATCTGATTTAAAGGAAGGACTAATATGTCATTTGATTTTCAGAAATACATAGAAAATCTGGAAGCAGAGGCTGCAAAAAATGATATAGGCAAAATGCTTGCATCAGGAATCGGTGTTGGAATCAGCCAAAATTCTTATCTGGCAATTACTGCTATGGAGAATGTGTATGTTGAGCTGGAAACACTGACAAAAAATGCAGAAAAGCTTGATAAGAAACGCCGTGAGCGTGAAGTGGACAACCTTAAAAACTGTCTTGAGCTGGAGCTGATTTCGGAGCAGGAATATTATGAAAAGCTGAAGCAATACCGTGATGAGAACCTGAGACAGGGCTCTGACGAATGGTATAAATATACAGAAGAGATCATCGGCTACAACAAGCGTCTTATGGAAGAAGCAGCAGAGCAGCAGATTAAGGCAGTTAAAAAAATTCAGTCGCTTCAGCAGGAGCTGAAAGAGCATCTCATTGGCAAGGATGAGGATTGGTATTCTTCATATAAAGTTACTTTTTTGGGAATCAATCCTAATGGTAGTGACGCTGTTTTTCATAAAAAAACACTGGAGGATTTTGAAGAAGAAATCAGACTTCTTGAAAGATACCGTGATGCCATTCTGAAGCTGAAGGCGTTGGGAAATATTCCTGACGGAGTTTTTACGGCTTTCGGCAAAATGGATGTTTTGGAGGCAGTTGAGACTGCTGAAATGCTGCTTTCGGTTGATGAGAAAACCCGAAGCAGATTTGTTGACGGGTATAACACCCGCAATGCTCTTGCTGAGACTATTGCAGGTCAGCTGAACGGAATTGTTAATAAGGAAGAGCTGGAGGCAGCAGGAATTTCTTCTGCTGAAAGCTTTAACAAAGGTTTTTTTCAGGCAGACGGTGATGAAAAAACACAGTTTGTAAAGAAGCTTGAAGAAAGCTTTGAAAGCGTTCCCGAAAGCTATTACAGCCTTGGGGAGGAGTCGGGAAGCGCCTTTGGAAAGGGTTTTCACGGTCAGGTTTCGGGTGTTGTGGAGCAGGCAAAGGGGTTTATGCTTTCAGCAATGAATGAGATTACGGCTGAACTTGCGGCTATTGCTGCAGACTTTGCAAGGTTGGTGAAGACGGGAGACTCGAATATTTATAACACCACATATACCTTCAATTCGTCAAGAGACACAACTACTGCACAAATTGCGGCGGCAAAAAATGCAAGTGCAATGGACAGAGTGAGGGGGATAAGATAATGAGCCTTACAATTACATACAAAAACGAGCTGGGAATGGTGACAATGCAGGGCGGGGGCGATGCTTCTTCGTTTCGGATAACTGCAATCGAAGGGCTGGGGCTTGTCAGCAGAGAGTATAGCACAGCGGTTTATTCGGGGTATGACGGTCAGGAAACTCTGAGCTCAAGAGCCGAAGCCCGAACCATTACAATCGGTCTTGAGGTTATGGATAAGGATGTGACAAAGGCTGTGCGCTCCGCTCTTCAGGTGCTTGGCCGTGAAGGAACGCTATATATAAAAAGTGAGAACACAGACAGGCGGATAAGGTGTAGTCAGGTATATGCTCCTGATATTACCAGAGTTCTTCGGGGCGAGATTGCCACCTTTGCTCTGCAGCTTGTCTGTGACAGCCCGTACTTTGAGGACGGCACAGACACGGTTGTTCCCCTTTATCAGAGAACAAAGCTCCTTGAAACGCCCTTCACCCTTCCTGCGGTGTTTGGCAACATTGTTGTTGGAGCAACCGTAAGGATTTTGGGTACGATTTCGGTTGAGCCGATAATCACTCTGTATTATCCTTCGGCTTTGGAAGGAATTGAGAGCATTGTCATAAGAAACGAGACCACAGGTGCGTCAATTCAGCTTGATTATGCGCCGCAGGCCGATGATACGGTTACTATTGACATCAAGAACCGCAGAATTTCAAGCTCGGTAAGCGGAAACCTCATAAACTATCTGTCGGAGGATACCTTTTTGGGAGATTTTGTTCTGGTTTACGGTGTAAATATTCTGTCGGTGGATTTGGGAGATGTGACCTCGGGCTTTACAATTGAATGCCGATACAACAATCTTTACAATGAGGCGGTGATTGTGTGAGGGATGTTCTTTTTTATGACTTCGACTTTAACGTTCTCGCAGATTATCCACGATTTATTTCGCTGAACATTGACAGGAATTATTGCGGCTTTGGTACGGCGGAACTGCATTTTTCTTTGAAGGATTCAGAGATTATAGAACTGCTCGAAGCTAATCCCTATTTGTTCTTTGTGGCAGGTGAAAATGCGGCAATCGTGACCGGGTGGAGAATTGAAGAGGATATTGCCATATTCGGCAGAACCCCTGAATGGCTTTTGACAAAGCGCGGACTTGAGCCTTTTTCGCAAACGGGAAAAACTCCTGAGGTGATTGCCAGAGCTGCTGTGACCTCTGCTGCAGGCGACTTTTTGACACTTGGAGAGCTTTCAGGAGTGGGAGATGCACAGGATTATTCCACGGACAAGGTTAGAGTTCTTCACGATGTGGTCTGTGAGGTTCTGAAGGATCAAAATCTTGGGTTTAAGGTTGTTGCAGATGTCAAGACGAAGCAGTTTATCTTTTCGGTATTTTCAGGAACCGAAAAGCAGGTTTTGCTCTCGCCTTCAAACAGAACGGCTTATGATATGCAGTATACAGTTGAGAAACAGGATGCAGTCTCCAATTCGGGCTGGTTTTTGAGAAAGCTGGTTGATATGGGCGAATGGAGCGCATCGGCGAACTCGCCTAAGCTTACGAACGGTGTTGCGAGTAATGCTTTCACCTATTACAAAATAACAACGGCAAGCAGCTCACGCTTTGGGCTTTCTTGTGTTAAGGGTGAATATCTTTATTGTGACAGCCGTGACGGTGTTTGGAAGACAAGTGCCGAAAAGCCTGCGGATGCCTGGGATTATATTGAAAATTGCGAATTGACAGGTGCAAAGAAATGGGAAGCGGTTTTAAGCGGAACAAAAACAGAGACTGAAGCAGCTATGGAGCTTGCTCAGCGGACAAAAAAAGAGTCATCGGCAGCTCAAACCAAGGGCGTGGTGTATGGCGAGGATTATCTTCTTGGAGACATTGTCAGGGTTCAGGTTGAATTTGGTGACTTCAGGAAGGCAGAGAAAAAACGCATAACCTCGGTGAGTATCTATTATGACGTAGATAAATCGGGTGTTGTGCCGATTTTTAACAGTTTGGAGGAATGATAAATGGCAATTACATACAGCTTTGTTGACGGAGCTTCATACGGACCCGAGGATATTAACAGTATAACGAGCAGCCTGGTTGGGGCAGGCGTTGCGCCCTTTCTCACAAAGGACAGCTATAATGTGTCAGACCTGAATGTGCTCACCGAAGCTCTTGTTGAAGAGGGGGTGCAGCTTGAGGGCTGCAAGTGTGCTGTTTCAAATGTGGGGGCACAGAATATGTCTGTTTCTGTGGGTCAGGGTATTGTTTTTTTTGCAAGCGGCGCACGGCTTGAGGTGGATAGTGACGGTTATACCGTTGCGGTGACACCGAATACGGCAGGGTATATCTATGCATATTTTAACTCTGCACTTCAAACGGCGGATATACTGTTTGCAGAGGAGCTTCCCACAGATGGCGAATCGGTAGTGCTTGCTCAGCTCACGGTGGATGGAGTTTTGAAGGATAAAAGAGTTTTTGCCCGTTCAAAGATTGGAACAATGGGAACGAATATTGCGCTTACTGTTGGTTTTACCCCTCTTGATGAGCCTGTTCTTTATTGGGAGGCAGGGTCTTTAGTCTCGTATATATTGTCAAGAGTTGAAGATGTGAATTTGAGCAAGTTCAACTTTGCTCAGGTATGCACAGACGGGGTGCTGGGAGGAAGTAATACTTCTAACATTTTGGGGTTTGGTGAATGGACAGCATTCTTTGATATAAATGATGGGACAATAAAATATGGTTTGCACGACGGAAACGTGTGGGCTGCAAACTGTCTTTATTATACTTCGTCTACAACCAGATATGAGCTAGAAATCATTGAAGGAAAGCTGTGCCTTTATGTACGTTGCTATAAAAGTGATGCAAACAGTGCCGTCAAAAGGTTGAGAGATTGCACGGCAACATTTATGTAAAGGGGGGATATTTTGTGCTTGAATTTGAGGTTAAAAATCAAACGATAAAAAGGACAGATACTTTTAACGCAGTTGCCGACAGCCGCAACTATCTGAGGGCTAAATTCAGTCTTTCGGAGGAATGGCAGGGGGATGTTGTTGCGGTGTTCGGTTACGGCGGCAGCTTTTTTCAGCTCTTGCTTGATGAAGCCGAAAGCTGCATAGTCCCTTTTGAGGTAATAAAGGCACCGGGGTTCACGGTTTCGCTGTTTTGCGGTGAGGAACGGCTGGTGACCGCAAATGTACTTTGGGTTGGCGTGGAAAAATCGGGGCTTGAAGATGGAGAGGTTCCTCAGACGCCCACGCCTACTGTTTGGCAGCAGTATATGAAAGAAATGCAGGAACTTATAGACAACGGACTTCCATACATTGGTGACGACGGCAATTGGTGGCTGTATAACACAGAGCTGAAAAGCTATGAGGACACAGGCATTACCGCAAATGGCTACACTCCACAACGGAGCGTTGACTATTGGACTGAAGAGGATAAGGCGGAGATAAAAAGTGATGTTGCTCCGTTTGTTGTAAATATTGCTGTTGCGGGTGACGGAAGCATCACAGTAGACAAAACCTTTGAGGAAATAACGGCAGCACATAATGATGGCAGGGTTGTGCTGGGAATTCACGGCATAAGTGTTTTGACCCTGATTACTCTTTCGGCTTCGGTAGTTGGTTTTTTGCAAATTATCAATGAAGGTTTCTGTATTTTTTTCTGTAATTCCTCGGATGTTTGGTCAACATCTGTAGTTAATATAGCAAGAAAAGAGTATGTTGACGAGTCAATCCAATCTGCAATTCTTGAAAGCTGGGGGACGGCGATATGAGTACACAACAGGAAAAATTCAAGGCAATAGCCGATAAAATCAGGGGACATCTTGGAACAGATGAACCCATTGCTCCCGATGACTTTGTGACAAAGGTTGACGAGGTTTATGAAGCAGGAAAACAGGCACAGTATGACGAGTTCTGGGACACTTATCAGGCACCTATGCTTGACGGTAAAAATGTGCCGTATATGTTTGCGGGTAGTTGCTGGAACGGTGACACATTTTATCCAAAGTATGACATAAAGCCTCACTATGGTATGGGTTTGTTCAATTATTTTTCGTGGGATGTAGTGCCGTGGATTGACCTTGCTCAAAGACTGGAAGAATGCGGCGTAATCCTTGACACATCGGAAACGCTTACTTCTTTGATGTTTAGTCAATGCTTTGTTACAAGAATCCCGAAGATAGATGCAACCTATACAAATTCATTGGACAGAACCTTCAGAAGCACAACAGCATCAATAATTGATGAGCTTGTCTTGAAGGCTGATGGAACAAATACGTTTTCGGATACTTTTCGGGGATGTTCTTATCTTGAAGAAATCAGGATAACGGGAATAATCGGACAAAACGGGTTTAGTGTGTCAGACAGTACGAGGCTCTCATACGACAGCCTTATGAGTATAGTAAATGCACTTAAGGATTATTCAGCAGACACAAGCGGAGCATCTTGGGTGGTGACCCTTGGTGCGACAAACCTTGCAAAGCTTACCAATGAAGAAAAGGCAATTGCGACACAGAAAGGATGGAGTTTGGCGTAATGAAAAAAACAATAATTGAATTGACAAGGCTTACGGCATCAGAGGGAATGGTTCTCACAAACGGCGAGGCTTTCGGAAAAGAGATTTATCTTGGCTGTAATGACAGCCCCGACAATTGGAGAGAGATAACCGAGGCGGAGTATGATGAAATACGAAAGTCAGTTGAGGAGGAAGCTTTATTATGACAAATGTAAAAGCGATAATTTGCACAGTATTCGGCGTAATCGGCGGAATGATTGCAAAGCTGTTTGGAGGATGGACAGAGGATATGGTAACCTTGCTTGTGCTTATGACCGTTGACTTTGTTATGGGTCTGATTATAGCAGGGGTGTTTCATAACAGCAACAAGTCGGCATCGGGAAATCTGGATAGCCGTGCAGGGTGGAAGGGACTTTGCAAAAAGGGTGTGACTCTGTTGTTTGTGCTGATAGCACACAGGCTTGACATAGCCCTGCAGACCGAATACATAAAGACGGCAACAATCATAGGTTTTATTTTAAATGAGTTAATTTCAATAGTTGAAAATGCCGGGCTGATGGGGGTGCCGCTTCCTGATGTTATTATCGGCGCTATTGATATTTTAAAGCACAAAAAGGAGAGAGGCTGGATTGAAGATAAATGATGTGAAGTATGCCTGGAAGGGGAATCTTTCAAAGCGAAGCACCACCAAGTTTATAATTCTTCATCACCGTGCAGGCACAGGTGATGCGCTCAGCATACATAACGGTCATCTTGCCAACGGATGGAGCGGTATAGGTTATCATTTTTATGTGCGAAGTGATGGCAGCGTATTTCGCGGAAGACCAATTGCCACGGTGGGTGCTCACTGTACGGGATATAATGCTGAAAGCATAGGTGTTTGCTTTGAAGGAAATTTTGAGACAGAAAAAATAATGCCGCAGGCACAGCTTCGGGCAGGTAAGGAGCTGGTTACTTATCTTTTGAGTCTTTATCCAAAAGCAGAAGTGAAAAAACACGGAGACTTTGGAGCTACAGCCTGTCCGGGCCGAAGCTTTCCATTTGAGGAAATAAAGAAAGGAGAGCTTGAAATGACTGTTGACGAAGCTGTTGAAATTGTTCAGGCAAAGGCAGGACTTGAGGACGGAACAATTGAGTTTTTGCTGTGCTATAAGTATGGCGAGGAGCTTGTGCTGAAATTGGCAGAGGCTATGGTTTAGGGGAAAATAAAGCAGAAAAATCCACCTGTGTTCATTGACATAAATCTACATATACAGTATAATTGTTTTAATGCTTATTTCGGAGGTGAACACAGGTGGAGAAGCTTGAAGGCGTTGTTGAAGACGTGATTTATGAGAATTCCGCAAACGGATATACCGTTTGTGATATATCATCACAGGGGCAGCTGGTTACTCTTACCGGTTATATGCCTGGACTTTCGGAGGGGGAGCGTATTCTGGCAGAGGGTGAGTGGAAAAACCATCTCGAATACGGTGAGCAATTTTGCGTCAGCAGCTTTGAGCGGCTTATGCCTGAATCTGAAAGTGAGATTGAGCTTTATCTTGGGTCGGGAATTCTTCCGCATGTGGGAAAGACCACCGCAAGACGGATTGTTGAAGCCTTCGGAAAGAATGCTCTGGAGATTATTGAAAATGAGCCCGAAAGGCTTGTCAGCATTAAAGGGCTGACCCTTGCCAAGGCTCAGGATATACACGTGAAGTTTGTTGAGCAGGTGGGGCTCAAAAATATTGTTGTTTTTTTTCAAAGGTTTGGCGTTTCGCCAAATCTTGCAGTGAAGGCTTATCGTACCTATGGCGAGAATGTTGTCAATCTGGCGGCTGACAATCCTTTTATTCTCAGCACCATTGACGGATTTACCTTTATGGTTTGCGACAAAATCCGTGAGCATATGAAGCTGCCGAAAAATTTTATGCCCAGAGTGTGCTCGGGAGTTGTCAGCACGCTGCTTAACGCAGGCTATCTCAGCGGTCACACATACCTTCCCAAAGGAACTCTTCTGGCACAGACAAAGGCTGTTCTTGATGTGGATTCGTGTGAGGTTGAGGACGCAATTTCTCAGCTATGCCTCAAAGGGGAGCTTGTTGTTGAAGCTCGTGAAGAATTTGATGCGGTATATCTTGATACCTTTCATAAGGCGGAATGCGGAGTAGCAAAGCGGCTAAAGGAAATGAGCGGTATTATTTTTGAGATTGACCGAAGAGAAACCCAAAGGCTTATTTCGATTGCAGAAGAGGAAAGCGGAATTTTGCTTGCTGATGCTCAGCGTGATGCGGTTGTTGCAGCCTTTGAGAATTCTGCAATGGTTATCACCGGGGGCCCCGGAACAGGAAAAACTACAATAATTAATATGATTATCAGAATAATGGAGAGTCAGGGCAAGAAGCTTGCACTGGCTGCCCCCACGGGCAGGGCGGCAAAGCGAATGTCGGAGGTCTGCGGTATGGAGGCAAAGACCATTCACAGGCTTCTTGAAAATATGCCATCCGAGGTTGGCGGCGTTTATTTTTGCAAAAATGAGCAGAACAAGCTTGACTGTGACGTTTTGATTGTTGATGAGATGTCTATGGTGGACATTTTGCTTATGCACAATCTCTTGCTGGCACTCAAGAAAAACGCTCGGCTGATTATGGTGGGAGACTGCGACCAGCTCCCTGCTGTTGGAGCGGGAAATGTTTTGAAAGATATAATAGACAGTGAGTCTTTGGAGTGTGTAAAGCTGACCGAAATTTTCAGACAGGCAAAGGAAAGTATGATTGTTGTCAATGCTCACAGAATAAATCACGGCGATATGCCCTTTTGCAACGACCCGGACAATGACTTTTTTATGGTGAAGTGTCATCAGCCTGAGTTACTTTGCGAGACTATTGCAGACCTTTGTGAAAGGCGGATACCCCGAAAATACGGTGTTGACAGTATAAAACAAATTCAGGTACTTACACCTACCCGAAAAACTCTTATTGGAGTGCAAAGCCTCAACGAAATTCTGCAAAGAAGGCTGAACCCCAAAATGAAGAGAATTTCTGAAAAGGTGGTGGGCAGCTATACCTTCAGAATCGGTGACAAGGTTATGCAGAACAAAAATAATTATAACCTTGAGTGGACCAGACTTTCTGACGGTGAAGAAGGTCAAGGGGTATTCAACGGTGACGTGGGCTTTGTTACGGATATAAATGTTCCGAAGCAAACCCTGACGGTGCTCTTTGACGATAAAAAGGTGGTATATGACTTTATGGGTCTTGATGAGCTGGAGCTTGCCTATGCGGTGACCGTTCACAAAAGTCAGGGCAGCGAGTTTGATGTGGTGATTATGCCCGTATTCGACACCCATCGGCTTTTGATGACCCGAAACCTTTTATACACCGCAATAACCCGTGCGAAAAAACTGGTGATTCTGGTAGGAAAGGAAGAATGCCTTAAGCAGTTTGTGGAAAATAACAATATTCTCAGGAGATTTTCGGGACTTAAAGAAAAGCTTGTTATAAGATAAAAAAAGGGACTTATGAAACTCATAAGTCCCTTTGTGTATCAGAGAAAGCATCTGATGTCCGCCGCCAGGTCGTCCTCAAGCTTGATGAGACGCTTGGCGATTGTTTTTGCCTCTTCGGAGGCGGATTCATATTCGTTTAGATATTTGTTGAGAGATTTTGTTCCCATATCGCAGCCGTCTGTAATGAGGTCGGCAACGGTTTTGTCGGTGCTCTCCATTGCCAGCATCACGTTGGTTTTCAGCCATGACATACCCTTTGCCATTGGGTTGGGCTCTTTGCCGCACTCGTCGCAGGCGTTCAGAAGCTCGTGGGTCTCGCTGCCCAGAGCCTGGTGGGCTTCTTTGGAGCTGATGAGAATTTTCTTCAGCTTTTGGTCCTTTACCTTGTCAAGAACCTCGTCAATGGAGTTTACACCCATTTTGATTCCTGCATTACATTCCTTTAAAAGTTCAACAGTATCGTGGTTTATCATAATCTTCTTCCTTTCTTTTTTCAATAGTTTATCCGCAAACGAAATAAAAATACAAAAGTCGGACACAATATGTAAAAAAGGAGGTAATTTGTAATGAAGGACTATATTGCTATTGAAGGAATTGTTGCAAGGGAAATTCTGGATTCCAGAGGCAACCCCACAGTTGAGGTTGAGGTTTTTGTTGAGGGCGACTTTGTGGGGCGTGCAGCGGTGCCGTCGGGTGCATCAACGGGGGCTTTTGAAGCATGCGAGCTTCGGGACGGCGATAAAAGCCGTTATATGGGGCAGGGTGTTCTAAAGGCTGTTGAGAATGTAAACAGCGAGATTTCGGACGCACTGCTTGGGTATAACGTTTTAGACCAGGTTGAAATTGACAGGCTTCTTATTAATCTTGACGGAACACCAAACAAGTCAAGACTTGGTGCAAATGCAACTCTTGCGGTGTCTCTTGCCTGTGCAAAGGCTGCGGCAGCGGCACTGGGGCTTAGCCTTTACAGCTATATCGGCGGGGTTAACGCGAAAACAATGCCTGTTCCTATGATGAATATAATTAACGGCGGCAAGCACGCCGATAACTCAATAAGCTGTCAGGAGTTTATGATTATGCCTGTTGGGGCAAAGTCCTTCTGTCAGGCCCTTCAATGGTGTGCTGAGGTTTTTCATACCCTCAAAAAGCTTCTCAAAGAAAAGGGGTTTTCAACAGCGGTGGGTGACGAAGGTGGCTTTGCCCCAAATCTTGATACCGATGAAGAGGCTGTGAAGCTTATACTTGAGGCCGTTGAGGCGGCAGGCTTTAAGCCCTATGATGATTTCAGGATTGCTCTTGACCCTGCTTCCACCGAAATGTTTGAGGAGGCAAAGAAAAAGGGCGAAAGCGGAAAATATTATTTCTGGAAGACCGACAAGCTGCTGAGCCGTGAAGAAATGGTGGACTTTTGGGCGGATTGGACGGGCAAATATCCAATAATTTCAATTGAGGACGGAATGGCAGAAGAAGACTGGGAGGGCTGGGATATGCTCACCAAGCGTCTTGGTGACAGAGTGCAGCTTGTGGGAGATGATTTGTTTGTCACCAACACCGAGCGGCTCAAAAAGGGCATAGGCCTTGATGTTGCAAATTCAATTCTCATAAAGGTGAATCAAATCGGAACACTCACCGAAACTCTGGATGCCATTGAGACCGCTAACCGTGCAGGCTATACAGCGGTGACTTCTCACAGAAGCGGCGAAACCGAGGACACCACCATTGCAGATATTGCGGTGGCAACAAACTCGGGACAGATAAAAACGGGCGCACCCTCACGAACCGACAGAACGGCAAAATATAACCGTCTTCTCAGAATTGAAGAAGAGCTCGGAGAATCGGCTATATTCCCGGGAATTGGCGCTTGGTTTAACCTTAAGTAATAAATTGAAGAAGAACCTCGAAATAAAGAGGTTCTTTTTTTGTGTAATCAAAATAAGAGTAGTTCTTTCGACAATTCTCTTTGGGACAAGCCTGTAAAATTAAGGAAATACCAAAATATGGAAATTGCAAAGGAGAAAAGATAATGGCTGAATTGGGATATTCAACGCAAAATATGCCGCATAAAAATAAGCCGCATAAGCCAAAAGACTTCACGAGAAATGACTGGATTTTGAGAATTATCGGTTTTTTTATTTCAATGGCGATGCCCTACGGGAGTATGGCCCCCTTCGGACTCTCGTTTCTTGCTCAGGAGCGAAAAATATCCTTTGGGGCGGTAGTGTCTTTTGCTGCGGTGACTTTCGGAGCCTGCGTTGTTTGTGACAGGCTTGGCGCGGCAAAATACATAAGTGCGGGAGTTATTTATCTTTCGGTGCTCTTTGTTCTTGAAAAGGATGTGAGATTTAACGATTTCACCGCAGGACTTGTTGCGGGAGGCTGTGTGTTTTTAACAGGACTTGTGACACTTTTTTGGCAGGGATTTTATTTTTCACAGTTTTTGCTTTTGCTTTGCGAGACGGTGGCGGTTGTTGCAGGAGCAATGGTTCTTGAAAAGAGCAGCAAGCTGCTGAAGAGAGGAAAATTCATTCCCGAAGAGCTGGGGAGCGAAGAAAAGCTGAGTCTTGGGGCGCTGACGGCAATTGCAGTGCTGAGTCTAAAGGAGATTTACATTGGGTCTGAGTTTTCGGTTATGAATACTGCGGCATCGGTGGCGCTGCTTGTGGTTGCCGCAGGCTGCGGAGCAGGCTATTCCACAGGGGCAGGAGTAATCCTGGGGCTTGTTTGCGGCATTGGTTCGGATAACTTTTTGCCCATTCTTGGAGCATTCAGCTTTTGCGGCTTTGTTGCAGGGGTATTTGCCAGATTCGGCAAAAGCGGTGTTATTGCGGGGGTTGTGCTTGCCAATGCGACCCTGATTGCTTACACAAACGGGGCAATGGAATCAATGCTTTCGCTTTATGAAATAATGGTTGCGGCAATCGTATTCTGCTTTGTAAAGCCCAAAGTTATTGGAATTGTGGGAGAAATTATCTGCCTTGACCAGAAAGACAGAGCAAGCATTCTGAAGCTGAAGGAGCAGCTCAGGTCAAGGCTTCAGGCGGTTGCAGATTCCTTTGAGGCAATGGCAAGAACTCTGGAAAGACTTTCAGAAAAGAACCGTGAGGACAATACTGCTGACCTTGCGACCTTTTTTGATTTGGCTGCAGACAGGGTGTGCAAAAAGTGCAAAAAGTCATCGGTTTGCTGGAACAAGGATTTTGACTTTACCTACAAGTCTCTCTTTGAGCTTATGCAGGCAATGGACGAGAAGGGCATAGTTGACCCATCAGACGCAAGCGAAGAATTTCGGGCAAGGTGTGTGGAGCTGACCCATCTTGTGGCGGAGCTAAATCATCAGCTGGATATTCATCAGGTGAGATGTGTGTGGCGAAGCCGGCTGAAGGAAAGCAGAATGCTGGTCGGTGAGCAGCTTTCGGGTGTGTCGGGAATTATCAGCGGAATTTCGGCGGAGATTGCCAGTGATATTTCCTTTGAGCGTATTTCTGAAGCTGATGTCAGGGAAAAATTTGAAGAAAAGGGTATTCCCGTTCGTGAGCTTGAGGTCATTCAGGAAAAGAACGGCAGATACAGAATTGAAATAGGGCTTCGCCGCAGCTATTGGACTGAGGAGTTGCAAAAGGAAGTCGAAAAGATGATGAAGGGAGTTTTCAGGAACGACATATCTATGAAAACAGAGCCCTCAGAAAACGGAAGATTTGTGAAGGTTGAAATTTTTGATGCAGAGAAGTTTTGTGTTGAAACAAGCTTTGCCCAGCGTGCGGCATCAGAAGAAAGTGGAGATAACTATAGGTTCTCGCACATAAGTGGAGGAAAGTATGTTATTGCCCTCAGCGACGGTATGGGAACGGGAATTCAGGCGGCACGTGAGAGCGAGGCAATGCTTGAGCTTCTTGACAGCTTTCTGAGAGCGGGCTTTGACAGTCGTATGGCGGTTAAGTTTATAAATTCAATAATGCTCCTAAAGTCAAATGAAGAAGCATTTGTGACAATTGATGTCTGTATAATTGACCTTTATACAGGGGAGACGGAGTTTATAAAAACAGGCGCCGAGCCCAGCTTCATTATGAAGAAGCACGGGGTCGACACCGTGAAGGCTGCTTCTCTTCCCGTGGGGGTTATCGCCGATATGGAGGCTGAAATTGCCTCAAAAACCATGGTCGACGGCGATGTTATTGTGATGATTACAGACGGAGTTGAATCAAGAGAAAGCGGAAGTATGTGGATTGGTGAATTTATTGAAAAAGCTGCTGTTGACAGCCCTGAAACTGGACTCGCTCACAAAATTCTGTCTCACGCAATTGAGAGGAACAAGGGTGAAGTTAATGATGATATGACGGTGCTGTCGGTGAGACTGAAAAAAGTGAGCTAGCACTTTTCCATAAGCTCCATACGAATAAAGTAGCCTCTGGCGTGGCTGCATACGGGGCATATGGGCGGAGCTTCCTTGCCCTGGTGAACATAGCCGCAGTTGAGACACGTCCAGGTGATTGAAATGTCTGAAACAAATAGCTTGTCTTCTTCTAAGAGCTCTGCCAGACGCTTGAAGCGGTCGCCGTGAACCTTTTCGATTTCGGCAATATGTTTAAAGATGCCTGCAATCTGAATAAAGCCCTCTTCTTCGGCAACTTTTGCAAATTCCTTGTACACGTCGTCGTGTTCTTCGTATTCGTTGTGCTGCGCTGCTCTCAAAAGGGCGGCAACAGAATCGGAGATGTCCACGGGGTATGCACCTTCAATTTCAATATTTTCCCCGGCAAGACTTTTGAGCTGGTTATAAAAAACCTCGGCGTGCTCTTTTTCCTGACCTGCCGTGAAGGCAAAGGCTGCCTCTACCACGTGCAGGTTTTGTTTTTTTGCTTCGCCTGCGGCAAAGGTGTAGCGGTTTCGTGCCTGACTCTCGCCTGCAAAGGCTCGCATAAGGTTTGTTTTTGTCTGACTGGTTGAAAATTCTACCGGCATAATTATTCCTCCTGATTTGATAATTGAAATTTTTTACAATTTTAGTATTGCTTGTTTTATAAAATAATATACAGCACGGCATCTTGATAAACTGTGTGAAATGTGATAAAATATGTAGTGTAAATATGATGAAGGGGAGATAATTTGTGCCAAAGAAAAACCGATTTGATGCAAGAGTCTATAAGGAGCATATAAGGAAAAACAAGCTTACCTTTGCGGTGTATCTTTTGCTCCGCATTATTGTTATTGGAGCTATGGCTGTGTCATGCGTCAGAGGCAATTATGAAAATCTATTCTTTTGTGCTCTGGCATTGGTGTTGTTTTTGGTGCCTGCATTTCTTGAAAAGAATTTTGATATTGACCTTCCTAACACTCTGGAAATTGTGATTTTACTGTTTATTTTTGCTTCACTCATTATGGGTGAAATGGGCAATTATTACACAAAGGTCCCCTTTTGGGACACAGCTCTTCACACAGTGAACGGTTTTTTGTGTGCGGCGGTGGGGTTTGGACTGGTCGACATTCTCAACCGAAACGAGAAAATCAAGTTTCAGCTGTCTCCTGTGTTTTTAGCGCTGGTTGCTTTTTGCTTTTCTATGACAATCGGCGTGCTCTGGGAGTTTTATGAGTTTGGCTGCGATTATCTTTTTGGAACGGATATGCAGAAGGATTCGGTGGTAAGCTCGGTGACCTCCACGTTTCTCAGCGGAAACACAAAGGAGCCGTCGGTGCTTGAGAATATTTCATCCCTTGTTGTTGACGGCAGAGAGCTCGGAGTTGGAGGATACCTTGACATTGGGCTTTATGATACAATGAAGGATTTGCTTGTGAACTTTATCGGTGCTGCGGTGTTCAGCATAATGGGCTTTGTGTATGTGAAATACCGTGGAAGAAGTAAAATTGCGAAATATTTTATTCCTCAGGTTGCCAAAACCGAAAAAGAAGGCTTAAATGAAGGAGAAAGTGATGAAAAATCAGAAGCTTCGGGAAATTAATCGAATTGCAGTTTCTGCGGCGATTATGGCGGTTTGCTCGTGGATTAGCATTCCTGCGCCAGTTCCCTTTACCCTTCAGACCTTTGGCGTGTTTTTGACGTCGGGACTTTTTGGCAGAAAAAAGGGAAGTCTTGCGGTGCTTGTTTACATTCTTTTGGGCGCAATCGGAATTCCTGTCTTTTCGGGAGGAAGAGGCGGCCCCGGCGTGCTTTTTGGCGAGACCGGCGGATACATAATAGGATTTTTGGCTGCGGCGCTTCTGTGTGGCGGTATTTGCGAGAGGAAAGAAAAAAGCATACCCCGATTGATTGGGGCTATGCTCTCAGGGCTTGCGGTGTGCTATGCCTTGGGAGTTCTATGGGCTTATTTTGTATATCTGCGTGCAGAGGGAGCAGGGCTTGTGCTTGCTTTGGTGAAGCACGTTGCGGTGTTTATAGTTCCCGATTTGGTGAAGATTCTTGCTGCGGCATTTGCCGTCAAGGCTCTTTGCAGACATATAAAATGAAAACGGTTTCTCGCAAATGAGAAACCGTTTTTGCTTATTGGTTTATTCCAAAAAAATTCATTCCGTTTTCACGGGTTATGCGGATTACGTCTTCGACGTGAAGTTCCTTGATTTCGGCAATTTTTTCTGCTACTCGGTATACCAGACTGCTGTCATTGCGCTGACCCCTGAAGGGCTCGGGAGCCATATATGGGCAGTCGGTTTCGATAAACATACGTTCAAGAGGGATGGCTCTGACCGCTTCGATTGCACGGCGTGCGTTTTTGAAGGTAAGAACTCCCGTGAAGGAAATGTAAAGACCCATTTTCACCAGCTCTCTTGCAGTTTCGGCGCTGCCCGAAAAGCAATGTACAACACCCTTTGAGATTTTTTTCTCTTTGAGAATGGCAATACATTCGCCCTTTGAGTCACGGTCGTGAATTACAACAGGCAGGTCAATCTCCTTTGCAAGGTCAAGCTGAGCCCTGAACCAGAATTTTTGAACGTCGGGGTCGGCATCGTCATAGTGGTAGTCAAGACCAATTTCGCCGATTGCAACAACCTTGGGATGCTTCGAAAGCTTGCGGAGCTCCTCGATATCTTGGTCGGTCATTGAAAGCACATCGCTGGGGTGAACCCCCACGGTGGCATATATGAAGTCATATTTTTCTGCCAGAGCAATTGAGGCGTGTGATGACTCAATATCTGCCGCAATGTTGTTGACCAGACCTACATCTGAGTTTTTAATTTTTTCGATTATCTGCTCACGGTCGCCGTCAAACATAGAGTCGTCAAGGTGTGCGTGGGTGTCGTATAAAAAATTCATTTTTTCTCCAAATTTCAGGGCAGCCCACAGGCTGCCCGATTTGTTTTATCTTATCTTTTTTACAAACGCTTCAATTCTCTCAAGGGCTTCGTTAATGTTCTCGAGAGAGTAGGCATAGGAGCATCTAACGTGTCCTTCGCCGCAGTCGCCAAAGGCGGTGCCGGGGATTACCGCAACCTTCATATCGCAGAGAAGCTTTTCGCAGAAGTCGTTTGATGAAAGACCTGTGGACTTGATTGAAGGGAAGGCATAAAATGCGCCCTCGGGCTCAAAGCAGTCAAGCCCCATATTGTTGAAGCCGCTCACAATAATTTTTCGGCGGTCATTGTATTCCTCGCGCATAACCTCAATGTCGCTGTCGCCGTTGCGCAGGGCTTCGATTGCCGCATACTGGGCGGTGGTGGGAGCTGACATAATGGCATACTGGTGAACCTTTGTCATTTGAGCAATTATGTCAGGATGTCCGCAGGCGTAGCCAAGCCGCCAGCCTGTCATGGCGTAAGCCTTTGAGAAGCCGCTGACAACCATTGTGCGCTCATACATTCCGTCGATTTCGGCAATGGATACATGCTGACGTCCGTAGGTCAGCTCGGCATAAATTTCGTCGCTTAAAATCATAATATTATGCTGCCTGATTACATCCGCAATTTCCTCAAGGTCCTCACGGGTCATAATTCCGCCTGTGGGATTGTTGGGATAAGGCAGAACAAGCACCTTGGTTTTGTCGGTGATTGCGGCAGACAGCGCATCTGCCGTCAGCTTGAAGCTGTGCTCAGCGGTTGTGAGAACGGGCACTGGAGTTCCGCCGCACAGCTGTGTTATAGGCTTGTAGCAAACAAAGCTGGGTTCAGGAATGAGAACCTCGTCACCGGGCTCGATTACCGAACGTAAAAATATGTCAATGGCTTCGCTGCCGCCCACGGTGACAATGGTTTGGGTCATTGCGTCATAGGTCAGGCTGAAGCGACGCTTCATATATTTTGAAATTTCACAGCACAGCTCGGAGAGACCGCGGTTTGGGGTATAGTGGGTATGTCCCTTTTCGAGAGAATAAACACCTTCGTTCCTGATGTGCCAGGGAGTTACGAAGTCGGGCTCACCCACGCCCAAAGAGATTACGTCATCCATCTCGGCAGCAATGTCAAAGAACCTCCTGATTCCCGACGGGGGAATATTCTTTACCGTGTTGCTCAAGAAACAGTTCGAGTTAAATATCATAAAGAGAGAACCTCCCTGTCATCATCGGTTTGTGTGTCAAAAATCACGCCGTCACTCTTGTATCTTTTGAGAACAAAGTGAGTTGAAGTGTCGAGAACAGACTCCATCGGTGCAAGACGTTCGGACACAAACATTGCAATTTCCTGAATGTTTGAAGCCTCAACGGTTATTCCAAAGTCGTAACGACCGCTCATAAGGTTGAGAGATTTAACCTCGGGATATTGATAAATGCGTTCTGCAAGGCGGTTGAAGCCTTTGTTGCGCTGGGGAGCAACCTGCATCTCAATGTATGCTGTAACGGTTTTGGTGCCCTGAATTTTGTCCCAGTTGATAACTGCACCGTAGCCTAAGATTGTACCGTTCGCCTCAAGGGCGTCAATGGCGGCGGCAGCCTCGGGAACTGTCATTTCTGCCATTGTGGCAATCTGTTCCAGTGAAAGTTTGCAGTTTTTGTGAAGAATTTCAACGAGTTTTTCTGCATTTTTGATTTCGTTCATAGCATTAGCCTCCATAGTTTTGCGGAAATTATTTCCGCAGTTTTTGTTCTTGAAACTCTAGTATATCATTTTTTTTGGATATAGTCAACAAATGTGAAAAAAATACATTGAATAAATAATCAACACCGCAGGGAATGACAAAAACCCCTTGATTTTTTCGGTGAAATAAGGTAAAATTAAATAGATTGTAACAAAATTTTTACAATTGCTTTAAACCACGTTAAAAAACTTGTGATAGAATGAGAAAATTGATAAGGAGAGGTGGTTTTTTGAGTTTCAAAAATGAGACCGAAGGACGGATAGGTACCTTTGGTTCAGAAAAGAAATCGGAAATTAAAAAAACAGCAAAATCGACATTTTTGAGATTTTGTGAAAATATTGGTGAAATGATTCTCACAATTGGAAAAAAGAGACCTTCTGTAGCTCATAAAAAAGAAAGCGGCTACAAGGGCAGCGTCAGAAAAATGTGGCGGGAGTTCAGGGGTCAGATTGTCAGCGGCTTTGTGTCGGCGATGGTTGTGATTGCTCTTTGCGGAGCGGTGAACCTTTTGGACTGGAGCCTTGGTTATGAGGTTATTGTTGACGGTGAAAACATCGGTATGGTTACCGACCGCAGCCTGGTTTATGACGCAATTGCTGAGGTTCGCGATGAGGTGAAGCTGTATCTGGGAGATGAGGCAAAATACGAAAAGGAGCCTGTTTTTGTCCGCAGAGTTGTGGCAGAAAGAGAGCTTTTGGATTTGGACGGAATAAAGACTGCGCTTTTGTCCAATGTTGACACTATGGTTGAAGGGTATGTTATCTATGTTGACGGCGAGGCGGTTCTCGGTGTTTCAAGCGAGGAGGCTGCCGATTGGGTGCTGGCTCATTACAAGCAGAGATTTGCAGGCGAGAAAATCTCGGAGGATATGTCGGTTGATTTTTGTGAGCCTGTTGCAGTAAAAAGGGAGTTTTTGCATATTGCTCTTCTTGAGACGCCCGAAGATGCTATTGAGGTTCTGGCAGGCAACAAAAGCGAGCTTGGAACCTATACGGTGGAAAAAGACGATACCCTTTGGGATATTGCAGACAAATTCGGTACAACAGTTGAGCATATTCTTGCGCTCAACGAGGCAATTTCGGAAAACATCCGTGAGGGTATGGAGCTGAAGGTTGAAAAGCCTGTTCCGCTGCTTTCGGTATGTACCGTTCAGACAGTTTCGTTGACCGAAGCTGTTCCCTATGAGACCGAGGAGATTGATGACGGCTCGATTTATGAAGGCAGAACCGTTGTTGCAAGGGAAGGTCAGGATGGGTCGGCAAAGGTTCTGGCACGTGTCACAAAGGTGAATGGTGTCGAGACAAAAAAGGATGTTCTCGAAAGCGAGACTCTCGCTGAGCCTGTGAGCCGTATTGTTAAGGTGGGAACAAAGGAAAGACCGCCCACAACGGGCTCGGGAACCTTTATAAAGCCCACCTACGGAACACTTTCGTCACGTTACGGTGCGCGTTGGAACAGAAAGCACAACGGCATTGATATTGCAGGAAGCTATAACAGCGACATAAAGGCGGCTGACGGCGGAATTGTCACATATGCCGATTGGATGTCGGGGTATGGAAATTATATTATAATAGACCACGAAAATGGTTATACAACCGCCTACGGACACTGTGCATCGCTTACAGTCAGCGTGGGTGACCGTGTTGCAAAAGGTGACGTTATTGCAAAAATGGGCAACACAGGAAGAAGCACGGGAACACATCTTCATTTTGAGGTGAAGAAAAACGGAGCTTTTGTGAACCCCTTGGAATATGTAGGCTATTAGCTTTTGCAAGGCTTTTACCTTAAATACATCGGAGAGAAAATTTATTGCCACCATACAGGAGGTGCGAAAAATGGATAAAAAAATACTTGTTGTTGACGATGAAAGACCAATTGTAGAAATACTTAAAATTAATCTTCAGAAGGAAGGCTACACTGTTTTTGAGGCTTTTGACGGCGAGGATGCTGTGAACAAGGCTATGTCGGTTGAGCCCAATCTGATTTTGCTTGATGTTATGCTGCCAAAGCTGGACGGATTTTCGGTGCTGAAAAAAATCCGCGAAAAGTCTTCGGTTCCCATTCTTATGCTGACAGCACGTGAAGAAGAATTTGACAAGGTTCTGGGTCTTGAGTTGGGGGCTGACGACTATATAACAAAGCCCTTCAGCATTCGTGAGCTGATGGCGCGTGTTAAGGCGCATATGAGAAGAACCGAAACAGACTTCAGTGATCGTCAGGAAAAGGCGGAGGATCGTCTTGAGATCGGCTGCTTTGTTCTTGATTTTAACAGATATGAGCTTTATAAAAACGGAAAGCTTCTTGAAATCACCATCAGGGAGTTTGATTTGGTGAAATTCCTGGCAAGCCAGCCCAATAAGGTTTTTTCACGGCAGAGCCTTTTGGAATGTGTCTGGGGATATGAATACTGCGGCGACGACCGCACTGTTGATGTTACGGTGAGACGTCTTCGCGAAAAGGTGGAGGATGACCCCTCAGAGCCTCGCTACATAATGACAAAGCGCGGTGTGGGTTATTATTTTCAGCCCTGATGCTTGGTGTGACTGTTGTTGCTGTGGGCAAAATCAAGGAAAAGTTTTTTACTTCTGCCATTGACGAATATGCCAAAAGGCTTTCGGCGTACTGCAGATTTGAGGTGGTTGAGGTGAAGGACGAAAAAACACCCGAAAACCCCTCAGAAAACGAGAAGAATGTTGTTCTTGAGCGTGAGGCAGAGCGGATACTTCAAAAAATCCCAAAGGGTGCAAAAATTGTATCTCTCTGTGTAGAGGGAAAGCAAATGACCTCTGAGAGCTTTGCAGAATTGATTTCACGCTGCTCGGTTGAGGGCGTGAGCAGGATTGTTTTTATTATAGGTGGTTCGATGGGACTTTCGGAAAAGGTGAAAAGTTTGTCAGACCTGAGACTTAGTTTTTCGGAGATGACCTTTCCTCATATGCTGATGCGTGTGATTTTGGCAGAACAGATTTACAGAGGCTTCACCATTATAAAGGGAAAAACCTACCATAAATAAAAAAGACCGCCGTATTTTCGGTGGTCTTTTGATATTAATTTATTTCAAAATGTAAACCTTCATCTGACGTCGTCCGAACTGGATTGCTTCGGCTCTTGTGTTGTAACAAAGGTCAATACGGTTGCCCTTGATTGCGCCGCCTGTGTCGGCTGCAATGGCTGTTCCGTAAACGTATGAACCGTCGGCACTTTCGATGTAGAGCTTGGTTCCCAAAGGAATAATGCTTGGGTCAACGGCAACGATTCCATAGCCTGCACGTCTGCCTGTGGCTGTGATGCCGTATGCAGGGTGCGAAGGAGCTTTTCCGCAGCTTGACGCATCATAGGCTGTCGCATTTGCGGTGATTACCTTGCTGTATGCAAGGCTGCCGCTACGTGATGTCTGAACCGTTCCTGCCGATGCAATTTTGTAGCTGTCAATGGTCTTTCTGGGACCAACCTCGGTAATCTGAGCGATTGCTTCGGTTATAACCTCTTCGACCATGGTCTCTCGTGAAACCTCAACGCCGTCTTCAAAGTGGATTTTGTAAGAAACGATCTTTTCACCGGGAGCACCCTTCTGAATAACCTTGCGTCTGCCTGTGGCAAGAGCCTTGTTCTCACGCTCGGTGCTTTCGTAAGGGATTTCTTCAGTAACCTTGATAACCTTTTCGGCTGTGCGGATGAGAGTTATCTCATCAAACTCCGAAACCTTTGCGGTGTATGCGGGAGTTGTTTTGTCGGTTTTCTTGGCGTTGTAGCCAAGCTCGGTTAAGATTTCACCAACCGTACGGCGTGTTGCAATGTGGTCGGTGGTGATTCCCTTTTCGGTAACACTAACGTGAAAAGCTCTGTATATTTCAATTTTCATGTTGTCCTTGAGCTTGTCATCCTTGGCAATGCTGAGCTTGTCGTTGCTGCCGAGAGTGATGCCCTGAGCATCAAGAACTTCTTCAACATATCGATTAAAAGTAATAACTTGTTTCGCGGAACCGTCTCCGTCAACAATGGTTATCTGCTTGCAGCAGACTGAAACCGTGCATACCATAACCAATGCAATGGCTGTGAAAATTGTTGACAACAGGATGTTCCGTTTGGCTGATGAGGATATGTTAAGCATTCTATCCTTCAGTCCATTCAGCATCCAATCACCTCTGATTAAATTAAATTTTGTGACCCCTTTGGGGGTCGAACAGTCCCTATTATACCCGAATTTTCTTCCAAAAGTCAAACTGGATTATTCGGAATTAGCCCAATTTAAACCTTTTAATTTTGAAAAACGGGACCTCAAAAGGTGGCAAGGTTTAAAATACGCCCGTTTTCTCCTGTTTCCTCTCGTTTTCTCCGAATTTATAGGGAGTTTGGAAAATTATGGGTAAAGAGGAAAGGTATGCAAGAAGAGGTAAGTATTGGTTAAAAATTTTATTAGCAATGAAGTATCGGGAAAGTTTTTCCCTAAGATACCTTCATTATAATCAATGTCGTAGAAAACGGCGATACGCCGTTTTTTGCAGAATTTATTCTGCGACTTTCAAGCTTCGGCTTGAAAGCTACGCTTGATTGCAATAAAGTCGGCTTGTGAAAACATAGTTTTCACAAAGGTTTGCTAAATTTAGCAAACTGAAATATTAAAATATTTCACCGACAATTATTATAATCTAAAACAAATAAAAATATACACGAAAAATATCACCCAAAGGAAAAAACTTATGAGAGATGTGAAAATTTATACCTATGAACGGATTGACGACCTTCAGACAAAAAGCAATTTGCGACTGATTCAGAATCCCGATTGGTTCTGCTTTGGTGTTGACGCTGTGCTTCTTGCGGATTTTGCGGCAAAAACTGTCAAGCTACGTGCAAAGGTTCTGGATTTGTGCACAGGAAACGGCATTGTGCCGCTGCTTCTTACTGAAAAGTCGGCGGCAGAGAATATAACAGGGCTTGAAATTCAGGAATGTGTTGCCGAAATGGCGGGTCGCAGCGTTTTGCTTAATAATATAGAAGAAAAAGTTCAGATAAAGACGGGAGACCTGAAAAATGCCGTTGAAATCTTTGGTGCAGAAAGCTTTGACAACATAACCTGTAATCCCCCTTATAAGGAAGGTCACGGCGGTCTTAAAAACGCCACAGATGTGGTGACTGTTGCACGGCACGAGATTTTTTGTACCCTTGAGGATATAATCTCGGTAGGCGCAAAATGTCTGAAGCCTTACGGAAAGCTGTGTATGATTCACAGACCCGAGCGTCTGGCGGATATTATCTGTCTTATGAGGCAGTACAGGCTTGAGCCCAAGCGACTGCGGTTTGTGCATCCGTCACCGTCCAAAACCGCAAATATGATTTTGATTGAAGGGGCAAAGTACGGAAATCCCAAGCTGTTTTTGGAGCCGCCCCTTTATGTATATAATAATGGAGGAAGATATTCTGACGATATAAACGAGATTTACGGAAGGGAGGCGAGTCCCCGATGAGCGGAACACTTTATTTATGTCCTACTCCCATAGGGAACCTGAAGGACATTACTCTTCGCACCCTTGAAGTGCTGAGGGCGGTTGATTTGATTGCAGCAGAGGACACCCGAAACACCCTGAAGCTGCTGAATCATTTCGAAATCAGCGTTCCCCTGACAAGCTACTATGAGCACAACAAGGCTCAAAAGGGCGGTGTGATTCTTGAAAAGCTGAAGGAGGGACAGTCGGTGGCGCTTGTTTCGGATGCGGGTATGCCTGCAATTTCGGACCCCGGTGAGGACCTTGTCAGGCTTTGTATAAGTGAAGGAATTGAGGTTGTTCCTCTTCCGGGAGCGTCGGCGTTTACCTGTGCCTTGGTTGCATCGGGAATGCCCACGGGAAGGTTCTCATTTGAGGGCTTTCTCACAACCAACAAGCGTAACCGAAAAATTCATCTTGAAGAGGTGAAAAACGATACACGGACGCTGATTTTTTATGAAGCACCCCACAAGCTTTTGTCCACTCTTCGGGATATGCTGGAGTTTTTCGGCGACCGTGAAATTGTTCTGGCACGCGAGCTGACAAAAAAGTTCGAGGAATTCTTACGTACCACTCTTTCGGAGGCAATAAGGCATTATGAAGAAACACCGCCGAAGGGTGAGTTTGTACTTATTATAAAAGGAAAGAGTTCCCAGGAGCTGAAGGAAGAAGAACGACTCGCAAAGCCTGAGCCGATGGCACTTCTGGCGGAATATGCAGCGTCTGGGCTTCGGGGCAAGGAGCTTGTGAACAAGGTTGCAGAGGAGCTGGAGCTTCCGAAGCGTGAGGTTTATGAGATGCATCTTCAAATGAAAAACGGCAAAAAATAAGGTTAAGGAGCTTGTTATGAGTAAATTGGTTTTTATTGTGGAGGACGAAAAAAACATTTGTGAGCTGATACGTCTTTATGTTGAGAAGGAGGGCTATGAAACCTGCACGGCATATGACGGCGAGACGGCAGTTCAGGTGTTTAAGGAAAAAAAACCTGATATTGTGATTCTTGACATAATGCTTCCCAAAAAAGACGGCTGGCAGGTTTGCCGTGAAATCAGGGCTGTTGCCAATACGCCCATAATTATGCTTACGGCAAAGGGTGAGCTTTTCGACAAGGTTCTGGGTCTTGAACTGGGGGCTGATGACTATATGGTGAAGCCCTTCGAGCCCAAAGAGCTGGTTGCAAGAATTAAGGCAGTACTGCGCCGGGGAGCATCTTCGGCTGAGGCTGCTGCGGAGAACGGCTCTCAAATTCTGAAGTTTGATGGGCTGGTTATCAACCGCGATACCTATGAGGTATATCTTGAGGAGCAGCTTCTTGATATGCCGCCCAAGGAGTTTGAGCTCCTTTACTTTCTGGCAAGCAATCCCAACAAGGTGTTCAGCCGTGACCAGATTCTTGATGAGGTCTGGGGCTATGAATACTATGTAGGCTCAAGAACAATTGATGTTCACATAAAGCGAATTCGTGAAAAAATTGAGCCTGTTGAAAGAGAAAATCCACCCTGGCTTCTCCGAACAATCTGGAGCGTGGGTTATAAATTTGAAGTGAAAGCGTAAGTGTTTGGGTTAAATCGGTGACTTAATATGAAAAAGACTGTATTTTCAAAAATATTTCTGAACAATATAATAATTATTACCGTAAGTATGCTGATACTAATGGTGTCGGGATATTTTATGATTTCGAGAACCGTATATAATTCACGTGTTGATACATTGAAGGACAATGCAAATGCGATTTCGGGCTTTCTCAGCAGCGGCGTTCCCCCCGAAAGATTGGAAAATTTTCTGTATGGCTTCTCGCACAGCGCAAAGAAAAATATCCTTATTATAAACAAGGATGGACGAATTTTGATGGAGTCCACCATTGATAATTCCTACAACAGCAATATGGGACTTGTTGAAAAAAAATACTGCGAAACGGTTCTTTCGGGACGAGAGCATATTGAAACGGGAACCATGGGGGGAATTTATGAAAATGAAATGTTCACTCTTCAGATTCCTGTGATTCAAAGACGTTCAGAAGAGGTGGTTGGCGCTGTGTTTATCAGCGCACCTGCACCCGAAATGATTAAGCTTCAGGGAGGGCTCTGGAAGACAATGAGCATTGCTGTTGTGATTGTACTTCTTATGTCTCTTGCACTTTCATATGCTTTATCAAAGCGTATTTCAAAGCCCATAAAGGGGATAGGCGCTGCAGTAAATAAGTTTGCCAAGGGCGATTTTTCGAGCCGTGTGGAGCTTGAAGAAAAGAAGCCCAATATTACTGAAATTGAGGAGCTTGCAGTAGCCTTCAATGATATGGCGTTTCATCTGGAGAAGGCCGAGGACATTAGAAACAACTTTATTTCGGACGTTTCCCACGAGCTGCGAACTCCTATGACAACCATCGGGGGTTTTGTGGACGGAATTCTCGACGGAACGATTCCGAGTGACAGGCAGAGCGACTATCTGATGATTGTCAAGGATGAAATCACAAGACTTTCGGCTTTGGTGAATTCCTTCCTTGATGTTACCCGAAGTGCTTCGGGCAAGCAGTCGCTTGAAATGGAGAATTTTGATTTAAACGAAACAATCAGGAGAACCCTTTTCAACTTTGAGCCGAGAATATGCGAAAAAAATCTGGAGGTTGACGTTGTTTTTGATGCTGAAAGCTGTATTGTTAACGCAAATCGGGACGCAATAACCAGAGTGCTCACCAATCTTATTGAAAATGCTATAAAGTTCACCAATGAGAGCGGCACGCTAAAAATTTCAACGGAAATCCGTCAGCAGGAGGTTTTTGTTTCGGTATACAATACCGGCTGCGGAATTGCCGAAGAGGACCGCAAGCTTATTTTTGAGCGTTTCTATAAGGCTGACAAATCCCGTTCACTCAATCGTGAAGGCACGGGAATCGGGCTGTTTATTGTCAAGGAGATTATCAATCGACACGGAAAGAGCATTTCAGTGAAAAGCGTTGAAGGCGAGTATGCAGAATTTATGTTTACACTTGACAGAGGAAAAATCTAATGTTTTTTGATTTTTTATAGATTATTAATATTTATGTAACAAATAGGTGGTATACTTGCTAATGTATGGTGGTTTAAGAAAACCAAGCCTTGAATTTTCAGAAAAGCATTATATAGAAAGGAAGTTGCTTCTATGAATGAATTTGAAAAAGATCGTTTTAAAGACGAAGAAAAAATTGAGATTATGTCAGAAGAAACGGCTGCTGCCGAAGGTGAAGTGATTGAAGCTGAGCCTGCAGATAAGGCTGTATCTGATGAAACACCTGTTTTTGTGCCCGAAACAAGGGCAGAAAAAATTTATGAGGATAGAGAGTTCGAAAGGGCTTCAAAGAAGCCCTTTAACGAAACCGTAAAAAAGAGTGGCTTCAAGAAATATGTTGCTATTGCAGTAGCTGCAGCAATTGTGAATATGGCAGCCCTGGGCGGACTGTTTGCAGCAGGCTATAGCCTTGGAGCAGGGAAAATCGGTTCAGGAAGCAAGGCTAATGTTCTTTCGAACCTGAATCAGCAAAACACAGCTCCCTCAAACGATGGTGCAGCCGCTACCGCTAAAAAGGGTGCAGAGCTTACAACAGTTGAAATTTCGAAGAAGGTTGGTCCCGCTGTTGTGGGAATTACCAGCACAATTAAAAGCACTATGAGCTTTTTTAATACCGCTATGGTTTCAGAGGGAACCGGCTCGGGCATTATCATCAGCTCAGACGGATATATTGTCACAAACAACCACGTTATCGAAGGCGCATCGTCGGTTTCGGTTACTCTCAATACCGGCTCGGAATATGATGCAAAGCTCATAGGTACCGACTCGAAAACAGACCTTGCAGTTATCAAGATTACTCCCAACGAGGAGCTGACAGTTGCAGAGCTGGGTGATTCGTCGGCAATCGAGGTCGGCGAGAGAGCGGTTGCAATCGGTAACCCATTGGGTATGGAATTCTTTGGAAGCACAACTCAGGGTATTATCAGTGCAATCAACAGAACCATCACCGTTGACAATCGCACAATGAGCGTTATTCAGACAGACGCTGCCATCAACGAGGGCAACTCGGGCGGTGCGCTGGTGAATGCATACGGTCAGGTTATTGGTATCAATGCGGTGAAGATTTCGTCATCAACTGTGGAGGGTATGGGTTTTGCCATTCCCATTTCAGAAGCAAAGCCTGTCATTGAGGATCTCATAAAATACGGTTACGTTAAGGGCAGACCTGTTATCGGAATTTCGAGCCGTGACGTGACAGAATATATGGCAAACCGTCAGGGCTGGCCTATGGGTGTTCAGGTTATGGCAACACAAATAGGCAGCGGTGCAGAGCTTGCAGGGCTGCAGCAGGGCGACATCATAACCAAGGCTGACGGCAAGGCTGTTACTTCAACTGACGAGCTGAATGAAATCAAGGATTCTCACAAGCCCGGTGAGGTAATCAAGCTTGAAGTTTATAAGTATGACACAGGTCTTACAACAACAGTTTCGGTGAAGCTTACCGAAGAAAGACCTGATTGATTTAATTTTCTCTCCAAAAGAAAGAAAGCCAAAGCTTGATATGCACCCCAAAAGTTAGACACTTTTGGAGGTGCATATCAGCTTTTGGCTTTCTTTCTTTTTTTTCAAAACTATGGCTTTTTTCGGAAATTTGTGGTAAAATAAACTATCTGTGTGTTGAGAGGCGAATGATATGAAAATTTTTATTGAAAAGCTAAATATATTTTTCAGGGAGCACAAGGTGAGCTTTAAAATTTTTGAACTCGCTGTGATGAATGCTTTTCTTATTTATTACTGCCTTGAGCTGGGCAACAAAAATCCCTTTTTAAACGGCATTTTATATACGGTGATTAACGTTTTGACGGTGTTTGTTGTGATGAGCGGAGCTTTCTTTTTTGTTCAGCGCTGGTGGATTTCGTCATTGATTGTTTCTGTTCCTGCCCTATGTTTGAGCATTGCAAATTATTATACCCTGCTTTATCGTAACTCGCCCATTTCCACTCAGGATATTCACAATGCAGGAACGGCTCTTTCGGTTATGGGGAATTATTCCTTCCCACTCAGCTTTTTTGTAATTGCGGTGGTTTTGGTTTTTGCCCTTTCGGTTTATGTAACAATCCGTCTCCGACGCCTCGAAAAAGAAAGAAAGCTGAGCTTTAGAAGGGTTATCGCAAAAAACCTCTGTCTTGCGGCATTTGGCGGAATCTTTGTTTACGGGGTTTATCTTGCAGAAAAGCCCATAAAGCCCCGAACAACCTTTGTGTGGTCCTGGGAGGATTCCTATTATAAATACGGCTACATTGCAAGCTCAGTTGAGGTGCTTCAAAATTCTCTCAATATGGTGAATATGCCAAAGGATTACAGCGAGGAAACTCTTGACGCACGGGTAAGCGAAAAAATTGGTGAAGATACCTTTCAGAATACCCCTGATGTAATTTTTATTCTCAACGAGACCTTTTATGATTTGAGAGACCTTATTGACCTTCAGGGTGAAGAGACGGCTATGCCCTTTATTGACAGCCTTCCCGACAGCCAAAAAGGAAGGGCAGTTGTGGCAGGCACAGGGGGCGGAACCAACAAGAGCGAATACGAATTTTTGACAAGTAACTCCATTCAGCTTATGCCGGGAATAACTCCCTTCAACTATCTGGAATTTGAAAATTCAAACAGCATTGTAAGCCATCTGGAGTCTCAGGGTTACGCAACCTGGGGTGCACATCCTGCAGACTCTCTCAATTATTCAAGAGGGATTGTTTATCCAAAGCTTGGCTTTGACAGTGTGCTTTTCAGCAAGGAATTTGGTGAAATTGAAAAATACGGTCAAAGAAGCTATGCTACAGACAGGTTCTGCTATAAAAAAATGCTTGAGGATTATGAAAAAATGGGTGACAATCCCAGATTTATGTATCTCTTAACCATTCAGAATCACGGCAACTGGGACTTGAATCCCGAAGGGGAGGATATAATAAAAATATCAAAGAATTTCGGGAACTATACAGACGATATTTCGGAGTTTCAGTCCTGCATAAGTCTTTCGGATAAGGCTTTTCGTGAGCTTACAGAATACTTTGAAAATTCCGACAGAGATGTTATAATCTGTATGGTGGGTGACCATGCACCGTCCTTTGCAACCGAACTTCTTGACGAGATTGATATGGAAGAAACCTTTGCTCTGCGTTCAACGCCTTATGTTATATGGGCGAACTTTGATATGAAGGCAGACTTCCCAAAGACGGTTTCAATGCCGTTTCTTGCTCCAATGACCATAGAGGCGGCAGGAATAGCTCAGTCGCCTTTTTACAGATATATGAATGCTTTAAAAAAGGATACCCCTGTTGTTACGGCGTTTAACCTTTATAAAAACAGCGAAGGCAAAATTTTCAGCTATGAAGCCGAAACCGATTACGAGGCTGACATTGAAACATATTTTGATATGGTTTATAACAATGCGAGCCCTGACGCAAACAGAATCCAAAAACTTTTTGAGGTGGAAAAATGATAAATTTAAGCTATGACGAAAAAATAAAAGAATGGATTGAGAAAAACCGTGACACCATAATCCGTGACTGGATTAATATTTCAAAAATTCCTGCCATAAAGGGGGAGGCACAGGAGAACGCACCCTTTGGAAGGGAGTGCGCCGAGGCACTGGAGGCCTGTGCAATGCTTTTTGCCAATCACGGTTTCGATGCTGAAGTTTATACAGAATCGGGCTATGCACTGGTGAATATGGGAGAGGGCGATAAGACAATCGGACTTTTCGGGCACAGCGATGTTGTTCCCGTCGGTGATGATTGGATTTATACAAAGCCCTTTGAGCCTGTGGTGATTGACGGAACCCTTATTGGCAGAGGGGTTGAGGATAACAAGTCGGGAATTATGGCATCCCTTTGTGCTATGGAGATTATCCGCGACCTGAAAATTCCCGTGAAAAGCCATATTCAGGCGTTTATTGGCTCTGAGGAAGAAACGGGAATGACCGATATAGAGAATTTTGCCAAGGAACAGCCTATGCCTGCGGCTTCGCTTATCCTTGATGCGGACTTTCCTTGCAGCATAGGTGAAAAAAGCATATGTCATTTTTGGGCAAGCTGCAAAAGTTCGGCAGAGAATATACTGGATTTCAGGGGCGGCGAAGCCTTCAATGTGGTTCTGGACAAGGCAACCGTTTTGCTGAAGGGCTCGGCAGAGCTTTCGGCAGAGCTTGAAGAAAGGATAAAGGACAGAGCGGAATTCACTCTTTGCGAAAAGGACGGAAATCTGGAGCTCGCCGCAAAGGGACTTGCAAAGCACGCTTGCGAGCCCGAGGGCTCGGTTAACGGGGCAAAGCTGATTGCAGAGCTTCTTTGTGACCTTTCGGCACTCAGCGACGCTGACAGAGAAATTATGGCGCAGATTTCTAAGATTCTTGGCTGTCATTACGGCACAACTATGGGCGTTGCTCACGATGACATTAGATTTGGCAGGCTCACATTTGTTAACGGTATGGTGAAAATGAAGGACGGAAGGGTTGCTCTCAGCTTTGACACACGTTACGGCTCAACTCTGGAGCCTGAAGTCCTTGAAGCAAAAATAGAGAAAAATTTTGAAAATATGGGTTGGAATGTAAAAATTGAGAGCAATATGAAGGGCTTTTCAATTGCTGATGACAGTCCCATTCCTGACCGCCTTGTTGAGATTTATAATAAGGTGACAGGCTTTGAGCTTAAGGCGCTTCGTCTCGGCGGCGGCACATATGCACGAAAAATCGAAAATGCTTTTTCGGTGGGAACAAAAACCTCCAGAGCCGACAGAACAAAACCCTTTATGGAGATGCCTGCAGGACATGGCGGTGTTCATCAGAGTGATGAGATGATAGACATAGAAGCCTTTTTTGATGCGGTGCGAATTATCACCCACTATGTTATAAATATTGATGAGTGTCTGTAAAGAACTATTAAATGAGCCTGAAACGCTTTGGTGTTTCAGGCTTGTTTTTTATCTTTTAGGAAATTATAACAGAATGTTATATTTCCTAAATTACAAATAAAGTGTACCTTAATCCCCTCAAGAGTGAGGGGCAGGGGGGTTGATGTGTTTAATCAAACACTTTTTTATTCCAGCTCGCCCCATTCGGCATAATATTCTTCAAGGCTTTGGCGCAGAGAGTCTGCCTCGGCGCATTTTTCGTTCATAAGCTTGTAGTCCGAAAAAACCTCTTGCCTTGTCATCTCCTCTTCAAGCTCAGAAAGTCTTGTTTCAGCATTTTCAATAAGGGCTTCAAGCTCACGGATACGGTTTTTGCGCTGTGCTTCAAGCCTGCGCTGCTCCTTCGAACGGTAGCCGCCTGTGCTTTGATTTTTTATGCTTTCAGCAGCCCTTTCGGCAGCAAGCTGTGCCTGACGCTCGGCCTCCATTGCGGCTTCGCGCTCCTGAACCTGACAGTAATAATCGTAATTTCCCTGATAAACCCTGAGCCCGTTTTCGCTGATTTCAACAATTTTTTGAGGAACCTTGTTGAGAAGATAACGGTCGTGAGAAACAAAAATAAGTGTTCCACCGTATTTTGACAAAGCTTCTTCCAGAACCTCTTTTGAAGCTAAATCAAGGTGGTTTGTGGGCTCATCTAGAATTATCACATTGGATTTTTCAAGCATAATTATGCAGAAAGCAAGCTTTGCTCTTTCGCCGCCGCTAATAATTTTTACAGGCTTATATACATCGTCCTTGGTGAGCAGAACATTTCCAAGCACACGTCTGATTTCGGCTTCGGGAATGTCAGGAAATCGGTCCCACAGCTCGTCAAGTGCAATTTTATCCTGACCGAGATTTAGATTTTCCTGTTCGTAGTAGCTCAGGCTCACGTTTTTGCCCCATTCTATGGCGCCGTTGTAGTGTGGAATAATTCCCTGAATGATTTTGAGAAAGGAGGACTTTCCGATTCCGTTGGCACCAATAATGGCAATTTTTTCTTTCTTCTTAACTTCAAGATTTATGTTGCGGCACAGAACCTTTTGCTCATCTCCCACAACCACATCAAGCCCTGAAACCGAGAGAACGTCCTTGTAGGGCTCCTTGGTGTGTTCAAAGCGGAGCTTCATTGCTTTCAGGTCGCCGTCGGGTTTCTCAAGAATTTCCATATTTTCAAGGACTTTGAGCCTTGATTTTGCGCTGGCAGAGGTAGAGGCTCGGGCAATGTTTTTGTCAACATAGGTCTGTAGCTGTGCAATCTGTATTTGCTGCATTTCGTATTCTTTTTCTTCTCTGGCTTTGCGTTCAGCCTTTTGAACAAGATACTTTGAATAGTTTCCCGCATAGGAGAAAACCTTTCCACGTTCAACCTCATAAATGTGCGACACAATTTTGTCGAGAAAATAACGGTCGTGTGAAACCGTAAGAATTGCTCCGTTGTAGTTTACCAGATATTCTTCAAGCCACCGAAGCGTTTTGAAGTCAAGGTGATTTGTGGGCTCGTCAAGAATGAGCAGCTCGGGTTCCTCCAGAAGAAGTCTTGCAATGGCAAGACGGGTTTTTTCGCCGCCCGAAAGAGTTGAAATTACGGTGTCCATATCACGGTCGCCAAAGCCCATACCCTGAAGAATGGTTTTGATTTTCACGTCGATATTGTAGCCGTCACGGCTGTCAAAATAGTTCTGGGCACGGGTGTATTCGGAAGAAATGCGACGGTATTCGTCGGAGGTGCTGTCTGAGATTTCAGCCATTTGGAGCTCAAGACGGCGCATAGTGTCTTCTGCCTCAAAAACGTCATCAAAGACCTTGCGCATTTCGACCATAATTGAGCTGTCACGTTCAAGACCGTTGTTTTGTTCAAGATAGCCGATTTTCAGCCCCGGTTTTTTAACAACCTCGCCTTCGTCATAGCTCAGAGTGCCCATAATAATTTTAAGAAGTGTTGACTTTCCTGCACCGTTAACGCCGATAAGGCCGTAACGGCATTTTTCGTTTACGGTCAGCTTTACGTTTTTCAAGATTTCTTCCTGTCCAAAGCTTTTGCTAAGGCTGTCAAGGGTTATAAGCATTTGTCAGTCCTCGATTTTTTCAATTGTTATTTCAATGTTTTTTGTGAAGAACAGTCGAAGTGCGCATATCCCGAGAACAAGACCGAGGATTGCTCCCAAAAAGGCTGCCCAGTCGCCCCCCAGAATTCCGCCAATAACGCCGCCCAGAATAAGAAGGGCGGTGAGGCTCAGATACCCTGTGGCAGAGTGACCCAGAACCTTTTTGTCGTCGGAGATAAGTCGCACCTTGTCACCCACCCTGAGCCCCTGCGTGTTTTTGAGGGTAACCCTCATTTCACGACTGTTGGAGCAAAGTCCGCAAGCGGCGCAGCTTTCACCGCAGGCAGAGTCACGGGTAACAGACACTTCAATATATTCACCTTTGGTTTTGATTACTGTACCTGATTTTTCCATAATAATTTAAAATTCCTTTTTCGATTTGGCAAGCTCCAGCATCTCAAGAGCACTTTGGCGGGTCAGGTCTGTGACAGTCACACCGCCGATAATTCTTGCAAGCTCCTCAACACGTCCGTCTTTTTCGAGAAGGGTCACGGAGGTGGCGGTGCTTTGGTCTGTTGAGGTCTTTTTTATCAGGTAGTGGTTGTCTGCCATACCTGCAATCTGCGCCAGATGAGTGATTGAAAAGACCTGCTTTGTTTTTGCAAGACGGCTCAGCTTTTCGGCAATCTTTTGGGCTGCCCGACCGCTGACGCCTGTGTCTATTTCGTCAAAAATCATTGTGTCGATGTCTTCAGAGTTTGAAAGCACAGATTTTATTGCAAGCATAATTCGTGAAAGCTCACCGCCTGAAGCAATTTTTGACATAGGCTTGAGCGCCTCTCCCGGATTGGTGGAAAGAAGAAATTCCACTCTGTCTTTGCCTGTTTCGGTGAACAAAATTTCACCGTCCTCAAAACGGTCAGAAAGCTCAATTGAAAATCTTACCTTCGGCATATCAAGGTCAGAGAGCTCTGTCGCAATTTTTTGTTCAAGGTCATTTGCGGAATCAGCTCGTTTTTGGGTGAGCTTTTCGGCAAGGCTCGTCAGAACATTTTGAGCTTCTTCAAGCTCTGCACGGAGAAGGCTCAGGGTTTCGTCGCTTTGTTCAATTCCCGATGCCTCTGCTTGGGCAGATTTTGCATATTCAAGGATTTTCTCAATGGAATTTCCGTATTTGCGTTTCAAGTTTCCTATCAGGTCAAGGCGCTCTTCAATTTGGTCAAGCTCCGCCATACTGAATTCGGTGGAGTTGAGACAGGCGCTTATGTCAGATGCAATATCCTCGGTTTCGGCAATGATGCCGCCAAGACGTTCATAGCTTTCGTTGAGCTTGGGAAGATAACGGCTGATGTCGGAGAGGGCGCGCTCTGCCTGACGCAGAAGGTCATACGCCGAAAATTCCTCGCCGCCGTAAAGTGCGCCGTATGCCGTGCCTGCGCCCGACACAATGCTTTCCATATTGCAAAGATAGTCACGTCTTGCTTCAAGCTCTTCGTCCTCGCCGGGCTTCAGCTTTGCACCGTTTATTTCTTCGAGCTGAAAGTTCAGAAGCTCAAGCCGCCGTTCTCTTTCATCAAGAGAGGCGGAGAGAGTTCTGATTTTTTTGGTTATTTCACGCATCTTCTTGTAGGATGCCGTATATTCGGTCAAGGTATCCTCACAATTTCCGAAGCCGTCAAGAAATTCAAGGTGGCTGTGAGGGTCAAGAAGCATTCGGTTGTCGTTTTGTCCGTGAATATCAATAAGCATTGATGTGACATCACGCACCAACGAAAGGGGCATTGTTACGCCGTTTATGCGGCAGGTGGACTTTCCTTCATCGGTGAGCTGACGGCTTATTGCAACAATTCCGTCTTCGGCTTCGATTCCAAGGTCTGAAAGCTGCTCAAGAACCTTTTTGTCTGTTACCTCAAAGCAGGCGTTGACAGTTGCTTTGTCGCAGCCTGTGCGAATCAGGTCGTGGCTCACACGCTTGCCCAGAGCCATATTTATTGAGTCAATGAGAATGGATTTTCCTGCGCCTGTTTCGCCTGTGAGAACATTGAAGCCCTCAGAAAACTCAATATGAACCTCGTCGATTACGGCAATGTTTTTGATATGTAATTCCTTGAGCAAGTCCTCACATCCTTTCTTTAGTCAGAGAGCTTTTCACGGATAACGTCAAAGTATCCTCTGGAGTTTACGTTTATCATTGGAACACGTTTTTGGCTGCGAACAATTTCGACATATTCGTCAGCTCCCGGGTGCTTAACCGAAATTCCGTCAAGCTTCAGGTCAATCTCGCTGCAGTATGACGCATCAAAGCGTACGGCAATGCAGGCTTCGGGGGGAATGACCATACATCGTGATTTCATTGTGTGCGGACAGACGGGAGTCATAATCATACAATCAAGATCCTTGTGGACTATGGGCCCACCGCAGGAGAGGGAATATGCTGTTGAACCTGTTGAGGTGGCGATAATAATTCCGTCAGCAAGATATTTGCCTGCAACGGTTCCGTCAACCTCTGCCGTGAGGGAAATCATTTTTGATGAGTCGCCGCGGATTATTATGTCATTGAGGGCGGTGTAGGTTTTTGTGGGTTTTCCGCCTGAAATGATTCTTGCTTCAAGCATCATACGGTGTTCAACCGAAAAATCGCCTTCCAGAATTTTTGTAAGATTTGAAAGGTCATCACGCTCTGCCTGAGTAAGAAAGCCTAAGTGCCCTAAGTTTATGCCTGCAACAGGAACGCCGAAGTCTGCTGCCTGATTAACGATTTTTAATATGGTTCCGTCGCCGCCCAGCGCCAGAACTGCATCACAGCATTCAAAAATACCGTCACCCTGCGCATACAAAAGGTCGGGAAGGTCTATCTCGTTTTTGAGTGATACGTCAAGATAAATTGTTTTGTTATATTTTTTCAGAAGAGAAATAACCTCTTTCGTTGCCGAGAGGCTGGTGTCACGGTCTCTGTTGACAAAAAGTGCAATGTTTTGCATAAAAATCCCCCCTTTATATTGTGTGGATTACATTTTATTTGGTGTTTAATTCGTGTGATTTCTCCACAAGTGCAGGAATGTCAAATTCCTCGGATTCGGAGCCGTCCTTTTTGATGTACATAAGATATTCAATGTTGCCCTCGGGACCCTTTATGGGCGAGAAATCAAGACCTTTTACAGAAAAGCCGATTTCTTTGGTAAAGGCAAGAACTGTTTCGATAACCTCGATATGTGTGGTTTTTTCTCTTACAACGCCTTTTTTGCCCACCTTTTCGCGGCCTGCTTCGAACTGAGGCTTTATGAGACAAACTCCTGTTCCACCCTCGCTCAAAAGGTCATATGCTACGGGCAAAACAGGCTTTAGTGAAATGAACGAGACATCAACCGAGAAAAAATCCAGGGGCTCGGTGATGAGCTCCTTGTCGATGTAGCGGATGTTGGTGCGTTCCATATTCACAACTCTTTCGTCCTGACGGAGCTTCCAGGCAAGCTGACCGTAGCCCACATCAACGGAATAAACCTTCACAGCACCGTTTTGGAGCATACAGTCGGTAAAACCTCCTGTGGATGCACCAATATCCATACATACCTTGCCGTCGGGTGTTATGGGAAAGACCTTCATTGCCTTTTCCAGCTTCAGCCCTCCGCGGCTGACGTAGGAGGGACCCTTGCTGCGGATCTCGATATTTTCTGTACCTTTTACGGTTTCGCCTGCTTTCATTGCCTTTTGGTTGTCGATGTAAACATCCCCTGCCATAATCATTGCCTGGGCAGCACTTCGGCTGGAAGCCATATTCTGTTCAACCATAAAAACGTCAAGTCTGATTTTAGCCAAGGTCATCACCTTCAAGTGTTTTGATTATTTTTTCTGCAATGTGCTCTGCATCGAGTCCTGCATCAAACTTCTGCTCCTTGATGCTGCCCTGAGCAAGCGGACTGTCGGGAAATGCAAACTCAATTATGGGAGCTTTGGAATATCTGCGGACAGTATCTGAGAGACCGCCGATTTTTACGTTATCTTCAACAGATGCCACAAGCCTTTTGCCTTTTGAACATTCAATAAAAAGTGCTTCGTCAAAGGGCTTTAAAAATCTTGCGTTCATTACGGCGGTTGAGATGCCCTTTGCTTCAAGCAGTTCGGCTGCGTGTACAGCTTCTGTTACCTGTGAGCCGAGTGCAACTATAAGAACATCATTTCCTGATTTTTCGATAAGCCCCTTCCCCATTGAAATGGGAGAAAAAGTGTTTTCGGTTTTTGGACTGCTGCTCTTTGGGTATCTGATTGCAACAGGTCCTGTGCATTCATTCACCGCAAAGTCCAGCATCGCTGCAAGCTCCTGATTTGATGAGGGAGCAAGAACGGTCATATTCGGTATGTGGGAGAGATATGAAAGGTCATAAATTCCTTGATGTGTTTCGCCGTCATTGCCTGCTGCACCTGCACGGTCAATGGCAAAAATCACGTGAAGGTTCTGGAGTGCAACGTCATGAATTATCTGGTCATAGCCTCTCTGAAGAAAGGTGGAGTATACTGCAAAAATAGGAATAAAGCCCTGCTTTGCCATTGCGGCGGAGAAGGTTACGGCATGTTCTTCGGCGATTCCCACATCAAAGAACCGTTGTGGAAATTCTTTTGCAAACTCTGTGAGCCCTGTTCCCAAAGGCATTGCGGCGGTAACTGCCACAATTTTTGAATTGGTTTTTGCCAGCCTTGTTATTTCTGAGCCGAAGACGTAAGAATAGGTTTGGCAATATTCTTCACCTGTTTCGCCCGTTTCGGGATTGAAGCTGCCCACTCCGTGGAAAAGGGAGGGGTTTTGCTCCGAGGGAGCGTAGCCCTTGCCTTTTTTTGTTACGGCGTGAACGATGACAGGTCTGTTGAGGCTTTTTGCGTAGTTGATGACAGTTATAAGCTCCTTCAGGTCGTGACCGTCGATTGGCCCCAAATATTCAAGACCCATATTTTCAAAAAGCTGTTTCTGCAAGATGAATTTTTTAAGGAATCTTTTTGCTATATGAATAAATCTGATAAAGGGCTCACCTAAAAGAGGAAGATTCTTGAGAAATTTTGTCACAGCTGTTTTTATGTCGATATACTTTGAGTGACTGCGAATTTTTCGCATATACTGAGAAAGCCCTCCAACGTTTTCAGAAATTGACATTCCATTGTCGTTAAGAATCACGATAAGGGGCGATTTGCTGCTGCCTGCGTGATTGAGGGCTTCGTATGCCATACCCCCAGTGAGGGCGCCGTCACCGATTACGGCAACAGCTCTTGAGGTGCTGCCATCAAGCTCAAAGGACTTTGCAAAGCCCAGAGCTGCTGATATTGAAGTTGATGAGTGCCCTGTATTGAAGGCGTCGGATTCACTTTCTTCGGTTTTGGGAAAGCCGCTGATTCCGTCTTTTTGGCGGAGAGTCAGGAACTGTGATTTGCGGCCTGTGATAATTTTGTGGGTATAGCTCTGGTGACCTACGTCCCAGACAATTTTGTCGGAAGAAAAGTCAAAAACCTTGTGCAGGGCAAGCGTAAGCTCCACCGTGCCAAGGTTTGAGGACAGATGTCCCCCGTGCTTTGAGATGACGTCAACCAGAAACTCGCGGATTTCTTCCGCAAGAATTTTAAGCTCAGGGATATTCAGTTTTTTTACATCAGCCGATGAATTGACTTCATCCAAAAACTTTTTCATAAATGTACCTTTATTTGCTTCTGAACCGAAGGATTGAAATGGTTCTTGCTGCAAAATACACAATTGAGTTGCTGTATCTGATAGCAAGAGTTTTGCCCATAGCCTTGCCGCCGACGGTTAGTGCCGCAACTGTTGCGGTGACAACCAGACTCATCAGAAAGTTGCTGAGATTTGGGGCAGACTGAATTATATATGCAACCACTGCCGCCGAGGCAGAGCCGCTGACAATTCCGCAGATGTCGCCGACCACGTCGTTGCAGAAGTTTGAAACCTTATCCTTTGATTTAACCAGACTGATAGCGGTGTTTGCATGCTTCACGCGTTTTGCCGCCATTGAATGAAAGGGTGCTTCGTCGGCGGTTGTTACAGCCATTCCGACTATGTCAAACACAATTCCGCAAAGAATGATGAGAAGCAGAATGAAAATCGCCACGAATATGTTGACCATATTCATTATGCCGTTTGACAGAATGTTGAACACACCTGACATAGTGAAGGTGATTATGATTGTTTTGATAATCCATCCCACATCAGCCTTGGCTGAGGTTGAGGGTTTAAAGGTTACCTTCTGGTTTCGGGGTACGTCGTCCTTCAAGAAAAATCATCTCCGTAAAATTTTAAAAAATAAAAAGGGTAGCACATACAGTAAATTTTGTGTCTTAGGTCAGGTCGGATTTCCCGTCAGACTTCCCGATTGTCGCCAAAGGGGATGTTTCCGTTTAAAGTCTGCCACGCTTCGTTGCCGGCTGAACGAAAAAATCGTTCAAGCGTTACCTGATTGCCACTCAGTACACACTACAATCCTGCATATGCACCGGATACATTCCGAGACCGGTCTAGGAGTTTTCCTCAACAGTCACCATCGTTTCTTAGCCTCTTTTGCAAATATGGTTTCAAAAAGCAATAACAGTTGTTCCATGGCCGTGAAACAACGGTCTGAACAATTATTCACCATATCCACTCAAGGCAGGCTACACTGCCCACAGCACCAAAATGGTACCGCAACGCAGGTTTTAACCTGATACGTATAACGGCGGGATGTCCCATCCATTACACGGTCACAGGCCTCCGCGGAAAAGGGGTCAACGCCCACATGCCGTTGTGGATCGCCCCTAAACCTTAACTCCCAGCACACACCCACGACTGGGCGTCGCAAGCACGCACAAGGAACTTCATCGATATGCCCTTCGGCGAATTTTTAGGCCCGCCCTGGGAAACGAGATAACTGACTAGAATACCGTTACCCTAAATTCTCATTATAATTATATATTATTTGACGGTTAATGTCAAGAACCCGGACCGCTGATTTTTGACGAAAATCGACGAATATGGGCGGAAATAAAAGGTTAGCCCTGTTTGCAATGGAGGGGCTCATTTCTTCGAAGGTTTTGAGGGCAGATGAATGTGCAAAAACAAAAATCGGTGCGCATTTAGCACACCGATTTGCTGAAAAATCTAAATATTAATTTCGGGATGTTTTTTCACACGCTTCATCAACAGAGAAACTCCGCCCACCAAAAGAATGGGGAAGACACAGGAAATCAGAAGCCCTGTGCGAAGGTCGCCGCCGAAGGCTGATGAAACCATACCAACAGTAGTGGGACCGAGAGTGCAGCCCAAATCACCCGCAAGGGCAAAAAGCCCGAACATTGCGGCGCCGCCTGTGGGATAGGTTTTTGCAGCCAGCGAAATTGTTCCGGGCCACATAATTCCTGCGGTAAAGCCGCAGAGACCGCAAGCTGTAATCGCTGCAAATCTGAAGGGGAGAACCGCTGCGAATATGTATAGAAAAACAGTTGCAATTCCGCAGAATAGAAGGTATTTTGCAAGATTTATTCTGTTTGCCAGCTTTGAGTAGAGAACTCTTGAAAAAGCCAGCATAAGCGCAAAGATGCAGGGACCCAAAATGTCACCCAGCGCCTTTGAGATGCCAAGAGAGCTTTCGGCAAAGGCAGAAGCCCATTGACTCATTGCAATTTCGGTTGCACCGCTGCAGAACATAATGAGAAAGAAGATAAGAAAGCTCTTTCGCTTGATGAGCTTGTGCATAGGCATTCTTTCGTTGTTTTCCACCACCTTGTTGATTGGAACAAAAAAGAAATACAGGGCGTTAAGAAGAGGAATAACCGCCCAGATGATTGCGATTTGGTACCAGTTTTCTTTTCCAAAGACAAAAAGCAGAACATTTGTAATGATTATAACCGCCACGCATCCGAAGCCGTACATTGAGTGCAAAAAGCTCATTGATGCCGCCTTGTTGTCCGAAGGGCAGGCCTCCATAATAGGGCTGATAAGAACCTCGAAAATTCCGCCGCCTGCCGAAAACAGCAGAACCGAAAAGATGATTGCGGCATATATATGCTCTGCATTTGGAACAATCAGACCCAGAACCAAGAAGCCCGCCCCTGCCAGAAGATGAGCGGTAATGATTGTTGTGCGGTAGCTCACCCTGTCAATGAAAAACAGAGATACAAAATCCATAGTGAACTGCATAACAAAATTCACCGTAGCAAGAAGGGTCACAAGATACAGAGCAATTTTGTAGTCCTGATTGAATATAACAAAGAGAAGGGGCATAAAGTTGCAGACAATTGCCTGAGAAAATGAGCCAATATAGCAGGCAAGCTTTGTGTGCCTGAAATTGAGATTTCTTTCCATTTTGTCACCTGTGAATAAAGATTTCTTTATTTAAATTCCGAAAAAACGGTGCGTCGAAAACCGCCGCACCCTGCGTATTCACTTGCAGAGAATGTCATTTTGCATTCTGTTTTTCAGACTATTTTTTTTGCTTCAAGATAGAAGCGCTTTTCGTTTGCTTCGCCCATAGAGAAGGTCTTTCTGGGGAGGGCGCCGTCAAGAATTACCGTTTCAAAAAGCTCCGACTTTTTGGGGCATGGAAGAATGAAACCAACCGCATCACTGCGGTCAGAGAGCTTTCGCACCACATCATCGCCGTGGATGTAGTCAAGGTCATAGCCCTTGTCGTCAAGAAACTTTTGAAGTGTTCCCACCGTGAGGTTTGACGAGGGATTGAGAACCTGAACGGTTTCGGTTCTTTTGCCCGACACCAGAACCAACTCCTGAGAAATTCCCGAAACATATTCTGAGGTTTCGTAGTATTCACCAAGGTCGGCAAGCATTTGGTCAAGGCTTACGCCAAAGACTACTCTGTGAATGGGTTCAAACTCAAGAGCCTTGTCGTGGATGTTTTCAATTTCTACAAGACAGAAGCGTGCAGGATGATTTTTCTGCTCTTCTTCCGATAGAGTCTTTTTGAGGTTTTCCCAACAGGTTTTTGCGGTTGCCAGAGAATGGTTCCCGTCGCCCACGGCAAAAACCAGATTATCGGGAGCGGTTTTTGAAAACTTTTCGATTCTGCCTAAGATTGCATCGGCGTCGTCACCTGAAATATGCCAGCCTGCAATGTGACCACCGCCTTCCATCAGGTCAAAGTCATAAAGAGGCTTTGTTTTTTCAATTCTGCCGATGATATAGTCGTTCTCGTCATTGAAGAGAAGAAGTACGTGCGGAAGCTCCAGGGGTGCGTTCTCGCGGATTTTCACCCTGGGGGGGATTCTCTCGATAATGGTACCCTCGGTTGCTCTGATTGCACTTTTTGAACCCTTTGAAAAATCGTATTCCTCAAGGTCGACAGCACCAACCACGCCACGGCGGATTTTTCCGCTGTTCATTGTTCTTTCGACGTAAATGAGACTGCTTTTCAGGGGTGAAAAGATGTTTTTTGAAAGATAGTCCTTCATTGCGTTGTTGATTTTTTCAATACGAGCATCGCCTTCTGAAAGAAAGGCTTCGGGATACACAAGGTTGAGAGTTGAGGGACTGTCGCCCACAAACTCTGCAACGCCGTTCCAATATTCGGGCTGCGCTGTGTATTGGTCACAGGCAACAACACTCCATTTTTCCATATTGACACACTCAGGCAGAAGTATATCTGTCTTGTTGAAAATACTCATAATGTCCTCCATAAATACTAAATCGTCTTGCACACTTTTTGTGCCGTTTAAACTATCTGTGCTCCGCTTTGAATAGCCTTGTCAACTGTGATAACATTCAGGCTGTCTTTGTATTCTGCGCTGAGAATCATTCCGTTTGACTCCAGACCCATCATTTTTCTGGGCGGAAAGTTTGCAACAAACAGAACGTTTTTGCCAATCATTTCTTCGGGCTTACAGAACTTTGCAACGCCCGAAAGAATCTGACGGGTCTCGCTGCCTGTTTCGATTGTAAATCTCAGAAGCTTTGATGATTTTGGAACAGGCTCACATTCAAGAACCTTTCCCACGCGGATGTCAAGGTCAAGAAACCTTTCAAAGTCAATGTCTGCCTTGAAGGGCTCAATTTCAATTTGGGGAGCAGTGTTTGCTGCGTTTTCTTCTTCGATTTCGGCAAGCTTTTTCTCCGTATCAATTCTTGCAAAGAGCATTGCAGCCTCACCAACTTTTTGACCTGCCTTTGCTGTGCCGAAGCTCACAAGCTCCTCAAGGGTGTATGGGTCTGTGCCAAGAGCTGCGATAAGCTTCTCTGCAGTTTCGGGCATAAAGGGAGCAAGAAGTGAGCCAATCCAACGGAGAGCTTCAACCAGGTTATACATAACGGTTTTGAGAGTTCCGATTTGTGACTCGTCCTTGGCAAGAGCCCAGGGCATTGTTTCGTCAATATATTTGTTTGCACGGTTTGCAATTGACCAGAGAGCCTCAAGTGCATCTGCTGTGCGGAATTCGTCCATAAGTGCCACAACATCGGCTTTTGCCTTTTCGGCAACGGCTGCCAGGTCTGCATCGAAGTCGGTTGCAGCATCCTTCTCGGGAACAATTCCGCCGAAGTATTTATTCACCATTGCAACAGTTCTGTTTGCAAGGTTGCCGAGAACGTTTGCAAGGTCTGTGTTATATGAGCTTACAATTTTTTCATATGTGATTGTGCCGTCCTGTGCATAGGGCATTTCACGGAGCAGATAATATCTGATTGCGTCTGTTCCGAAGTGACGTACCAGGTCATCGGCATAGATAACGTTGCCAAGAGATTTACTCATTTTGTCCTCGCCGCTGAGAAGCCAGGGATGACCGAAAACCTTCTTTGGCAGAGGCTCACCAAGAGCCATAAGAAATATAGGCCAGTAGATTGTGTGAAATCTCAAAATGTCCTTGCCGATAATATGCACATCAGCGGGCCAGTATTTGTTGTAGAGCTCGTCCTTTGAGTCGGGAGTGTAGCCAAGTGCGTTGATGTAGTTTGTGAGGGCATCCAGCCAGACATAAATGGTGTGCTTTTCGTCAAAGGTAACGGGGATTCCCCACTTGATGCTTGTTCTTGAAACGCACAAATCCTGGATTCCGGGCTTAATGAAGTTGTTAATCATTTCCTTCTTGCGTGATTCGGGCTGAATGAAGTCAGGGTTTTCTTCGATGTGCTTTTCGAGAGCTGCCTGATACTTGCTCATTTTGAAGAAGTATGCTTCTTCGTTACCCTTGTGAACCTCACGTCCACAGTCGGGGCACTTTCCGTCAGCCAGCTGGGTGTCTGTCCAGAAGGATTCACAGGGGGTGCAGTACCAGCCTGTGTAAGAATCCTTGTAGATGTCGCCCTGTTCATAGAGCTTTTTGAAAATCTGCTGAACGCTTGCCACGTGATAATCGTCGGTTGTTCTGATGAACTTGTCGTAGGATGAATTCATCAAATCCCAGATTGAACGGATTTCGCCTGCAACGCCGTCAACATATTCCTGAGGAGAGATGCCACTTTCGTTTGCGAGCTGTTCGATTTTTTGACCGTGCTCGTCTGTACCTGTCAGAAAGAACACATCATAGCCTTCAAAACGCTTAAATCTGGCAATTGCATCCGAAAGCACAACCTCATAGGTGTTGCCGATGTGGGGCTTTCTTGAGGTATATGCAATGGCTGTAGTCAGATAGAATTTTTTCTTTTCCATATTATATCAAATCCTTTCAGTAGGTTATTTTTCGTCGGTTTCTCCGCCGCTGAAGGGGAGATTAAAATGCTCATAAGCAAGTCTTGTCACCATTCTGCCTCTGGGGGTGCGGTTGATAAAGCCAATCTGCATAAGATAGGGCTCATAAACATCTTCAATGGTTGAGCTTTCTTCGCCTACCGTTGCGGCAATGGTGTCAAGACCCACAGGACCGCCGTCATAGAACCTGATAATCGTTTCAATCATTGTCTTGTCGATTGCGTCGAGCCCAAGATTGTCAACTTCAAGCTTTTTCAGGGCAAAATCTGCGACCTGATCTGTTATAACACCATTCGATTCAACCTCGGCAAAGTCACGGACACGCTTCAGCAGTCGGTTTGCAACTCTCGGGGTTCCCCGTGAGCGTGATGCAATTTCTGCTGCTCCGCCGTTAGTAATTTCAATGCCCAAAATGCCTGCGCTGCGTGCAATAATCATCTGAAGGTCCTCTTTGGTATACATTTCAAGGCGGCTGATAACTCCAAAACGGTCACGAAGGGGCGCTGTGAGTGCACCTGCCTTGGTGGTTGCGCCGATAAGAGTGAATTTTGGAAGGTCAAGACGGATTGAACGGGCAGAGGGACCCTTTCCTATAATTATGTCCAATGCACCGTCTTCCATTGCAGGATAAAGAATTTCTTCGACGCTGCGATTGAGACGGTGAATTTCGTCAATGAACAAAATATCGTTTTCTGAAAGATTGGTGAGAAGTGCCGCAAGGTCGCCCTGCTTTTCGATTGCGGGACCGGATGTGATGCGGATATTCACACCCATTTCGTTGGCGATTATTCCTGCAAGGGTGGTTTTGCCAAGTCCCGGAGGACCGTAAAGCAGAACGTGGTCAAGGGGCTCGCCGCGCTTTTTTGCCGCATCCATAAAAACCCTTAGGTTTTCCTTTGCCTTTTTCTGACCGATGTAATCCTTCAAAAGCTTTGGTCTGAGACTGTATTCAATTTCGCTGTCTCCGTTAATTTCGCCGGAGGTTATAATTCTGTTTTCGTTTTCAAAATCCATAAGGCGCTAACCTTTCATCAGTTTTTTAAGGGCTTCCTTCACAATTTCTTCAACAGAGCCCTTTGTGCCGCTTACAGCACGCTTGGCCTCCTGTGCAGAATAGCCTAAGACCATAAGAGCGCTGACAGCCTCGTCGGCTTCGGAGTCGCCGCCGTGGTATACATCAACAACCTCGCCGGCAGAAATGTCGCCAATGTCCACACCCTTGAATTTGTCCTTTAGCTCAAGAACAATGCGCTCGGCGCCCTTTGCACCAAGCCCCGGGGTTTTGCTTGCAATGTACTTATAGTCGTTTGTTACAACGCACAAAGCAAACTTTGAGGGCGAAATGTTTGAAAGAAGAGCGATTGCTGTTTTTGCGCCCACACGAGAGACCCCGATAATCATTTCAAAAAGGTTCAGTTCTTCGGTTGTGGCAAAGCCGTAAATGTCGAATATGTCGGCGGAAGCCTTGAAGTTTGCATAGGTATAAAGCATAGCCTGCGAGCCTACCTCGCCCAGAGCTTCAAGAGTCGTGGTGCTTGCATAAAGCTTATAGCCCACACCGCTTGCATCAATAACTGCAAAGCTGTCGGTTTTCAGGGTAAGTGTGCCCGATATATAATAAAACATAAGCCTTTTTGCCTTTCCTGCGGCGAAAGGGATAAATCCCTTCCCTACATATATTAATACATCATAATATTATATCATTATTTTCTATAAAAAACAAGACCGAAAATAACATTATTTTACCATCTGGATGCTCTGTATGAATGTGCGTGGCATATTGCAATGGCAAGAGCGTCGGCTGTGTCGTCGGGCTTTGGAACGCTTTCTAAGTTGAGAATTGCCTTTGTCATTTGCTGAACCTGCTTCTTTTCGGCACGTCCGTATCCCACAACCGCCTGCTTTACCTGAAGGGGAGTGTATTCAAAAATCGGGACGCCGCAGTTTTTTGCCGCAAGCACAAGAACACCTCGTGCCTGAGCCACATTTATGGCGGTTTTCTGGTTGCTGTTGAAGAACAGCTCTTCAATAGCCATAGCCTCGGGCTTCACTCTTTCGATAACCTCAACAAGGTCATCGTAAATCTTTTTCAGGCGGTCGAACATATTCTCGCCTGCCTCGGTGGTGATGGCACCGTATTCCACAACTGTAAAGTGATTACCTTCAAAGTCAACAACCCCAACGCCCACAATTGCATAGCCCGGGTCAATCCCTAAAATCCTCATTTTTTTTACCTTCCATTCAAAAATGCATATAAAAATCCAATTGATGCATAAAAATTCATTATTTTTGCATAAAGTTGCATAAAAGTTGAAAAAAACTATTGCAATTTTCCACAGGTTACATTATAATATATTTCGTGAAATAAAACAAGTATTTTTTGACCTATGGTCAGATATAAACGGAGGTTTTTGAAATGGCAAAAGATAAGGTTGTACTGGCGTACTCAGGCGGACTTGACACATCAATTATCATTCAGTGGCTCAAAGAGAACTATGACTATGATGTTGTCTGCGTTTGCGGTGACGTTGGTCAGGGCAAGGAAACAGACGGACTCGAAGAACGAGCAATCCGTTCGGGTGCACTTAAGTGCTACATAGAAGATTTGAGAGATGAATATGTTAAGGATTACATATTCCCCACACTCAAGTCTGGCGCAATGTATGAAGGCAAGTACCTTCTCGGTACATCACACGCAAGACCCATTATTGCAAAGAGACTGGTTGAAATTGCGCAGAAGGAAGGAGCAGTTGCAATCTGCCACGGTGCAACAGGCAAGGGTAACGACCAAGTACGTTTTGAGCTGGGTATCAAGGCTCTTGACCCCTCACTCAAGATTATTGCTCCCTGGAGAATCTGGGACATCAAGTCCAGAGAAGATGCAGTTGACTATGCAAACTCTCACGGAATTGAAATCCCTGTTACAAAAAAGGATCTTTATTCACGTGACAGAAACATCTGGCACATCAGCCACGAGGGTATGGATTTGGAAGACCCCTGGAACGAGCCTCAGCTTGACAGCCTTTTGAAGCTGGGCGTTTCACCCGAGCAGGCTCCAGACGAGCCCACATATGTTGAAATTGAGTTTGTTGCAGGTGAGCCCGTTGCAGTAAACGGCGAAAAAATGGCTCCCGTTGCATTGGTTGAAAAGCTCAACGAGCTTGGCGGCGCAAACGGCGTTGGTATTGCAGACATCGTTGAAGACCGTCTTGTTGGTATGAAGTCAAGAGGCGTTTATGAAACTCCCGGCGGCACAATTCTTTATACTGCTATTCAGGAGCTTGAATACCTCTGTCTTGACCGTGATACTCAGGCGTTCAAGAGAATGAGCCAGACACAGTTCTCACAGCTGGTTTATGACGGAAAGTGGTTCACACCTCTCCGTGAAGCTATGTCAGCTATGTATGACGAAATGGATAAATATGTGACAGGTACAGTAAGACTCAAGCTCTACAAGGGCAGCTGCACACCTGCAGGCGCAAAGTCTGAGTATTCACTTTATAACGAAGACATCGCATCATTCGGCGACAGTAAGGAGCTCTACAGCCACAAGGACAGCGAAGGCTTTATCAACCTTTATGGTCTGCCCCTGAAGGTTAGAGCAATGATGAAAGCTA
>JAZOCL010000090.1:0-14763 GCA_045596485.1 Clostridia bacterium
TTGAATTTTGTTGAAAGACCCGTCTATACCATTTTTTCGATACAAACGCTGAGTCTTCCTTTTTTTGTTTCCTTGATTTCTTCGGTCAACCTGAATCTTCCCAGTCCTCTCACCGAAAACACATCTCCCGGCTTCATTTTGAAGGAAGGGCTGTCCTCTTCAGTCCAGTTCACAAAGACTCTGCCCTCCGAGATATAGCTCAGGGCCGCAGACCTTGAGGTCTTGGCTGCCGCCGCAACAACGCAATCAAGGCGAAGCCCTGCCACGGTTGCATTTATATTATCCACCCTTCTGGGCGGAATTTCAACTTCATCCAAGTTTACCCGTCTGACCTTCACACCCTTGCGACCAACCTTGTCAAGGTTTTCGGCAATGTAATCGGCAATGTTTTCCACCACAAAAACCAGACATCTGTCCTCAAGAACAAGAATATCACCAAGCTTCTCCCTTTTGATTCCCAGTCCCAAAAGGCTTCCCAAAAAAGCGGGGTGCCGAAGCGTGTTTACCTCTCTGCCTGTGATTTCCACCACTGAAACAAGCTCGGCAGCATCCTGCGGCTCAAGGTAATCAGGAAGAGCAACAAACAATGTTCTTTCTGCGTCGGGATAGCCCCCGAAGAAGGTGGAATTTACCCCTGCTTTCGGCATATTACGACGGATAATCTCTGCCTCTGCCGGAGTCAAAAAGCCCATAAACTTTATACAGTTCTGCTTTTCACAAAGCTGAAGGGTGTCCTCGGCACGGGCAACTGTCATTTTTTCTTCACTAAAGGTTCCCATCAGTTATTCCAGGGAAAAATCCCCTTGCTTCTGAGCTCGTCCTTGAAATCACCCATAATGCCCACGTTATAAGGAGCAATGAGGAAAATTCCGTTGGCAACCTTCTGAATATTTCCGTCAAGTGCATAAACCGCACCGCTCAAAAAGTCAACGATTCTCTGTGAAGCATTGCGTTCAACCGCCTCAAGGTTGATAACAACAGGCTTCTTGCTCTTGAGGTGATTTGCAATATCTCTGGCATCCTCAAAGCTTTCGGGCTGCATAACAACCAGCTTCAGCTGAGCAGTTGTATGTATCTTCACAACCTTGTCACGCTTGCCTGCACCGACTGTTTCGGCTTCGTCCTCTGCAGAATAGCCCTGACTGTTTGAAAATTCGCTGTTTTCGATAAGCTCTTCTTCAAAATCATCTTCACGGGTTTCAAAACCGATAAGATTCAATACCTTGTTTACAATACTCATTTTTCTTTCCTCCCAGATATATTAAGGTTTAAATAATTTACATTTTATGTTCGGTTAAAGTCCGACACGTTATATTATATCACACTTTTTTTATTTTGTATAGTTCCTTTTTCCAAATATTCCTGTGCCCACTCTGACCATTGTGGCACCCTTTGTGATTGCAAGGGGAAAATCATTTGTCATTCCCATGGAAAGTTCCTTCATCGAAACGTTTTCAAGCTCAAGCCCGTCCACTTCGATTGCAAGATTTTTGAGACCTTCAAATACCTCTGTCAAAACATTTTCATCATCCACAAAGGGAGCAATTGTCATAAGCCCCTCAATCTTCACATTTTTCAGCTGGCTGATTGCCTTGCAGGTCTCTGCGCAATCCTCGGGACGGATACCGAACTTCGATTCCTCGCCCGAAACATTGACCTCCAACAAAATTCTCTGAACCTTGCCGATTTTCTTTGCGTGCTTATCAATCTCCTTTGCAAGCTCAAAGCTGTCAACAGAATGAATAAGCTCCACCTTATCTATTATATACTTAACTTTGTTTTTTTGCAAGTGTCCGATTAAATGCCATTTCACAGGCAATACCTGAGAGTATTTTTCCATAATCTCCTGAACACGGTTTTCACCGATGTCGGTGACCCCAAGCCTAATGGCTTCATTAATCAGGTCTGCGCCGTAGGTTTTTGTTACGGCAATCAGCTTCACATCCTGAGGCGATCTTCCGCAGTCTTCGGCACTTGCCTTCATTTTATCCCTGACCTCGGTCAGATTTTTTTCAACATAAAACATCATCTCACAACCTTGTCATCATATAAATTTTTCCCTTCAACAATCAACTCGTCATAAAGCTTGATTGTAGAGCCCTTCGTCACGCTCTCGGCAGCAATCACCCATTCCTTGCTGTTATACAAAATATCAACGGGAATAAACTGTGCCTTGTCATTGCGGATAACATAAACCCCTGTTTTGCCGTCAATAATGCGAATGCTCCTTGACGGAAGCTTAAAGCCCTCGTAGTGGTGCTTGATTATTTCAACATTCACCCTCGAGGATGAATAAATCATATCAACATACTTGTTTGACTTCACAACCAGCACAACCTTGCCGCCTTCTTCGGACGAAATCCGTGTAACCGTTCCCTTCACAGTTTTTACATTAATATCGATAAATCTGATGTCAACTGTGTCACCCTCATCCATATCCTCAGCGATTTCAAAGGGGACAGGCACCGCAATGCTCCAACCGAAGTTGTTAACAATCTTTCCTATGGGCTTGCCGCCTTCGACCTTGGTTGAGGTCTTCACCTGAGCTGACTTTTTGTCCAGCTCTCTTATGAAGGAAGGCGAAATCTCTTCAAGCGCCTCGGTGGTCAGAATTTCCTCAAGTCCGTCAACACGTGCGGTGAAGGCTCCTGCCTTGGGGGCGTGAACCGCCGTCCGCTCAATGTTGTACCGCGCCTCAAGCTCCGCCTTTCTCTTTTTGAGATTTTCAAGCGCTTGGGTGCTGTCCTTGGCTTCCGCCTCGCCTGTTATAATGCGTCTGCCCTCGATAAGATCATCAACCTTTTCACGTATTTTCGAAACCTCCTCTATACGGTTTTTATAACCAAGAGATGGTACACTCCTGAGCTCCTGCGAAATGGTCTGCTCAATTTTTGCCGTATCACGGCTGTAAACATCCGATGCCGCAGAGCCCCCAGAAAGCTTTTCAATTTCAGCTTCAACGGTCTTCAGCTCATTGCTTGCGGACGAATCAATCTCATTATTATAGATATAAGCCACTGTTTCGCCAATCTTCACCCGTTCATCCTCATCTGCTTCACAGTAAAGATAGCCCGAAGCAGGTGCATTAATAACCGTCTGTTCCTTAAAAAGGTAGCCTTCGGCTTCAATACTTTCTTCCTCGGTTCCCGTCCGCACAATCATTGTTTCCAAACGGTCGCCCGAGCTCATTGCAATATTCAGAACAATACAAAAAACAAAAGCACAAATTAAGAAGGTAATAAACCCTCTCCGGCTCTTTTTTCTTTTGTCCTCTCTTGAGGTTTTCACGCTCTTTTCCATTTTCAAAACTCCGTTCGGTTTTGTAGATTATTTCAAAAACTGACTGCACTTTTCAAACACAAGGTCAAGCTCATCTTTCACAGAGGTTCACACCCAATGGATTTTTTCATTTCTCCTAAACCAGGTCAACTGCCGCTTTGCGTATCTGCGGCTTTCCATCTTGATTTTTTCGACAGCTTCTTCAAGGGTGGCTTTGCCTTCAAAGAACTCCAGAATTTCCTTATATCCGATTGCCTGCATAGCCGTGGTATCTCTGCCTATCCCCATATCACAAAGCCGTCTCACCTCTCCAACCAGTCCCGCTTTCAGCATTTTATCAACACGCAGATTAATACGGTCATAAAGCACCTGACGGTCTGTGTCAATGCCCAGAATCATAGCATCATACACAGGCTCTCGTCTTGCCTCAAGATTTACCTGAGTGAAGGTCTTTCCCGTAAGATGACAGACCTCCAGCGCACGGATAACCCTTCTGACATTATTGGGGTGAATTTTTTCAGCCGCCTCAGGGTCCTTCTCTGCCAGAAGCCTGTGAACCGCCTCAACGCCTTCTGTCTCTGCCATTCTCTGAAGCTGTTGTCTCAGCTCAGGGTCGCTGCCGAAATCCTCAAAAACAATATTTTCAATAATGCTGTCCATATAAAGTCCTGTTCCCCCTGCAAGAACAGGGAGCTTTCCGCGGCTGAGAATATCATCAATACAGGCTCTTGCAAGCTTCACAAACTCCGCCACGCTGCAGCTTTCAGAGGGCTCAAAAATATCAATCATATGATGCCTTGCCTCTGCCAGCTCTTCGCTATCAGGCTTTGCAGTTCCCACATCCATATGTCGGTAAATCTGCATGGAATCACAGGAGACAACCTCGCCGCCAAACCTCTTTGAAAGCTCAATGGCGAGGGCAGTTTTCCCCGATGCCGTAGGTCCTGCAACGGCAATAATTTTTTTCAGCATACAGCCTCCTAAACAATTCTCTTGAACATTTTCTCAATTTCACGCTTCGTGAATTCAATCTTTATGGGTCTGCCGTGAGGACAGGTTGTAATACCCGAATTTTCAAGCTCCTCAACATCCTTCAGCAGAATCTCCATCTCAAGCAAGCTGAGCTTTTTGTTTGCCTTTATGGCATATTTGCAGGAGATTGTGTCAAGAATTCTCTCCTCAAAGCTCAACAACCCCGAGGGTCTGCCTTCTGCAAGGATTGCAACAACCTCCAGAGCCAGGCTCTTAATGTCCTCCTCATCCGAAACAAAGGGGGTCTGGCGGATAATCACCGAATTCCGTCCGAACTCTTCCATTTCAAAGCCCAGCTTCTCAAGGGGCTCTCGGTTTTCTTTAACTGTCTGAAGCTCACAGCTGTCAACCTCCAGAACAATGGGCGAAAGCAATATCTGCCCCGAAACGCCCCGCTCCTCATAATCCTTTTTCAGCATCTCAAACCGCTTTCTCTCGTGTGCGGCGTGCTGGTCTATCAAAAACATACTGTCGCCCTGCTGCGCAATCACATAAGTCCCGAAAACCTGTCCCACAACCAAAATCGGAGCCTTTTCAACACCTTCACCAAGGTCAAACAGAGGTATCTCCTCTGCCTTGTTTTCCTCGGGTACAGCCTTCTCCCTTGCAGGCAAAGCAGTATCAGCCTTCTCCTCCGCATCAAAATCAAAAGGCACAGTCCCTGCGCTCATTTGCGCTGCAAATGTCGGCTCATTTGTCTTTCCGGCAAAGGGATTTTCTCTCTGCGGCTCCCTGAACGCTCCGCCTACGGTTTGCGGAACAGTCCTTTCCATAAACTCAGCAACAGTTTTTCTGCCCACCGTCTCGGGTCTTTTGGTGTCAGCGCAGGTCACAAGCGGTCTTTCTGCCTCACCCTTTTCTGCCACAGCTGCAGTTTTTTCTCCAATTGCAGCTTTCTCTGCTACAGGAATTTCAGGACGCTTATAAATAGCATTTTTCACAGCGTGATAAACAATATCATAAATTTCTTTCTCGTTTGCAAATTTAATCTCGATTTTTGCAGGATGCACATTCACATCCACGAGGCTTGGCGCAAGCTGAATGTTCAGTACAAAGAAGGGAAACTTTCCCGTCATAAGAACATTACGATAAGCCTCTTCAACAATCTTTGAAACCACGTGATTCTTTATGTATCTTCCGTTAACAAACAGGGTCTGTCTTGCACGGTTTCCCCGTGACAGCTCCGACTTTCCCACAACTCCCGAAACGGTCACGCCGCGCTCGGTGTGCAAAACCTCCAAAACACCCTTTGCGTGGTCGATTCCGTATATGTTCAGTATGGCATTTTTCAGGCTTCCGTCGCCCGAGGTCGAAAACTGCTCCTTGCCGTCACAGATATACCTGAAGGCAATCTGCGGCTTCGAAAGTGCAATTCTGCTCAGCACGTCAGCCACATATCCTGCCTCGGTTGAATCCTTCTTCAAAAACTTCATTCTGGCAGGAACCGACGAGAAAAGATTTTCAACAATCATAACCGTTCCTGCATTGCAGGCTATTGTCTCTTTTTGCGAAACTACGCCGTGATTCACAGTAACGTGAGCCCCCTCAAGAGCATCCCTTTCACGGGTTATGACCTCCACGTCAGAAACTGCGCAAATGCTGGCAAGGGCCTCTCCGCGAAAGCCCATTGTCTCAATCTCAAACAAATCGTCAATCTCGCGCAGCTTACTGGTTGCATGGCGAACAAAGGCAAACTCCACCTCATCAAATGGAATTCCCTTCCCGTTATCCTCAACAGAGATATAAGCAATACCGCCCTTTTTGATTTCAACGGTAATTCTGTCAGCTCCGGCATCTATTGAATTTTCAACAAGCTCCTTCACAACAGCCGAGGGTCTCTCTGCAACCTCACCTGCCGCAATCTTGTCGGCAACAGCCTGTGACAGCACTTTGATTTTGGCCATAACAATTTCCTTTCAGTAACTTTACAGATTTTCAGCCTTTGCCTTCAGGGCATAAAGCTTTGTCAGCGCCTCATATGGCGACATATTATCAAGGGCAAGCCCCTTGATTTCTGCAACAATCTCATTTTCTTCAAAGCCCATAAAGCTGAGCTGGTCGCCAAAATCCTCATCAGTTTTCTTTTTTGAGCCCTTCTTCACCGAAACGTTGGCGGTTCCTCCGCCGTCACGTATTTCAATCTCTTTGAGAATTTCCTTAGCACGCCTTGTAACCTCCTTTTTGACCCCTGCCAGAGCCGCAACCTCAACGCCGTAGCTGCCGTCAGCGCCGCCTCTAATAATCTTTCGCAAAAAGGTTATGTCGTCACCGTGCTTCTTCACCGCAATGCAGTAATTCTTCACACCATCAATTCTGTCCTCAAGCTCGGTAAGCTCGTGATAATGTGTGGCAAAAAGCGTTTTTGCACCGCATTTGTTTTTGTTCGCCATATATTCAACCACCGACCAGGCAATGGCAAGCCCGTCAAAGGTGCTTGTTCCTCTGCCGATTTCGTCCAGAATAACCAGACTGTTTTTGGTGGCATTGTCAAGAATATATGCAACCTCGTTCATCTCAACCATAAAGGTGCTCTGTCCTGCCGAAAGGTCGTCAGATGCACCCACACGGGTGAAAATTTTGTCCACAACCCCGATTTCGGCAGAAGCCGCAGGAACAAATGAGCCCATCTGCGCCATAAGCACAATAAGAGCCGTCTGTCTCATATAGGTTGACTTACCTGCCATATTGGGTCCTGTGATAATTGCAATCTGCCGTCCTGAGCCGTCAAGCTCGGTATCATTTGGAATAAACATAGGTGTCAGATTTTCAATAACAGGATGCCTGCCGTCCTTAATCACAATTTTGTCCGAAATGCTCATATCAGGCATAACATAGCGGTTTTTCTCGGCAACATATGCAAATGAGCATAAAACGTCAATTGTGGCAATGGCGTGAGCGGTCATCTGAAATCTTCCCACCTGTTCTGCCACAAGGTCTCGAACCTTGCAGAACATCTCATATTCCATATTCACAATCTGGCTTTCAGCCTCAACAATCTTTTCTTCAACCTCTTTAATCTGAGGAGTTATGTATCTTTCACAGTTCGAAAGAGTCTGTTTCCTCACAAAATATTCAGGCACATCCTGTGCGCTCTGCTTGCTTACCTCAAGGTAGTAGCCAAACACTCTGTTATAGCCCACCTTGATATTTTTTATGCCGGTCTTTTCCTTCTCTTCCTCTGCAAAATTTCTTATCCAGCTCACACCGTTTTGCATCAGCTCACGGCGTGAATCAACCTCAGTGCTGAAGCCGTCACGGATAAGACCGCCCTCTCTCAGGGAAATGGGAGGCTCAGGATTGATTGCATCACGAATTACCGTTCTCACGTCTTTGAGCTCGTCCAGCTGGCTATAAATTCTTTTGATGACCCCTGCCGAGCACTGACCAAGAAGCCTTTTTATCTCAGGCAGAGTCTCAAGTGAATCTGCTATCGCCAACAAATCACGGCAGTTTGCGGTTTTGTATGTAGCCTTTGCAATAAGTCTCTCAATATCCTGAATAGCCTTTAAGGCATCAATAATTTCTTCACGAAGAATGGGATTGTGAACCAACTCCCCAACCGCCCTGTGCCGATTCTGAATTTTTGCACAGTTTGCAAGAGGCATTGTTATCCACTTTCTAAGGAGTCTGCCACCCATTGAGGTCTTTGTCTTGTTAAGAACTGCAAGAAGGCTTCCTTTTGCCTTTTTATCACGCATAGTTTCAAGAAGCTCAAGGTTTCTGATGCTGTAAAGGTCAAGCTCCATATATTCCTGAGATTCAATAACCTGAACCTCACGAAGATTTGCAAGCTCGGTTTTCTGGGTCTCACCAAGAAACATCAGAAGTGCCCCAAGGCTGCATATTGCATAACCCTTTTCAAAAAGCTCAGGCTGAATCTGACCAAACTTTTCTGAAACCGATTTTTCTGCCTCGCCTCTTTCAAATGCCCATTTATAGTAATTTCTCACGGGACAGCCAAATCTCTCGGCAATCATTCCCACAAATACGTCCTTTTCAAAGGCCTCATGATTCATAACAATCTCTGCAGGTGAAAATCTGCTGATTTCGTTCAAAAGCTGAATTTCAAGGTCAGCACCCTCAAATTCATTAACCGAAATCTCGCCCGTGGTAATATCAACAAAAGAAATTCCTGTACCATTTCCTTCAACATAAACCGATGCAAGGTAGTTGTTTTTCGACTCATCAAGAGCCGCAGAATCCATAATCGTTCCGGGAGTAATAACACGGACAACCTCTCTCTTCACAATCCCCTTTGCCGCAGCAGGGTCCTCTGTCTGCTCACAGATTGCAACTGTATATCCGTTTTCAACCAGCTTTGCTATGTAGCTGTCAACCGAATGGAAGGGAACACCGCACATAGGCGCACGCTCCTCCTGACCGCAGTCTCTGCCCGTGAGGGTAATTTCAAGAACCTTTGAAGCGGTTATGGCATCCTCAAAGAACATCTCATAAAAATCCCCCAGCCTATACATCAGTATGCAGTCTTTATATTCATTTTTAATTTCAAAATACTGACGCATCATCGGTGTGAATTCAGCCATTTTTATTTCCCCCCAAACTGAAAAACTTTTGTGCTTTGCAAGCGTCTTAATGACAACTGCTGCAGCCCGAACAGTTTCCGCTGCAGCTGCCTTCAGCCGCTTCCTGACCTGTAATAAAGTAGCTGAGAACAGCATTAACCTGCTGTACCATCATATCAAATTCCTTGCTGGCTTCGATATATTCCGCAATAAGCTTGTTGCCTGCAATTTTTTCAAATTCAGCCTGAACATAGCTCTTATATTCCTCAAGCTCTTCCTTTGTGGGGTCTGTGCCGCGGAGCTTTTCGGTCGCAGCCTTTCTGTTTTCGTTGTATGTGCGGAGAAGTGCTGTTGCCTCCTCGTCGTTGTTCATTGCAAGACCTGTCGCATCAACTCTTGTCGTTACGGAGCTGTTCGCAATAAGCGTTCCAAGCTCCTGCGCCTTTTCAATAATTGTATTTCTCATTTTCTTTTCCTCCAATTCATTCAACAAGCTGGCCAAGAAGCGACCAGGTTTTAACTTCTGTAATCCTTATATCCACAATTTTACCCACCAGATTTTCTGTTCCCCTAAAGTTCACAATCTTTCCGCCGTCGGTTCTGCCACTGAGGAATTCGGGATTGGTCTTGCTGAGCCCTTCAACCAACACCTTCTCGTGCTTTCCAAAGTATGCATCATTCTTCTTTTTGGAAATCACATTCTGGAATTCTACCATCCGCTCAAAGTTTCTGTGCTTTTCTTCGTCGGTGAGGCAGTCCTCCATCTCCGCCGCAGGAGTCCCCTTGCGTTTGGAATAAATGAAGGAGAAAATCATATCATATTCAACCTCTTTGAGGATTGACATTGTATCCTCAAAGTCCTCGTTTGTCTCTCCTGGAAAGCCCACAATAACATCGCTGGTGAGAACAATGTCAGGCATTTTTTTGCGAACCTTTTTCACAATTTCAAGATATTTTTCTCTGGTATAGCTGCGGTTCATCTTCTTCAGAATTCGGTCGGAACCGCACTGAACAGGCAAATGCAGCTGCTTGCAAATCTTTTCTTCCCTTGCCATAACCTCAATAAGCTCGTCCGATATATCCTTGGGGTGCGAGGTCATAAAACGAATTCTCTCAATGCCCTCAATTTTGCAAACCTCTTCAAGAAGCTCCGCAAAGGACACAGGCACATCAAGGTCTTTTCCAAAGGAATTCACATTCTGCCCAAGAAGCATAACCTCACGGTAGCCCTGAGCCGCAACCTCTCTGACCTCATTGAGAATATTCTCAACTCTTCGGCTTCGCTCTCTGCCCCGAACATACGGAACAATACAGTAGGTGCAAAAGTTATTGCAGCCATACATAATAGGTATTTTCGCCAACGGCAGCGCTCCACGCTTTGAGGTGATTCCTTCAAAAATTCTGCCCTCGCTGTCCTCAATATCAACAACCCTGCCGCGCCTGAGAACATCATCAAGAATCTGCGGAAACCGATAAACCACGTGAGTTCCAAAAACCATATCAACGTGCTTGTATTTCTTTTTTATCTGCTCGGCGATATGCTCCTGCTGCAACATACAGCCGCACACGCCGATTATCATAGAAGGCTTTTTTCTTTTAATATGCTTGAGAGCCCCAAGATTTCCAAAAACCCTGAGCTCCGCATTTTCACGGACGGCACAGGTATTATAAAGAACAAGGTCGGCGTCCTCTGCACACTCGCAAAAGCCGTAGCCCATATCCGAAAGCATACCACAGATACGCTCCGAATCGTTCTCGTTCTGAGCACAGCCGTAGGTCTCAACAAAAGCAAGAGGACGTCTGTTTGCAGCTTGATTTTCCAGTCGGATTTTCTGAATAATATCCTGCTGTTTTTCCATTTCAAGGCTGTCAATTTCCTTCAAATGCAAACACTCCCCTCAGTTTAAAGTATATATACTGTTATTATACTATTTTAAGAGTGTTTTTGCAAGGGCTTTCATCAGAAAATACCTCAAAAAGTTTTGTTTATTTTTGCCTCGGATTAAATATAATGGCAGCCAGAAACCCAAAAAAGATTGATGCGGCAATCCCTCCTGCGGCGGCAGCTGTTCCGCCCGTAAAAACTCCCAGAAAGCCGTGCTCCCGAATGCCCTTCATAACGCCGTTAGCAAGGGTGTTTCCAAAGCCCACAATAGGAACTGTAGCTCCTGCACCGCCAATTTTAATAATTTTGTCATAAATCCCGAAGGAACCCAGAATAACTCCTGCCACAACAAAGCTCACCAAAATTCTCGCAGGGGTCAATTTGGTTTTGTCAATAAGAATCTGAGCAATGGCGCAAATCAAGCCGCCCACCCAAAAGGCATTAAAATATTCCATAATTTTTTACTCCTTTTCTGCAGAAATTGCAACCGCGTGAGCCACCGAAGGAATGGTTCCGCCCTGAAGGGTTGAGGTGGGACTGAGCAGAGCCCCCGTACCCATAAACAGTAGATTTTTAACCTCTCCCGTCCTTATCAAATCCATAATATAACCGCACAGGGTTGCTCCAAGACAGCCGCAGCCCGAGCCTCCTGCGTGCATATCCTGCTTTTCAATATCAAATATAATGCAGCCGCAATCCTCATAATTCCTCGAAATCTGAAACCCCTTTTCATACATAAGGTCAATAAGGGCAGCCTTACCCACAAGCCCCAAATCTCCCGAAAGAATCAGGTCATAAAACTCAGGGCTTCTGCCTGTATCATTGAAGTGAGCCGCCAGAGTGTCAGCCGCCGCAGGTGCCATTGCAGCGCCCATATTGTTTGCATCCTTAACGCCAAAGTCCACAATCTTTCCCGATGTAAAGTGGGTAACATAAGGTCCCTCTCCCGATTTCGAAAGCACCGCCGCCCCCGACCCCGTAACGGTCCATTGCGCCGTTGGAGTTCTTTGTCCGCCGTATTCAAGAGGATTTCTGTATTGACGTTCTGCAGTGCAAAAATGGCTCGAAGTCACCGCAGCCGCATATTCTGCAAAGCCCCCGTCAATTGCCATTGCCGAAAGCCCGAAGGTCTCTGCCATGGTGGAGCAGTCGCCGTATACCCCCAGAAAGCGAATATCAAAATCCATAAGTCCAAAGGTTGAGCTGATGCATTGATTGAGAAGGTCTCCTGCAAACAAATAGTTAATATCCTTCAGGTCAATCCCCGCCTTTTCAACAGCACGGATAACCGCCGACTTCTGCATTTTGCTCTCGGTTTTCTCCCAGCTGTTCTCCCCCCATTCGGCATTCTCCATAATAACATCAAAATGCTCCGACAGAGGTCCCTGAGCCTCCTTTTGTCCAACAATGCTTGCCGTCGCCAGAACATTCACAGGCGTTCCCATTTTTACCGTTTGCTTTCCAAATCTCTTGCTCATAATATCCATCCTTTATAATCTGTTTTCTATTATCTATCCTCACACACCCAAGCCAAAAAGATACCTCAAAAGCCCCACCACAATTGATGCTGTTATCCCATAGACCAACACAGGACCCGCAATGGTGAACATTTTTGCCGCAACACCCAGAACATAACCCTCGCGCTTGAACTCAATCGCAGGCGAAACCACAGCATTTGCAAAGCCCGTAATAGGAACCAGCGTTCCTGCCCCTGCGTATTTCGCCAGCTTGTTATACAGATTTAACCCCGTAAAAAGCGCACCTAAAAAAATCATAGTAATGGGAACAGCCGTCTTCACGCTTTCTTCGTTCAAGCCCAACACGCTCTCATAAATATTTCCGATTCCCTGTCCCACAACACAAATAAGTCCACCAATCACAAAGGCACACAAAACGTTCTTCCACAGCTTGCTGTCGGGTGACTTTTTTTCGATATAACTGAGATATTCCTCCTTCGAATAGTCCATAAAAATTCCTCCGTTTTTCTTTTTTTATATTATCTGTTAATCAAGAAAAAATATGCATAAGAAGCCTTCGCTTTCACCACCGTAGTGCCTCTCAAACCAACCTTTTCCTGTAGGGACAGGCGTCCTCGACTGTCCGCAACGCCCCACGCAAGGCCTAGCGCGGTTTTCATTATACATCAAAAAAACGAAAGGGGCTCTCACCCCTTCCGTTTTGCTAATTCCATAATTCTCTTTACAATCTGCAATAAATCTCATTAAGCCGCCTAAGCTGCTTTTTGTCAATCGACTCAATTTGTTCCCTTGTCACACGGTAACGCCAGTTGTTTTCAGCTCTGCCGGGAAAATTGAGACGGGTATCGGCACCATATCCCAAAATATCCTGAATAGTGAACATCACAGTACCTGCTGAGCTTCGCCAGATTGTGCGCAGAATCGTAGGCAACGCCTGTGTCCAGTCAGAATCCGTATAGCCGCAATATTCAAGCATACTGCGCCTTAATTCATCATCAAGCTCCCACAAATAGCCCAGAAGAGTGTTATTGTCGTGTGTCCCCGAATATGCAATGCAGTTGTTTTTGTAGTTATGGGGCATATGGGTTGACTCACCCCCAAAGAACCCGAACTGAAAAACTTTCATTCCGGGAAATCCGCTGAGTTCCACAAGCTCTTCTACCTCTTTGGTAATATGTCCAAGGTCCTCGGCAATAATAATTTTTCCACCTGCTGCCTCACCAATCTTTTTCACAAGGTCCATTCCCGGTCCCTTTATCCACCTGCCGTTTTTGGCTGTTGTCTCACTTGCATCAACCGACCAATACGCCTCAAAAGCACGAAAATGGTCAATCCTGAGACCGTCAAACATTTGGAGCATAGAGTCTATGCGGTCAAGCCACCAACGGTAGCCGTCAGCCTTCATTGCTTCCCAGTTATAGAGAGGATTTCCCCACAGCTGCCCGTCCTCCGAAAAATAATCAGGTGGGACTCCTGCAACACTTGAAGGCATATTTCTTTTATCGAGCTGAAACTGCTCACGATTTGCCCACACGTCGGCGCTGTCGGGAGATACATAAAAGGGAATATCCCCGATAATGCCAATCCCCTTTTCATTGGCGTAATTCTTCACCTCTGCCCATTGCAAAAAGAACTCAAACTGAATGAACTTCCATGCAAAAAGTACCTCTTGGTCAAATTCCGCTGCTGTCCACTGCTGCCATGGCAAAAAGTCATTTGCGTTTTTCAGCGCCATAAAGCTGCAAAAGCTTTCTATGTATTGATTGTCAGCTGCAAATTTCTCGATCTCATCACGATTTTTCACACGTGTTGACGCCCGAAGAAGAAGCTTGAACCTTTCTTCAGAAAGTCTCTCAAACTCGCATAAATATGGAGACTTTTGCTCCGCCGCCTTCAGTTCATCATCAGTCAAAAGACCTTTTTTGTGCAAAACCTCAAGGTCAACAAAGTACGGATTCCCCGCAAAGGTGGAATATGACTTGTATGGTGAATTATATTCGTCCACAGGACAAAAAGGCAGCACCTGCCAGTATGAAAAACCGCAGTCTTCCAAAAAATCAACAAACTCTTTTGCAGCTTTTCCAAAGCTGCCGCAGGAATATTCTCCCCAAAGTGAGGAAATATGCATCAAAACACCGCTTTTTCTTTTCAAACCAAAAACCTCCAAAAAGAGTAACTATGAATATTCTACCACAAACCATGACAATCCGCAACAGGAAATTGAAGTAAGCTACCGAAAATATAAAACGCTCCCTGTAAATTCACCTTGGGACAGTGGGATTTTCGTTAGAAAAGACAGAAGGAGCCGCCTCTCTCTACGTAAGCCAAACACACAAAAAAAGAGAGAAGCCAAATTGGCTTCTCTCTTAAAAGGTAAGTTAAATCAATTCAACGAATGGATTACTTCATTCAGAAACAATCTCTTATTTGCTGAACTTAGCAGTACCCTTAACGATTACAGCATCTACAACCTTTTCATCATATGTTCTGATGAATACATAGTCAGCAGCCTGCTGTGCATCAGCGTCAGCAATCTCTGTTCCAAGAACAGTCTTGTTAGCAAGTG